>CAZBGV010000020.1:0-45254 GCA_964491485.1 uncultured Woeseiaceae bacterium | reverse complement strand
TCTACCACATTGAAGACCTTCTTTCTTTCATGCTCATGAATAATTCAGGCTAGGGTCCAGCGCCGCGAATCGTGGCTACCTGCCCTTCCCGCCGCAATAGAGGCGGCGCAGGACCTCGATGATCTGCGCCGCGTTGCTGGGAGCGACGGAATAGTAGATCGTCTGCGCCTCGCGGCGCGTCCGCACGAGGCCCTCGCGCCGCAGCACGGAAAGCTGCTGGGACAGCGCGGACTGGCTCATCGGGATCCGGGCGTTCAGCTCCGAGACGGAGAGCTCACCGCCCGCGAGCGTGCACAGGATCAGCAAGCGCTTCTCGTTCGACAGCGCCTTCAACAGCGCCGCGGCTTCGCCCGCCCGGCGGCGCAGGCGCTCGAGCTCACCCTTGGTCAACGCGGGAACCGCTCGCCGCCCTTCCGCCGACGTACGTACATCTCCCACTGCCGTTTCTCCCTGCCCATCTTATGCTGGGCTTGCAACCTTAAATCATCCATTGCTAAATTAGCAAATACTAATATAATACGCAATGCGGCCTTGGGAGCCGCGCTGATTCGCGCTGTGATAATGGAGGTACACGGAATGAGCATTGCAGCAACGACACCGGACGCCGGAAAGAGGCGGTTCTCGCTGGAGCGGGCCGTAGAAGCGTTCGCCGGCTTCATGGTGCTGCTGTCGGTCGCGCTGACCTGGTGGGTCCACCCCGGGTTCGTGTGGCTGACGGTCTTCGTCGGCGCCAATCTCTTTCAGCAGGCATTCACCGGCTTTTGTCCCGCCGCGATCGTGATGCGACGGCTGGGATTGCGGAGCGAAGCGGAGCTTGCCCATCACCAGTAGGGAGGTATCGCCATGAGCGACATCGTCGTCCTCGGCGCCGGCATCGCCGGCACGTCGGCCTCTTTCGAGCTGCGGCACGCGCTGGGAAAGGCCCACCGGATAATCCTGGTCAACCCGGATGCGTCCTTCCGGTTCGTCCCGTCGAACCCGTGGGTCGCGGTCGGCTGGCGCGAGAAAGCGGAGGTCACGGCCGAACTCGGGGCGCAGCTGGTCCGCGCCGGCATCGAGTTCGAGCCCGGGACGGCGACCCGCCTCGACCCGGAGCGAAACGAGCTCACGTTGAGCGAGGGCCGCACGCTCGGATACGACTACCTGGTGCTGGCCACCGGTCCCGAGCTGGCATTCGACGAGATCCCGGGATTCGGTCCGGAAGCCGGGAACACGGTCTCGATCTGCACGCTCGAGCACGCGGAAGCGGCGTGGGAGAAGTACCTGCAATTCGTGTCGGACCCCGGCCCGATCGTCGTCGGCGCCGTGCAGGGGGCCAGCTGCTTCGGGCCGGCTTACGAGTTCGCGCTGATCCTCGACAAGGACTTGCGCAAGCGGCGCATCCGGAACAAAGTGCCGATGACATTCGTAACCAGCGAGCCGTACATCGGGCACATGGGCCTGGGCGGCGTGGGCGACTCCAAGGGCCTGTTGGAATCGGAGTTCCGGCAACGGCACATCCGGTGGATCACGAATGCGAAAGTCGACTCTGTGGATGACGCGCACGTGAACGTAACGGTGCACGACGAGCGCGCCAACGTCGTGGAGTCGAAGAGCCTCGAGCACCGCTTCGCCATGCTGTTGCCGGCGTTTCGTGGCGTCGCCGCGGTCAGGGATGTCGAGGGCCTCTGCAATCCCCGCGGCTTCGTGCTGATCGACGAGCATCAGCGCAGCACGCGCTACCCCAACATCTATGCGGCCGGAGTCGGCGTCGCGCTGCGGCCGGTCGAGACGACGCCCGTGCCGACCGGCGCGCCGAAAACGGGCTACATGATCGAGTCGATGGTGGCCGCCATCGTCGAGAACATCGCGGCGGACCTCGAAGGCAGGAAGGGGACGGCGAAGGCCACCTGGAACGCCATCTGCCTCGCCGACATGGGCGACACGGGCATCGCGTTCGTCGCGCTGCCGCAGATGCCGCCGCGCAACGTGACCTGGGCGAAGAAGGGCAAGTGGGTGCACCTCGCGAAGGTCGCGTTCGAAAAGTACTTCCTGCGCAAGGTTCGGCATGCCACCTCCGAGACCGTTTACGAGCGCTACGTGCTGAAAGCGCTCGGCATCGAACGGCTCGAGGCGCGGGATTCGCAGCCATGACCCCGGCCTGGCTCGGCGGCGACGCAGCATGCCGGCGGACCGCCGCCGGGCGTAACGGCCTCGTCGTCGCCCTGGCGCTCGCCGCGGCGGCGGCGCGGAGCGAGACGCTGGACGACGCCTGGCGGATCGCGCTGGAGCAGGACCTGTCGCTGGCCGCGGCCTCGAGCCGGATTGCCGCCGCGGAAGCCGGACTCGCCGCGGCGAGGGCAGAACGCCGGCCCCGCCTCGCGGCGACGGCGAGCGTCCTCGAGCTCGACAGCGTGCCGGCCTTCGATTTCTCGGGCGCGGGCCTGCCGCTCGAGATGCCGCTGCTCGACGGATCGACCTTGAAAACGGCCGACGCGACGCTGACGCTGCCCCTTTACACCTCGGGCATGACCGGCGCCGGAATCGACGCCGCACGGGCCGGCGTCGAGGCGGAGCGGCGCGCCGCCGAAGCGCTGGCCCGGCACGTCAAGCTCGCGGTTGCGGAGCGCTACATCGCGATCCTGCGCGCGGACAGCGCCGTCCACGTCGCGGACCGCAGCGTCGTGAGCCTGGCCGGGCACGTGCGCGAGGTGGAGGACATGTACCGGGCCGGCAGCGTGCCCCGCAACGACTACCTGGCGGCCTCGGTGTCGCTCGCCGATGCGGAGCAGCGCCGGCTGCAGGCGGGGAACACGCTGGACGTCGCACGGGCCGCCTACAACCGGGCGCTCGGCCGGGCGCTGGATGCGCGCTTCAAGCTAGAGCCCGGGCTGCCTGAGGTCGATCCCCGGCTCGGGCGGCAGGGGCTCGAGGCGCTGACCGGCCTCGCGCTCCTCGAGCGCGACGAGCCGGGGGAGTTGGAGTCGGCGGCGGAAGCGCTCTCCGCGCAGGCCGAATCGGCTGCCGCGGCCGCCCGCCCGCAGCTTGCGCTGACCGGCGGTTACCGCTGGCTCGAAAACGAGTTCCTTGCCGCGGACGACTACTGGATGATCGGCATCGGTGTGCAGTGGAGCCTGTTCGACGGCGGCCGCGCACGTCAGCGCGCGAGTGCGCTGTCGTTGCAATCCGAGGCGTTGCGGCGCCAGCGCCGGGACCTGGAGTCGATGATCGCGCTGGACGTGCGCCAGGCCTGGCTTGCCCGCGAGGAGGCCGAACGCCGCATCGCCGTCACGCAACGCGCGCTCGCGCAGGCCGAGGAAAACCTGCGGGTCGCGCGCGATCGCTATCGCAACGGCGAGGGCGCGAACAGCGAGGTGCTCGATGCGGAAGTGCTGCGCAGCACGAGCCTGCACAACTACGATACCGCCCGCTACGACCTGGCGCTCGCCCGTTACCGGCTCGCGTACGCGGTCGGGCTGCTGTGAAGGTTCCCGACGAGGCTCCGGCACGATGAATCACGCTCGTTTCCTGGTGCGCATCCGCAAAGCCGCCGGCGTCGGCGCCGCCGCTTTGCTCGCCGGCGGCATCGCGGCCGCCGGGCTGCCGTTCCCTGCCGCGGAGGCCCGCTACGAGGCCGCGCCGCGGGAGCGGGTGTTCGACGGCACGGTCGAGGCCGTGAACCGCGCGACGGTGTCGGCGCAGACCTCGGGGCGCGTCGCCGGGATCCTGTACGACGTCAACGACTTCGTCGAGGCGGGTGCAGTGATCATGCGCTTCACCGACGTCGAGCAGCAGGCGGCACTGCGCCAGGCGAGGGCCGCGCTGGAGGAGGCCGAAGCGCGATTCAGCGAGGCGGAGCAGGAATACGAGCGAGTCGCGGCGATGTTTCGGAACGAGACCGTGTCCCGTGCGCGCTTCGAGCAGGCGCAGGCCAACCGCGATGCCACCGCTGCACGGCTGGAGGCCGCGCGATCCGCCGTCGCGACGGCCGAGGAGCAGCTCGCTTACACCGAAGTGCGTGCGCCCTATGCCGGCATCGTCTCCGAGCGCCACGTCGAGGTGGGTGAGCTCGTGAGGCCGGGACAGGCCCTGATGAGCGGCCTGTCGCTCCAGTCACTGCGCGTCAACGTCGACGTGCCGCAGAGCATGTTCCGGCCGGTCCGCGAGATCGGGCGCGCATTCGTGTACGCAGGGGACGAGCGCATCGCGGCCGGGGACCTGACGTTTTCGCCGGTGGCCGATCCCGTCACGAACACGTTCCGGGTGCGGGTGAACCTGAGCGCCGGCAGCGCGGAGCTCTTCCCGGGGATGTTCGTCAAGGTGAGCTTCGTCGTGGGCGAGACGCGGCGCCTGCTCGTGCCCGCGGCGGCCGTCGTGAGGCGCAGCGAGCTGTCCGCGGTCTACGTCGTCGAGGGCGAGCGGGTGATGCTGCGCCAGGTCCGGCTCGGCCGCCGCTACGGCAACGACTTCGAGGTGCTGGCCGGGCTCGAGGCGGGTGAGCGGGTCGCGATCGATCCGGTGCAGGCGGGCATCTACCTGAAGGAAGGCGGGACCGCGGAGGGGGGATGAGCACCGGCAGCGACACGCGGCGGCCGGACGCGCCCGGCAGGCTCGGCTTCTCCGGGGGCGTCGCGCGGCGGTTCCAGGACTCGAAAATCACGCCGCTGCTCGCGATTGCGGGCGTGCTGCTCGGCCTTTTTGCCGTGCTCGTCACGCCGCGCGAGGAAGAGCCGCAGATCGACGTCACCTTCGCGAACGTCTTCGTACCCTTCCCCGGCGCGAGCTCGGCGGAGGTCGAGAACGTCGTGGCGGTGCCGCTCGAGCAGGTGCTCGCGGAGATCGAGGGCGTCGAGCACACATACTCCATGTCGCGGCCGGGAATGGCGGTGCTGACCGTGCAGTTCGAGGTCGGCGAGCCGCGCACCGAAGCGATCGTCCGCCTGTACAACGCCGTCTACTCCAACCAGGACTATCTTCCGCCGGGCATCGGCGTCCTGCCGCCGCTCGTCAAGCCGATGGGCATCGACGACGTGCCGATCGTCTCGCTGACGCTGTGGACGGAGGATCCGGAGCGCGGCGCGCACGACCTCGCGCGCATCGCGCATTCCATCGAGGCCGAGATCAAGCGCGTGCCCGGCACGCGTGACGTCTACACCGTCGGCGCCCCGGACCGCGTCGTCCACGTGCTTCTCGATCCGCAACGGCTCGCGGCCTATGGGTTATCCCTCGACGCGCTCCGCCAGGCGCTGACCGCCGGCAACGTCGTCACCCACGCCGGCGCGATCGTCGCGGACAACACCACCACGCCGGTGACGGCCGGGACGTTTTTCGGGAACGCCGAGGACGTGGCCGAGCTGGTCGTCAGTGTCCGCGACGGCCGGGCGGTATACCTTGACGACGTCGCGGACGTCGTCACCGGCCCGGACCAGCCCGAGCGGTTCGCCTGGTTCGGAACGGGCGCGGCGGCGCATGCGATCGGTCGCGAACCGGGAATCGACGCGCCGGCCGTCACGCTCGCGGTGGCGAAGAAGCCGGGCACGAATGCGTCGGAGATCGCGGACGCCGTCATCGCCCGCATCGCGGAGCTCCGCGGGACGTACATACCCGCGGGCGTGGAGACGACCGTCACCCGCAATTACGGGCAGACGGCGAACGACAAGGCACAGCAGCTCATTCACAAGCTCGTGTTCGCCACGGCTTCCGTCATCGTGCTGGTGATCGTCGCGCTCGGCTGGCGCGAGGCCATGATCATCGGCGCGGCGGTGGTGATCACGCTGCTGCTGACGCTGTTCGCGTCCTGGGCCTGGGGCTTCACGATCAACCGCGTGTCGCTGTTCGCGCTGATCTTCTCCATCGGCATCCTCGTGGACGACGCGATCGTGGTCGTCGAGAACATCCACCGGCACATGGCACTCGGCGGCAGGAGCCTGCGCGAGGCCATTCCGCCGGCCGTCGCCGAGGTCGGCGGCCCGACCATTCTCGCGACGTTCACCGTGATTGCGGCGCTGCTGCCGATGGCCTTCGTGAGCGGCCTGATGGGGCCGTACATGAGCCCGATCCCCATCAACGCGAGCACCGGCATGCTGCTGTCGCTCGCCGTGGCGCTCGTGTTCACGCCGTGGGCGAGCCTGAAGCTGCTGCGGCGCCACGCGGCAGAGGGTGGATCCGGCGCGGCAGCGAAGGGCAACTCGCTGTTCGATCCGGCCCGCATGGAGCGGCTGTCGCGCGCGGCGATCGGCCCCTTCCTCGGGACCGACCGCAAGGCGCGGCGGCATCGCCGCCGGCTGTACGGGGGCGTGGCGGCGGCGATCCTCGCGGCCGTCAGCCTCGTAGGCTTCACCTGGGTGGTCATGAAAATGCTGCCCTTCGACA
Organism: uncultured Woeseiaceae bacterium; assembly: GCA_964491485.1. Classification (GTDB taxonomy): domain Bacteria; phylum Pseudomonadota; class Gammaproteobacteria; order Steroidobacterales; family Woeseiaceae; genus IDS-8. The sequence goes on along the minus strand of CAZBGV010000020.1, from coordinate 38,903 downwards.
ACAAGTCGGAGTTCCAGGTCGTCGTCGACATGCCGGAGGGCACCACGGTCGAACAGACGGCGCGTGTCCTTTCGGAGATGGCGGCCTGGCTGCGCACGCGGCCTGAGGTGACCGACTTCCAGGTCTACGCGGGCACCGCCGCGCCGATCAACTTCAACGGCCTCGTGCGGCAGTATTACCTGCGCGAAGGCGCGAACGTCGGCGACATCCAGGTGAACCTCGTCGATCGCACCGAGCGCGACCTGCAGAGCCACGACATCGCGCTCGCCGTGCGCCCGGCGCTCGTCGAGATCGGCGAACGCTACGGTGCGTCGGTCAAGGTCGTCGAAGTGCCGCCGGGCCCGCCGGTGCAGGCGCCGCTCGTCGCCGAGGTCTACGGGCCCGACGACGCCGGCCGGCGACGCCTCGCGGGCGCCCTTCACGATCTTTTCCGCGGGACGGCGGACATCGTCGACACCGATACCAGCGTCGAGGCGCCGGCCCGGAGGGTCCTCGTCGAGGTCGACCGGCAGAAGGCCGCCCTGCTCGGCGTGTCGCAGGCGAGCGTCGCCGCGGCGCTCGACACGGCGCTGGACGGCGAGGACGTCGTGTACCTGCACGACGGCCATTCCCGCAATCCCGTGCCGGTCAGGCTCGAGCTGCCGGTGGCCGACAAGGCCGACCTCGACAGCCTGTTGATGCTGCGCGTGGCGGGACGGGACGGCAACCTGGTGCCGCTGTCCGAGATCGTCACCGTCTCGGAATCGCAGTGGGAACCGACGATCCACCACAAGGACCTGCTGCCGGTCGTCTACGTCACCGGCGACATGGCAGGGCGCCTCGACAGCCCGCTCTACGGCATGTTCTCCCTGGCCGCGCAGATCGCCGACGGCGACGCGGGGACCCGGGTCGACCAGTACTTCGTCCGCCAGCCGGAAAATCCCTACGACTATGCGATCAAGTGGAACGGCGAATGGGAAATCACGTACGAGACCTTCCGTGACATGGGCCTCGCGTATTCGGTCGGCCTGATCCTGATCTACCTGCTGGTCGTCGGCCAGTTCCGCTCGTATGCCGTGCCGCTGATCATCATGGCGCCTATCCCGCTGACGATCATCGGCGTGCTTCCCGGGCACGCGCTGCTCGGCAAGGAGTTCACGGCGACGTCGATGATCGGCATGATCGCGCTCGCCGGCATCATCGTGCGCAACTCCATCCTGCTGGTCGATTTCATACGCCACGAGACCGCGGCGGGCACACCGTTCGAGGAAGCGGTGATCCGGTCGGCCGCGGTGCGCGCGAAGCCGATCGCATTGACCGCGCTCGCCGCCATGCTCGGCGCGTTCTTCATCCTCGACGATCCGATCTTCAGCGGTCTCGCGGTGTCACTCATCTTCGGCATTGCCATTTCGACGCTGCTGACCCTGGTCGTGATCCCGGTGTTGTACTACTCGTTCGGCAGGCGCGCGGCGTCGATTCCCTAAAGCGGCGCGAGGCGCTGGCACGGGAATTGCCGCACACACGACTGCGGGATACCCGATGGCCGATTGTTTGCAGGAGCTGAAAAAATGAGCTACGGATTCTCCACCACCGTGCGCGAGCCGTTCGATGCGGCCGTGCGGAACGTCACCGATGCCCTGCGGGCCGAAGGCTTCGGCGTGCTGACCGAGATCGACGTCCGGCAGACCCTGAAGGAGAAGCTGGGCGTCGAACGGCGGCCATACAAGATCCTCGGCGCCTGCAACCCTCCCCTCGCGCATCGCGCCATCGAGGCCGACCCGGACATCGGGATGCTGCTGCCGTGCAACGTCGTCGTGCGCGAAGAGGACGACGGCTCGGTGACGGTCGGCTTCATGGATCCGGAGGCGGTGCTGAGGCTCGTCGAGAATCCGGAAATCGGCGTGCTTGCGAAGGCAGTCAGGCAGCGGCTGGAGCGGGTCCGCGCGAGCCTGGGCTGACGGCGCCGCGGCCCGCCGCGTCCGGGCTGCTCCGGGTTCGGCGTAAGACGATCAGGTGAGGCGCAGCGGCAGCGATTCCCAGCCGTTCGCGGGGAACACGGCTTTGCGCGGGGTTTCGTCCGGGCCGAGCTCGATGCGCCGGGTTCGCCGCAGCAGCTCCTCCATCGCCACCCGCAATTCGAGCCGCGCGAGCGGTGCCCCGGGGCAGACATGGATGCCGGCCCCGTACAGCAGGTTCGCGGCGGGATCGCGATCGAGCCGCACCTGCCCGGGATCCTCGAACACCGTCTCGTCGCGGTTCGCGCCGATCCACATCAAGGACAGGCGTTCGCCGGCCGCAATGCGGCGGCCGCCGAGCTCCACGTCCCGGGTCGCGACTCGCCGGTTCAGGATCAAAGGGCCCGAGATCCTCAGGATCTCGTCGATGGCCGCCGGCAGGAGCGCAGGCTCGGCACGCAGCCGCGCCTGCAGGTCCTGGTCGACCGCCAGGTGACCGGCCAGGGTGCCGATGGACGATGCCAGGCTACCCAGCTCGCCCATGGTCCAGTTGCGCAGGATGCTGGTGATCTCCTCGTCGGTCAGGGGCCTGCCTTCGATCCGCGTCGCGAGCAACCCGTCGATCACGTCCTCGCGGGGCGGCGTACCGGCCTCGCGTCTCGCCCGCAGCAGCTCGTCGACGTTGGCCCTGAACTCGGCCGCCACCTCCACCAGGGTCGCACGGTGCCCGGCGCGCGTGGCGTCGTGATTCCGGCGCGTCCAGTGGCGTATCGATTCTGCGAGCGATGCGGGCCAGCCGAGGAATTCGCACTGGCACTGCAACGCATACGGCACCGCGAGCTCCTCGACGCACTCGCACGTTGCGTCACCGATCAACGGCTCGAGCAGCCGGGACGCGATGCCGCGGCAGACCGGCTCGAACCGGCGCAGGCGCCCGGCGGTGAAATACGGCTCGATGGCGCGCCGGTATGCCGTGTGCTCGGGAGGATCCATGCCGTTCGGCACGGAGCGATGCCGGGAGACCCGGTTGCTGAACGTCTCGTGATCCAGGAGGACGCGCGTGACGTCCTCGTGGCGAAACACGGACCAGCCGAGCTGCTCGCTGTGCGCGACCGGACAACGGCGCCGCATCTCGTCATAGGCAGCGGGCTGGTCGCGGAGCACGGAAGCGTCGCCAGGGTTCCAGTCCGGCCCCGGCCCGTCGTTCATCATCGTTCCTCCTGCGCGGCGCGCGCGGCCGATCGACCTGTTCACGGCCAGTTTCCCGAACATTCGTTGCCACTTCAACACCGCGCCCCCGGAAAATAGTGCTACGCTTCCTGTGACGCGTGACATCGAGGACGTCACGACCAGGCGATTTCGCAACAAGGGGCAATCATGACCGAGCCATTTCTCACCGACATCAAGACGCTCAGGCAGCGCGCCAGGGAATCGATCGAGCAGGGGCCGATCACGAGCGCCTACGGCGCCGACCGGGATCGGGTGGTGGAGGTGCTGAACGGAGCGCTCGCCACCGAGCTCGTCTGCGTCCTGCGCTACCGGCGGCACTATTACACGGCCCAGGGCCTCGACGCCGGGCCGGTCGCCGACGAATTTCTCGCGCATGCCAACGAGGAGCAGCAACACGCCGACCAGATCGCGATGCGCATCACCCAACTGCAGGGCGAGCCCAACTTCGATCCGGACGGCCTGGCGCTGCGCAGCCACAGCGAGTACGACGATTCGCTGGGGCTGCTCGACATGGTGAAGGAAGACCTGGTCGCCGAGCGCGTCGCGATCGAGTCGTACACCGAAATCATCAAGTGGCTCGGCGACAACGACCCCACGACGCGCAGGATGATGGAGGACATCCTCGCGGTCGAGGAGGAGCACGCCGACGACCTGCTCAACTTCCTGCAGGACATGCAGGGCTGACGATCACGCGCCGGAGAAATCGACTCCGGAGAACAGGAGCGACGGCGCGAGGATCGTCGCGTACGGGTACGGGTCGTTGCCCACCGCCTCGAGCCGCGCGAAGAGCGTGCGCAGGTTGCCGGTAACGTTCATCTCGCCGACCGGCCGGCCGATCGCACCGTTCTCGATCAGGTGGCCGCGCAACCCGAGCGAGAAATCGCCGGTCGTGCCGTCCGCGTTACCGCCGAGCCAGGACGTCACGTACACGCCCTCGCCCGCTTCCTCGAGCAGCCCGGCGAGCGACTGCGTGCCGGTGCCGACGCGCACGTTGGACGGGCTCCCGGTGGTCGGCTCCATGTCGGCCTTGCGCCCGTAATAGGTATCGACGTACAGGTTCTCGATCACGCCGCCCGTCACGATCGGCAGCACCTTCGCGGCGATGCCTTCGGCATCGTACAAGCGCGAGGCGAGCCCGCGCGGGATCAGCGGATCGTCCACGATCTCGAGCTTCTCGCTGAAAGCGCGCTGGCCGAGCCGCGTGCCCCAGAAGGAACGGCCCTGCTGCACCGCGTACGCATTCGCGGAAGCCAGCAGGCGGCCGACCAGCGAGGAGGCGGCACGCGCATCCACGACCATCGTCAGGCGGCCGGTCGGCCCCTTGGCCGCATCCAGCCGCGCGATCGCCCGCCCGAGCGCCGTTTCGCCGATGCCCTTCGCCGCCGGCAGATCCTCGATGTGCGTGCACCCGGCATAGAATGAATCCTCGGCGCGCCGGTCGCCGCGGTCCTTCAGCGTGACCTCGGAGCCGAGCCAGCAGTAGGTCGAGTGCCGGCTGCCGCTGAAGCCGTTGCTGCTCGCCGCCGACGACGCGACGGTCCCGTCGTAGATGCCGGCCGTGGCGGAAATCACCCGCGCGTCCGTGCGTGCCGCGTCGTCCAGCGCGCCGCACCAGGCGAGCCGCTGCTCGCGATCGAGCGCCGCGACGCCGGGGTCCAGCAGGTCGAGATCCGTTTGCGGGCGGCCGGCGAACAGCTCGCGCGGCGTGATCTTCCGGTATTCGTCGGGTTCGAGCGCCCGCGTCAGCGCGATCGCTTCGCGGACGAAGTCCCGCAGCCGGTCCGGCGCGAGATCGGTAGTGGTGTGCGCCGAGTAGCGGCCGGCAACGTACAGCTCGAGCGTGATGTTGCGTGAGATCGCGTCCTTGACTTTCTCCAGTGCGCCGTCGCGGTAGCTGAATTCCACGTCGCGGCTCTCGTTCTCGACCGCGAATGCATCGGCCGCCCCGGAGTCGAGCGCCATCTGCACCGCGTCGGCGGCGCGGGCGGCGGCGTCAGGCTGCATTTTCGCCTCCCACCGTCATGCGCGACACGAGCACGGTCGGGATTCCCTGCGAGACCGGCACGCGCTGCCCGTTCTTGCCGCAGGTCCAGCCGCCGGTATCGAGGCGCGCGTCGTCGGCGACCATCGTGATCCGCGCGAGCGACTCGGGCCCGTTGCCGATGATGTTCACGTCCTTGATCGGTGCGGTGATCTTGCCGCCCTCCACGAGCCAGCCGTTCTTGACGTAGAAGGTGTAGTCGCCGGCGCCGATCTGCACCTGCCCGTTCGTGAAGGTCTCCGCGACGATGCCGCGATCGACGGCCGCGACGATCTCCTCCTTCGTATGCGGGCCCGCTTCCATGAACGTGCACGTCATGCGCGGCATCGGCGCGAACCGGTAGGACTCGCGGCGTCCGGAGCCGGTCGATGTAACCTGGTACTGGCGGGCGCTGATCGAATCGTGCAGATACGATCGCAGGATGCCGTTCTCGACCAGCACGGTCCGCCCGCAGGCGTTGCCCTCGTCGTCGTAGTTCAGCGCGCCGCGCTCGCCCGGAATCGTCGCCTGGTCCACGACGGTGACGAACGGCTCCGCTACCTTTTTGCCGAGCTTGTCGGAATAGATGCTCGTGCGCTTGCGGTTGAAGTCCGCCTCCATGCCGTGGCCGATGGCCTCGTGCAGGAGGATGCCGCTCGCGCCGGCCGCGAGGATCACCGGCATTTCCCCGGCCGGCGGGCGCACGGCCTCGAACAGGACCAGCGTGCGATCGACCGCTTCCTGCACCATGCGGTCGACGCGCTCGTCGGTGTACCAGCCGAAGTCCGCGCGCGCGGCGATGTTCGAAAAGCCGCTCTGCGTCGCATCGCCGCGCTTCGCGGTCACCTGCACGCTCAGGCGGGTCATCGGCCGGTGATCGGTGACGAGCCGGCCGTCGAGCGTCGCGATCATGACGCGCTCGTCGACGTCCGCCCAGTACACGGACACCTTCTGCACGGCGGGATCGGCGGCGCGCGCGCGGCGGTCCACGCGCTGCACGATCGGCAGCTTCTGCTCGACGCCGACGTCCTCCCACGGCACCGTCGTGCTGTACAGGTTCCCGCTCTGCCCGGGATTGAAGGACTGCGGGGGCACTACCTGCCCGCCGTTTGCGACCGCCGCCGCGGTCCGCGCAGCGGCGAGCATCGACGGCAGCGTCAGGTCCTCGGTGAACGCGTAGCCCGTCTGGTCGCCGACGACTACACGCAGCCCCACGCCTTGCAGGATCTCGGAATACGCGCGGCTGACGATGCCGTCCTCCAGCCCGAGATAGTTGCCTCGCTGGTGCTGGAAATACAGCTCCGCGCCGTCGGCGCCTTTTGCCGTCAGCTCGGCCAGCACGCGCGCCACGGTGGGCTGGTCGACGCCGAACCACTGCATGAAAGGATTTTCCGGGGCCGGCGCCGCCGTCGTCCTTGCAGGCTGGATGCCGCATCCCGCGAGGAACGCCGGCATGGACAGCACGGCGCCGCTCGCCGCCATGCCGCCGAGGAACGTCCTGCGCTTCATTTCCATCGCTCGCCTCTTCTCGTAGGAGCCCGCCATGCGGGCGATACGATCTTGCCGCAGGACGGGCTCATGCCCGGTCGCCCGGACCCCCCGCGGTCTCATGCCGCGCTCTCCGTCGGGCCGATTAAAGCGCAGATGCCGCGCGAGGGGAATTCGTCGCCGGCGGAATCCGGCGCTGCGTCACGGAATCAGCGCGTGCGCGGCCGGCGCCAGTAGCGAATCAGCAGCCAGCCGAACAGCATGCCGCCCAGGTGTGCGAAATGAGCGACACCCGGCGCCGTGCCCGCGACCCCGAGGAACAGCTCGAGCGCCCCGAAGATGATGACGAAATATTTCGCTTTCATCGGAATCGGCGGGAACAGCAGCATGACGGTGTTGTTGGGGAACGCCATGCCGTAGGCGAGCAGGATGCCGAACACGCCGCCCGATGCGCCGATGGTCGGATAGATGCCGCCCTGGAGCATGGCGACGACGAGCTGCACGACGGCTGCGCCGACCACGCAGGTCAGGTAATAGATCAGGAACCGCTTCGCCCCCATGATGCGCTCGAGATCGCGTCCGAACATCCACAGCGCGAACATGTTGAAGAAGATGTGCCAGACGTTGCCGTGCAGGAAGCCGTAGCTCAGCACCTGCCAGGGCATGAATAAACCCGAACCGAGCGGCCAGAGCGCGAACATGCCGAGGTGCGAGAACTGCTGCACCGCGAATACCAGCCCGTTGGCGATCAGGAGCCAGAAGATCACGGTGGGGATCGCGCTGTTGTCGACGGGCCGTCGCTGGTAGACGTATTGGTTCACGCTCTGTGGATCCTCGATTGGCTGCGCGGCGCCGCGGCAGAATGCCGATATGCGGCCCGACGGGCGTTTGACAACCGCGGCGAACGGATTTTCGGCCGGTGCGTCACCAGCCCCCGCCGCCGCCGCCGCCTCCACCGCCGCCGGAGAAGCCGCCTCCGCCGCTGCCCGATGACGAGCCGGGCGGGTGCACGGACGAGCTGATCGCCGCGCCGAGGCCCGCGGTGACCGCGGACGTGGCGGCGCGAAAGTCGCGCGAGCTCCAGGTCCCCCCGTACCAGGCCGGATGATACTGAGCGGCCTCCTTGCCGTGCAAACCGGCGAGGTAGGTCGCGAACCTCTCCGACCATTGCTGCTCCACGCCGAGGGCGAGCGCGAAAGGCAGGTAGCGCTCGAAGAGCGCGGGCGTCATTTCGGGCGGGTTGCGCGCGTTCAGGTCGTCCTTTTCCGCAATCTCGAGGTAATCGCGGAAGCCGGCCGCTTCGTCCAGCAGCCTGCGGCCGCGCGCGGTCGGGCGCCGCATCAGCACGACGAAGACGACGATCACGGCGGCCATGACGACCAGCACGCCCACGACGGCGGGCGTGATGCCGCTGCCGACGTTGGCGGCGATGAGCAGCGCGAGCACGGCGATGGCGATGGCCGGCAGGTTCATCGCGCCGTTGGTGACGAAATAGCGGTTGGCGAAATCGCGGCGCAGCGCCGCCCGGTGCTTTGCGCGCGCGTTGCCGAGGCGCTCGTGGTTTTCCTGCTCGAGCACCACGGTGTCGTCCTCGGCAAACAGCGCGTCGAGCAGTGCCTGCTCGCCGACGGCGAGCGCCGGCCTGCCGTAGGCGTCCGGCAGGCGGGTGAGTGAGCGGGTGCCGCCGCTCTCGTCGATCCTGAGGTAGCCCTTGACCGCGAGATTGATGATGGCGGCGGTCATGGCGGTGTCGTCGTAGCGCATCTTTTCCACGTAGCGCAGCGACGCCGGTGAGAATCCTTCCGGAGGCTCGTAGCGCGTGACGACGATACCCTCCTCCGGATCGCGGCCGTGCCGCTGCCATACCGGCACGTAGTACGCGAGGAGCCCCGCGAGACCCGCGAGGGCGGCGAGCAGGTTCACGTTGTCGAACAGGAGCCAGGCGGCCCTGGCGAGCGAGCCCGGCTCCTCGACGTAGCCCTTCGGCCAGTCGACGACGATCGTCAGGCCCTCGTGCAGGCCGAGGGGAGCCGTCGTTTCGATCACGGCGCGGCCCTCTTCCGTGCTCGCGCGCCACGCCCGGCCCTGCGCGCCGGAGCCGCCGGTGAAGGCGTCGACGCCGAGCGATCCGGGCGGCAGGCCGAAATCGAACGAGACGGTCGCCGACGCGTGATCGATGGGGAACTCCCAGCCGAGCCCGGTCACGTTCCAGTAGAGCTCGTCGCGGGTCGCGAAGAAGCCCAGCATGCGGCCGGCACGGTAGCGGTAGACGTAAGTGTGCTCGCCGGGTTCGAGCAGGCGCTCCGCCGAGCCGAAATAGGTGCGCACGCCGTTCGATACGCGCTCGCTGTGGAACGCCTCCGGCTGCCCGTCGCGCTCGACCGACACGGGCTCGTACGCCACCTCGACGAGGTTGCCGAAGCGATCCCGGTATTGCGTGGGGTAATCGCGGTAGATGCCGCGCCGGATCCGGTCGCCTTCGGCACGCACCGTGATCGTTTCCGTGACCTCGATGCGCCCGTCCGCGCGCACGAGCACGCTGCTGTCGTAGTCGACGATCCGCTCGTCCGCGAGCGCGCCGGCAGCGAGCGACAGCAACAGCCACAGGAGGGCGGCTCTCATTCGACAGTACCGATGTCGACCAGCGGCACCGCCGCGACCTCGTCCGCTGCCTTCTGGAAGAAAGGGCGCGGCACGAAGCGGAAGGCGGCAGCGACGAGGTTGCCGGGCACACTCTCGATGCGCGTGTTGTACTCGCGGACGGAGCCGTTGTAGTAGCGGCGGGCGAACTGGAGGTAGTCCTCGGTCTCGACCAGCTCTTTCTGGAGCGCGAGGAAGTTCTCGTTCGCCTTGAGGTCGGGGTACTGCTCCGCGAGCGCGAGCAGCCGCCGGACACCCCCCGAGAGCTCCTCCTCGGCGCGGCCGAGGGCGTCCACGTCCGTCAGGCGCATGGCCTCGGCGCGCAGCGCGGTGACGGCCTCGAGCGTCGCACGCTCGTACTTCGCGTACTGGTCGACCGCCTTCACGAGCGGCGGGATGAGATCGTGCCGACGCTGCAGCTGCACGTCGATGTCGCTCCACGCACCGTCGACACGGTTGCGGTCGCGCACCAGCCGGTTATACAGGACCGCAACGACCGCACCGAGCACCACGACTGCAAGAACGATCCAGAGCATCGTTCCCTGCCCGCTCAGGAAGCCTGCATCCGCACGCGCCCTGCCCTGCCCGTCGATCCGCCCATGACACCCCTCGCTGCCGGACGCGCCATTGTACCCGCGCCGCCCTGTAGGAGCGCGCCACGCGCGCGACCGAACGAAGGCACGTACCACGAACGGAGGCACGTTGTCCCGTCAGCATCGTTCACGCACGGCACCATCGCCAAGCAGGGCGGAGCCGTGGCCGGGGGAGTCCCTCCCCCCGGCCGCGGCTCCGCTCGTTGGGGTCCGTGCCGTTCACGAATAATGCTAAGTGACAACGTGCCTTCGTTTCGGCAGGTGGCCGCGTTCGGTCGCCCGCGTGGCGGGCTCCTGCCGGTCAGTACCAGAAGGAGAAGTAGAGCTGGTAGATGTCGGCGTCGAGGGAGTAGAAGGGCTCCTCGCCGACCGGCGCGCCGGCGGTGAGGTCGCGGAACTCGTGGTAGTCGACCGCGAGCCGGTCGATGGAGAAGTTGATGCTGCCCTTGTCGATGAACTTCCAGCCGTCGCTCAGAAATTCGTAGCTTGCGGCGAGCTTCAGGGTCTGGCTGGTGAGCGGCGAGAGCTCTTTGTCGCGCCCGCGGAAATTCGTCTGCTCGGGACGCGTGAAGATGTCGCGGAAGAAGTGCGCGCCGGTCTGGTCGTACCAGCGGTACTTGATGGTGTAGGTCCAGGGGCCCATCGGGTGCACGTAGGACAGGGAGGCCGTGTGCGCGTCGATGTCCCAGGTGTCGGTGAAATACCGGTACTCGGCCTGCAGCGCCGCGCGGTACGGCAGGTAGTAGCGGGCGCGGAGTCCCAGCGCGTTCGAGGTGCGCGTGTGCGGATAGAGCTCGGGCTCGTAGGCGTAGCCGATCGGAGAGGTCGGGTCGAGATAGCGCACCGAGCGATACGGGTTGTTGAGGAAACCTTCGTCCGTGATCGTCTCGAAATTGAGCGTCGCGATCAGGTTGCGCGTGAGGATTTGCGTGAGGCCGATGCCGTACTGCTGACGCGTGTTGTCGCGCGCGAAGCTTTCGTCGTCCGAGCGGCCGACCACGTCGTCGCCCAGCGAGTAGCTCAGGGTCAGTGTCGTGAGGTCGCCGAACATGTCCTGGCTGACGGAGAAGTTGTAGGTCTTCGCGTCGAAATCGCTTTCGGTGCTGCCCGTGTAGCCGAACGACAGCGTCGTGTTGTTGTGCAGGTAATCCATGCCGAGCGAATACTGCCTGCGTTCCTCGGAATACGGGCTCGCGGTCGTCACGACGTCGATGGAGGCGGAGCTGACCATGTCGACATAGTAGTTGCCGACGACGGAAACGTTCTTGCCGACCTGCTTGCGCACGAGCACGGAAGGTCCGTCGATCTGCACGCCGCCGCCGTCGTACAGGTGGTAGAGCACGTCCGCGCGGTCCTCGGGCAGCACACCGGGCAGCACGACGCCGCTCGCGGCGAGGAGCAGCATGGCGGCAAAGAATCGCAGGCGTCGCGCTCTCACGGCGTTCTCCCGGGACGCTAATTGCAGCCGCAGCCGCCGCCGGCCGCGCCCTCGCCGCCGCGTGCAGCCTCGCGCGCCTCGAAGACGTGCTGGATGTAGGCGCTCGACACCGGGTTGCGGTCGAGGGCCATGATCGGGTCGGCGAGGTGGTCGCGCTCGTAGGGCTTGACCCACGGCTCGATGCTGCCGCAGGCCGAGAGCAGCGGCAGGGCGAGGAGCGGGATCAGGACGAGGAGCTTGCGGTTTCGCATCGTGGTGGTCCTACGATCGGGGTCGCCCGCATGGCGGGCTCCTACGGGGTGGCAGCACGCACCCGCGAGGAGAAGGTTAGCGTTGGTGTCGATCATGGAACCGTGAACCCCGCCTCAGAAGAACACCGTGAAGCCGAGATGGCTCTCGATGTTGTGCACGGTTTTCTTCTTGCCGAGCAGGTCCGTGTCGAACAGGTGGTCGCGCAGGTCGAGGTGCAAGGTGAGCGAATCGGTGAGCAGGAAGCGGTAGCCCGCGCCCACGTTGACGGTGAAGCGGTCGTCGCCGCCGAAGCGCGTCGAGCCGACTCCGCCGATGACGTACAGGCTGGTGTTGTAGGCCCTGCCTTCGCCGAGGAAAACCTCGCCGGGCAGCAGGTTGTAGCCGAGGCTCAGGTTGTAGTAAGTGAACTTGCGATCCTCGTCGGAGAGGATCGGGGCGCCGCCGGACAGCTCCTCGAAGCTCGTGAGGCCGGCCTCCGACTGCCCGACCGCCCCCTCCATGAACAGCCCTTCGGTGATGTGGTAGGCAAGGCGCGCGCCATAGACGAGATCCGAGCCGAAGTCCTCGATGCTCATGATGCCGGCGAAGGCGCCGACCTCGAAATTCTCGGTGTCGATCCGCGGCTCGGCGACGTCGCGGCGCACGACCTCCGGATCGATGACCTGCTCCGGCGCCGGGGCCTCCGCCGGCTCGGGCGGGGGCAGCTCGTCGCCGATGCCGAACAGTCCCTTGGTCGCCGCGCAGCCGGAAAGCGCAAGGAGCACAGCGGGCGTCAGAAAAAGAACGCGAAACCGGCTTTCCATTCTTCTACTTCCTCGTTGTCGTCGCGGCTCGTGAACACGACGTAGCTCTTGTACTCGGCCCGCAGGATGAACCGCCGCGTCGCGTACAGGCGCAGGCCGGCACCGACGTGAGCCGTCTGGTCGCTGCGGTCTTCCCCCTGCACGATCGTCGCTTTCGGCTCGGTGTGGACATAGCCGGCGCCCAGCGTGAAGTACGGCGACACCCGCCATTCCGGCCACGTCTCGTGCACGACGTTAACATTGGCCGCCCAGCCGTTCGAGAAATTCCCCAGGATCTGTGAACCGGATACCTCGAAAGAGACGTTCGGGTTGAGCGACCACGCACCGTACAGGGACAGGACGTTGGCGCCCCCGTAGTCGCCCGAGAGCATGCCGACCTCCCAGCGCGAGTCGAGGTAATCCTGCCGGTCCGCGCGGGCAAGCTCGACGGTTGCGCCGTCCGGGCGCAGCGTCTGCTGCAGCTGCGCGCGATGCACCCAGCCCTCGACACCGCGCGCATCCCTGACGAGAAACCAGTCGGTGCGGCGCTTGAGCACCTCGATGGTCTCGCCGCGCTCGATCGCATGGAAGCGCGGATAGCCGCGGCCCGGCCCGGTGTGCAACTCGAGATACGGGTCCGCCACCGTGACCGTGTAGTGCTCGTCCGCCGCCCATGCCGTGCCCGCCGCGATCCAGCTAGAGATCAGCAACAGCGCCGCGCGCAGCAGAAGGTCAGTTGGCCGGGACGTCGAAGGGGTTGTTGTAATATTGCGCTCCGACATCCAGCCATTCCGCAATCAGCCGCAACTCGGCCGGCGTGAGCCAGCCCTCGTGTATGCCGCCCGTCTCGAAGGGCGCGAAGAAATCGTCAGAAGCGAGCGCCCCCGCCGCGCTCATCGAAGGGTCGACGCCCACCGTGTCGAAGATCGGATCGCCGGTGTCCGGATCCGTGCCGACCTGCACCAGCACATCCTGGAGGGCGCCCATATTAACCACCTGCTCGTTGTCCGGGAACAGAAGCTCGCGATAGGCGTTGAACTGCAGCGGCTCATCCGGCGACGGGCCGTCCGAGAGATCGAGCTGGCCGGCCGGCACACGCGGGGCCATCGCCGCGTCGACCGGCGAGTGGCATCCGATGCAGTCGTGCGTGACGGGCATACCGTTGCCGTCGAGCACGGGATTGCCCATGTCGTCCAGCTCGGGACGCGGCACGCTCCACAGCGGATGGATGTGCGTCTCGTAGTTGATCACGATGCGGCAGCCCGGCGTCCACTGCTGGATGCAGGGCGCGCTCGTCGGTGCCGGGGTCGTGAGATCGAGGTAGGCCAAGGCGAAGCTCGCATCCTTCGCGCGGCCGGCGGCGGCCTCGTCCGTCCAGACGTCGGCGTACTCGAGATCGACGGAAGGCACGAGCGACGCGCAATCCGTCGCGCAGCTCAAGCGCGCGCGCACCTCGGCCATCGTCTCACCGACCTCGCCCACGAACAGGGCCGGATCGCTGTTCGGGAACGGCCCCCCGGCGGTCGTTGCCCCCGCCCAGGCGGCCGCGAACGCATCGGCGCGGCCGTGCGACAGACCGCCGTCCGCGACGTGGCAACCGTTGCACGCGAGCAGCTGGCCCGGCCGTACCTGCAGCCAGTTCTGGTGGCGCGCGGTGAGGCGGCGGCCCTCTGCATCGAGCACCTCGACGGCCAGCGCGACGTTCGCCGGCACCTCGACCATCACCGAGCCGTCCGGCTCGATCGGCGCGTACCCGATGATCTCGCGCATGCCCTGCTGCCGTGACGGACCGAAAGCGGCATTGTCGATATCGAGGACGTCCTCGTCGGGAATCGACACCGCTTTGACGATGCGGAGGAAACGCGCGGGCCGCTCGGCGGCCGTGGTCTGCGCGGGATCGGCGAGCGCCGCGATATCGGCGACGGCGCCGCCGTCGAAGTCGTACACGCTGCGGATCGCGATGACGCCTGCGCCCGCGGCCGCGAGGTCCGGGTCGAGCGCGAAAGCATGCTCCCCGTCGAGGATGACGGGCGGCACCGGCCGCGGATCCGCCACCACGGCTTCGCTGTACATGAAGCCTTCCTCGGGCGGGACGACGGGAAGCTGCGTCTGGTCGCGCGGATCGTAGATCCACACGCCGTAGAGGGGCGGCGCGAGCTCGGCGTTCGGGTTCGCGAGGCGCTCCTCCGTGCACGGCACGAAAAGGAGCTCCTCCACGACGCGGCACTGGCTCCAGGTCACGAGCAGCCTGCCGGTGCCGTCCTGGATCGGGTACGCGGACGCGTAGCGGCCGGCGGGGGAGGCAGCATTACGCTCCGTCGAAACCGCATTCACCGTCGCCGGCTTCTGGGCGGGTCCGGTCAGCCCGGCATTGTCCTTGTTGGGCTGGGTGTTCTCGACGTACGCCGGCGTGTCGATCACGATGACGTCCCCGCCGCCCTGCGTATCGTTGAACGGGCGCACGAGCGCCATCACCCGGCCGTCGTCGAGCGGGCGCGGCGCGAGGAACTGGACGATGCCGCCGGCGCTGCCGGTGGCATGGCTGTTCCGGCCGTAAAGGAGCTCGAGCGCGGAACCGTCCGGATTCATCCGGTAGAGGTTCACCGCGTCGTTCGGGCCCGCCGCATCCCAGCGGCTGAACACGATCTGCCCGCTCGGCAGCACCGCGGGATCGAAATCGTGGCTCTGGTTGTAGCTCACCTGCTCGATCCCGGTGCCGTCCTCGTTCATCACGTGCAGGACGAAAGCCGGCTCGTTCATGTCCTCGTCCTGGGCGTCGAATTGCGGCTTGCCCTCGTCCAGCAGCACGGCCTTCGAGCGCACCTGGCGCGTGGACGAGAAGACGATGCGGCCGTCCGGCAGGTAATGCGGTGCGATGTCGTGGCCGATCTCCGCCGTGAGATCCGAGGCGATGACGCGCCGCAGCGTGTCGGCCGCGATCTCGTATTCCCAGATATTCCAGGTCGGCTGGTCCGGATCGTCGAGTGCCAGGTTCTCGTTCACCGGTCCGCGCATCGCGAACAGGAGCCTGGTGCCGTCCCACGAGATCTCGACGTCGCGGACGTCGCCGCGCCCCTCCGTCACCCTTTCGCTGACATTCACCGCCGCGGCGCTCGGCGACGCCCGGTCGCGGAACCACAGGTCGGTGCCGACGTTGAAGCGGATCCGTTCGCGGACGTCGGGAAAGTCTTCGTCGCCCCGGTCGTCCTGCGGAATCGGCCCCCTGACGTAAGCGATGGGGAAATCGACGACCACCGGGTCCGGCGCCTGCCCGTCACCGATCTGTATGCCGTTGCCTCCGCCGCCGCCACACCCGGCGACGATCGCGACGGCCATGAGCATGAGCGCCGCCCGCCGCGCCGCGTGACGCGGGGAGCCGTCCCCGCACCCGTGGAAAGCCTCGTTCATGATTCGCCCCCAAAGCCCGCCGGCGGGGTGCCGGCGCCGCCCAAAGCGCCAGCGAGCGTTGCAAATTCCACGCCAGCGAGCTCCGGTGTTAAGTCAAGTGATCTTCGCCGTTCGGCCCTGCCCGCACCGTTAACGTGGTCACAAAGCCTCACCGGCAGGCCCGGGAGCGCCGCTCGCGGCGGCGGCGACTGTCCCCCGGCCACTCTCCCGCGCCGCAAACTGTTGCGTGCACGCCAATTCCTGTCGGCATTGGACACGCCTGTCGGCTTCGAGCGACGGCGAACGAATCCAATGAAATCAATGCGTTGAAAAATCTGCAAAGCGGCGATGTACCGAAGGGACGACAAGCCCTTGACATATTACAAAGCCGCCGGCGATGCCCGGGCGGCGGCTAAGCTGCTGTAAATGCACGGATTCGTTCCTCGCCGCCGACCTCCGTGACGGCCGTGGCACAGCGCTTGCTAGGGAGGGCAGGACGGCGATGCCGCCGCGGGGCTTGAGCGCCCGCGGGATTGTGAGTGCATTCACGGCCCCGGCCGCGACGCATCGGGCATCCTCCTTGCGGGGCAAAGGGGTAGGACGCGCATGGCACACAGGACGTGGACGACCGCCGCGCTGACGGCGGTCCTGGCCCTTGCGGCCGCGGCCGCGAGCGCGGGGCCGCGCGAACAGGCGAAGCGGATTCACGACCGGCTGGCGGGAGTGCCGCCCACCGAGGACGTGCTCGTCGACATGGAGGCCGACGTCGCCGGCGGCAACGCCACCGCGGCGGCGTACACGGCGATGGCCAATCCCGCCTTCTACAACGTCACGCTCAAGAACTTCGTGGCGCCCTGGACGAACCGCGCGCAGAGCGTGTTCGTGCCGCTCAACGACTACATCGCGACCGTGATCGGCATGATCCGCGACGACGTGGCGTTCAATACCCTGCTTTCTGCCGACCTGCTGTACGTCGGCGCGCCGGGTCTCGGGCTGCCGGCGTATTCGCCGTCCAACAACGACCATTACGCGCAGATGGAGGCGCGCGGCGTCAATCTCATGAGCGCGCTCCAGGCTACGACGCAGTCGTCGCTGAACGGGCTGCCGCCCGGGGCCACCGCCGGCATCATGACGACGCGCGCGGCCGCGGAAGCCTTCTTCATCGCCGGCACGAACCGCGCGATGTTCCGTTTCACGCTCCTCAACCACCTGTGCAACGACCTGGAGCAGGTGATGGACACGAGCCTGCCGCCGGATCGCATCCGCCAGGACGTGAGCCGCAGCCCGGGCGGAGACAGCCGCCTGTTCCTCAACAACTGCATCGGCTGCCACACCGGCATGGACCCGATGGCGCAGGCGTTCGCCTACTACAACTTCGACGAGACCGCCGGCCGCATCGAGTACACGCCGGGCGAGGTGCAGCCGAAGTACTTCAACAACGACGCGAACTTCCCCTTCGGCTATCGCACGCCGGACGACCACTGGGACAACTACTGGCGGTACGGCCAGAACCGTTTCCTCGGCTGGGATCCGAGCCTCCCGGGCTCCGGGGCCGGCGCGAAGTCGCTGGGCGAGGAGCTCGCGGCGAGCGACGCGTTCGCGAGCTGCCAGGTGAAGAAGGTGTTCCGCGCCGTGTGCCTGAGGCCCCCGGAGGACGTCGCGGACCGCGCGCAGGTCGCGACCATGACCGCCTCGTTCAAAAACGGCTACCGGATGAAGCAGACGTTCGCGGAAGCGGCCGTCTACTGCATGGGCCAGTAAGGGAGCGCGGCCATGAATGCAGCCATCGACCGATCGAAGGGAAGCACGGTCCTGCGCGTGCTGCTCGTGGCGGCGGCCGCGGTGGCCGCCGGCTGCGGCGGCGGCGCCGCAACCACCGAAAACCCGGTGACCGGCGTCACGCCGCCCTCGGGCTACAACGGCCCGCCGCCCGCCACCGAGGACGTGCAGAGCTTCAAGCTCAACCTGTGGGACAACATCGAGGCGAGCAACCGCTGCGGCGGCTGCCACACGGACGGCATCGGCCAGTTGCCGCTGTTCGCGCGCCATGACGACATCAACCTCGCCTACGAGGCGGCGAACACGCTCGTCGACCTGACGCAGCCGTCCGCGTCCAAGCTGGTGACCAAGCTCGCGACCGGCCACAACTGCTGGCTGGCGGACGACCAGGCCTGCGCGGACATCCTGACCACCTGGATCGAGAACTGGGCCGGGGCACAGGCCTCCGGCGGCCGCAAGATCGTGCTGGAGGCGCCGGTCGAGAAGGAACCCGGCACGAGCCGCAATTACGCCAACGCGAGTGTCGCGAACTTCGCCACGTTCGTGCACGGCCCGGTGCTCTCGGAGTACTGCTCCGCCTGCCATTCGTCGCAGTCCGCAACCTCGCAGCAGCCGTACTTCGCGGACCCGGACATCGCGGTGGCGTTCGGCGCGGCGCAGCCCAAGATGGATCTCGATTCGCCCGGGGACTCGCGCTTCGTGCTGAAGCTCGCGGCCGAATCCCACAACTGCTGGAACAATGACTGCGCGACGGCCGCGGCCGAGATGCAGGCGGCGATCCAGGCGTTCGCCGATACCGTCCCGCTCACGGCCATCGATCCGGCGCTCGTGAACAGCAAGGCGTTGACACTCCTCGATGGCACCATTGCCTCGGGCGGCAACCGCTATGAAAGCTCGCAGATCGCGCTGTGGGAGTTCAAGACCGGCCACGGGACGACGGCGTTCGACACGAGCGGCGTCGACCCCGCCATCGACCTCAGCCTTTCGGGCGACGTCGAATGGTTCGGCGGCTGGGGCATCACCATCAACAACGGCAAGGCGCAGGGCACGACGACCGCGAGCCGAAAGCTGTACGACCTGATCCGGGGAACCGGCGAGTACTCCATCGAAGCGTGGGTGATCCCCGCCAACGTGACCCAGGAAATGGCGCGCATCGTCAGCTACTCCGCGGGCCAGGACGCGCGCAATTTCACGCTCCAGCAGACGCTGTACGACTACGACTTCCGCCATCGCAGCACGACCACCGACCTGGACGGCAATCCGGCGCTGTCGACGCCTTCGGCGGACGAGGTGCTGCAGGCAACGTTGCAGCACGTCGTCGCGACTTACAGCCCGGTCGACGGCCGCAAGATCTACGTGAACGGTGCGCTCGTCAGCGAAGCCGATCCGGTCGCCACCGGTTCGCTGGTCGACTGGCAGGACACCTTCGCGCTGGTGCTCGGCAACGAAGTCGACGGTCAGGGCCTGTGGCAGGGCACGCTGAGGCTGGTCGCGATCCACAACCGCGCGCTCACGCCCGAGCAGGTCGCGCAGAACTTCAACGTCGGCGTCGGCGAGAAGTTCTACCTGCTGTTCGGCATTTCCGACGTGATCGGCGTGCCCTCGGCGTACATCCTGTTCGAGGTGGCGCAGTTCGACAGCTACAGCTACCTGTTCACGAACCCGCATTTCCTCACGCTGGATGCGACGCAGCAGCCGGAAGGCATTCCCCTCCAGGGCCTGCATATCGGCGTGAACGGCGCGGAAGCCGGGGTCGGGCAGGCTTATGCGAACCTGGACGTCACGCTCAGCGCTTCCGCGTTCGGCGAGCTGGGCCAGCCGCTGTCGCCGCTCGGCGCCGTCATTCCGCTGGCGAAGGGTCCCGAGGGCGACGAGTTCTTCCTGACGTTCGACCGCCTCGGCAACCAGACCTACGTGCGCACGGAGCCCGCGCCGCTCACCGTGACCCCCGCCGACCTGCCGCAGGCGCCGCGCTTCGGCGTGCGCACCTTCGACGAGATCAACGCGACCATGGCCGCGCTCACGGGCATCGATCCCGAGCAGCCGGACGTCGATGCGACGTTCCAGAGCCTGCGCGAGTCGCTGCCGGCCATCGAGGCACCGAACGCGTTCCTGTCGTCGCACCAGGTCGCCGTGGCGCAGCTCGCGATCGAGTACTGCAACGCGCTGGTCGAGGACCCGGCGCTGTCCGCTGCGTACTTCCCCGGATTCAACTTCTCGGCCGCGCCGGCGACCGCCTATGCCGGCACCGACCGCGATCTCGTGATCCAGCCGCTGCTCGACCGGATGATGGGGCTCAACATCCAGACGCAGCCGCTCTATCCCGATCTCCGCGACGAGCTCGGCTGGGCCGAGCCCGACGGCACGCGGCCGGACAACCTGATCGACCGCCTGATCGCCGGCGGCAACGCCGACACGCGCGGCATCGCGAAGGGCGTGTGCGCCGCCGTGCTCGGCAGCGCCGTGACCATGTTCCAGTGAGGTGAGACAAGCCCATGTCCAGGAAACGCCAGCAAGGCTCTCGCTACGACGCGCCGCTCCGGCACCCGGATCATCCGCGTCCGATGACCCGGCGGCAGTTCGTCGCGCAGGGATTCTTGAGCGGCTCCGCGTTCGTGCTGGGCGGCGGCGTGCTCTCCCTGTTCACGAACCCGCGCCAGGCTTATGCGGCGCTTTCCAGCGACCTGCAGCCGCTGCTCACGAATCCCTGCAACATCGCGACCGTCGGCGCGGGCAAGATTCCGTTCATCTGCTTCGATCTCGCGGGCGGTGCGAACATCGCCGGCTCGAACGTGCTGGTGGGCAAGGAAGGCGGGCAGCTCGATTTCCTGTCGACCGCCGGCTACGACAAGCTCGGGCTGCCGGGCGACATGGTCCCCGGGCTCAATGACCCGGTCACGGGTCAGCCTTACGCCAACACCGATTTCGGGCTCGCATTCCACCTGGACAGTGCTTTCCGGCGCGGCATGCTCGCGAGCATGAACCCGGCGCGGGCGGCGAACCTGAACGGGGCGGTCATTCCGGCGCGCTCGGACAACGACACCGGCAACAACCCTCACAACCCGCTGTACGGGATCGCCCGCGCGGGCGCCGACGGCTCGATCCTCACGCTCGCGGGCACGTCGAACACCGTGTCGGGCGGCAATTCCATGGCGCCGGCAATGCTGATGGACCCGGAGCTCAGGCCGACCAAGGTGGACCGGCCGGGCGACGTGACGGCGCTGGTCGATACCGGCGACCTCGTCGGCATCCTGGGTCCCGACGACGCGACGGCGGTCATGGAGTCGATCTACCGGATCAGCGACCGGAAGATGGACGCTGTCGAGAACGGGCAATCGATCACGTCGGATGCCGTGGTCAAGGACCTGGTGCGCTGCGGTTACCTCAAGGCGGCCGACATCGCGGACCGCTTCGGCGGCACGCCGCTGAACCCGGCCGAGGACCCGATGATCGTCGGGCCGTCCGGCATCTTCTCGGACGCCGAGTTCAACGACAACGGAGCCGATGGCCGCGAGTTCCGCAAGACCGCTTCGATCATGAAGCTCGTGATCAACGGTTTCGCCGGCGCGGCCTGCATCGAGATGGGCGGCTACGACTACCACGGCGGGCGGCGCGCGCAGGGCGAGGTGCAGGACGAGCGCGCGGGCCGCTGCATGGGCGCGTGCATCGAGTATGCCGCGCGCATCGGCGTGCCGCTCATGCTGTACGTCTTCAGCGACGGCTCGGTGTCCTCCGACGGCGCGATCGACAGCTCGCCGCAGGGCCGCGGCAAGGGCGAATGGGTGAGCGACGACTCCTCGACGGCCGCGTCGTTCTTCCTCGTCTACAACCCGAACGGCCGGGCGGTGCTGCGCGGCGCGACGCCCGAGCAGCAGGCGATGCACCAGCAGATCGGCTACTTCGACGCGGGCGCCTCGGTGCAGCGCGCGGCGACGCCGGCGGCGAACAACGTGAACCTGCTCGTCAACACGGTGATCCTCAATTACATGGCGCTGCACGGCCAGGAAGGCCAGTTCGCGACGATCTTCCCGAATCACGGGCTGGGCGATTCCGGCCTGCGCGACAGCCTGACCGCCTTCGAAGCCATCGTGAACGGCACCATCGGCCCCCTTGTCCCGGCCTGACCGCAAGTCCGGCCACAGTCGACCGAACGCAGCCCCGTAGGAGCCCGCCATGCGGGCGACCGAACGCAGCCCCGTAGGAGCCCGCCATGCGGGCGACCGAACGCAGGCACGTACCCAAACGAAGGCACGTTGCCACAGCATCGTTCACGCACGGCACCGACGCGAACAGGGCGGAGCCGTGGCCGGGGGAGTCCCGCACGAACGCGTGCGAGGCAAAGCCTAAGCCCGCAGGACCACATGGGCGTGCTCGTGTCCGGCGCCGAGAGGGAGCTCCCCGCCTCAAGGCGCAGCCCCAGCCACCGACGTCAAACGTGCGTGAACGATGCGGTCCCGAAGAGGGAGTGCCACGATTCGGTCGCCCGCATGGCGGGCTCCTGCGCGGCGCGGCTCCGCACGCACGACCGTGATGCGGTCGCGAAGAGTGGGAGCCGCGATTCCGGTATTCTGCCCGGATGTCCGACGCCCTGATCGATTTACTCGCCTGCCCGCGCTGCGATCGCACCCCGCTGGTCGCGGCGGACGCCGGCTACCGCTGCCCCGCATGCCGCACGGAGTTCGGCGCGCTGCGCGGGATTCCATGGCTGTTCGCGGAGCCGGATGCGGCGCGCGGCGAATGGCGCAACCGGCTCCATTTCGAGCTCGCGCGTCTCGCCCGCGACATCGAGGGCCTGCGCCGGGAGCTCGGAGGCAACGACCTGCGGCCGCCGACCCGTAGCCGGCTCGAGCGGCACCTCGAAGGCACCGAGGCGCAGCGGCGTGCGCTCACGCAGCTGCTCGCCCCGCTCGACGTGGCGCCGGACGACAGCGTTTTCGAATCGCACCTCGCGCTGCGCACGCGCCTGCCGAGCGACCAGGGGCTGTACACGTATGACGCGAACGTGCACCGGGACTGGTGCTGGGGCGAGGCGGAGAATGCGGCGTCGCTCGAGCAGATCCGGGCCGTGGCGCCGGAATCCCCCGGCAACGTGCTCGTGCTCGGCGCCGGCGCCGGCCGCCTCGCTTACGACCTGCACCAGGCCCTCGGACCCGCACGAACGATAGCCCTCGACTTCAACCCGCTGCTCGCCCTGGTCGCCGACACGGTGGCGCGCGGCGAAACGCTCGAGCTTTGGGAGTTCCCCCTCGCCCCGCGCACGGCGGAGGACGTGGCGGTGCCGCGGCGGCTGGCCGCGCCGGCACGCGTGCGCGACGGCTTCCACCTCGTGCTCGGCGACGTCCTGCGCGCGCCGTTCCGGCCCGGTGCTTTCGATACCGTCGTGACCCCGTGGCTGATCGACATCGTTGGCGAGGAGCTGCCCGTGTTCGCCGCGCGCGTGAACCGGCTGCTGGCTGCCGGCGGGCGCTGGATCAATTTCGGCTCGCTCGCGTTCGACCGCCCCCTGCACGCGGAACGCTACGGGCCCGACGAAGTGCTCGCGATCGTGCAGGAGTCCGGCTTCGGCGCGGTGCGCGCGGCCGAAGCGGTCATTCCGTACCTGTGCTCACCGGCGAGCCGCCACGCCCGCGAGGAGCGCGTGTTTACGTTCTCGGCGGAGAAGGCCGAAGAGGCGCCCGCGCCGGCACGGCACAAGGCGCTGCCGGACTGGCTGGTAACGGGGAAGGAGCCGGTGCCGCTTTCGGAGTCGTTCCGCACCCAGGCGATGACGACGCGGATCCACGCTTTCCTGATGTCGCTGATCGACGGCCGCCGCACGCTCGAGGACATGGCGGCGCTGATGGAAAAGGAGAAGCTCATGCCGCGAGCCGAAGCGACCACGGCGCTCCGCCGCTTCCTGACCCGCATGCAGGACGACAGCCGCCGCGGCCGGGGATTCTGACCTGCTCCGCCGCCTCCTCGCCCGCATGCAGGACGACAGCCGCCGCGGGGAAAATTCTAACCCGTAGGAGCCCGCCATGCGGGCGACCGACGTCGGATGCGCGCGGCGCCGCTCAGCGCTCGAGATATTTCAGCTTGTCCTTGACGTCGCGCCACTCGTCGGCGTCGGGCGGCGGGTCCTTCATCTCGGTGATGACCGGCCACTCGCGCGCGAGCTCCGCGTTCAGCTGCAGGAACACCCGCTGGTCCTCCGGCACCTCGTCTTCCGAGTAGATCGCTTCCACCGGGCACTCCGGCTCGCACAGCGTGCAGTCGATGCACTCGTCGGGATCGATGACCAGCATGTTCGGTCCCTCGTGGAAGCAGTCGACCGGGCAGACCTCGACGCAATCGGTCAGTTTGCACTTGATGCAGGCGTCGGTAACAACGAACGTCATGTACGGTTTCCGGGTTGGAGCGGCTTGCCGAAACCACGCATTTTACGCCATTTGGCCCGCCGCTTGGCATTTGCGCGCCATCAGGAGAAACCGAGACGTTACAATCCGGCACTGAGCCGCGCGAACGGAAGCGCCAAAGTCGCATGCCCTGCCTGCCTCGCGACGCCAGCTGCCTTTCGATCAGCGCGTTACCGGCCGCCCGCACGACGGGCTCCTGTGAGGAAAAATCCCGATGAACTACGTTTCGCTCGCCCATCACGAGGACGTCGCCGTCGTCACCGTCGACAATCCGCCCGTCAACGCGCTGTCGCGCGCGGTGCGCGCGGGCCTCATGCAGGCTTTCGACGAGGCGGAGGCGGATGCCGGTGTGCGCGCGATCGTGCTCATCTGCGCCGGACGCACGTTCATCGCCGGCGCCGACATCCGCGAGTTCGACCGGCCGCCCGAGGAACCGCACCTGCCCGACCTCGTCGAGCGGATCGAGGCCTCGAGCAAGCCGGTGCTCGCGGCCATGCACGGCACGGCGCTCGGTGGCGGGCTCGAGATCGCGATGGGCTGCCATTACCGGCTCGCCGCGCCGGAGGCCCGGGTCGGGCTGCCGGAGGTGAAGCTCGGGTTGCTGCCCGGCGCCACCGGCACGCAGCGGCTGCCGCGGCTGGTCGGGGTGGAGCGCGCCCTGGAGATGATGCTCTCCGGGGAGCCGATCGGCGCCGGGCGCGCGCTCGAATCCGGCCTCATCGATCGCGTGACCAGCGGTGAGAACCTGCTCGTCGAGGCGCTTGCCTACGCGGCGGAGCTGCACGAGCCGCGGCGCGTGCGCGACCTGCCCGCGCCGGCGGCGGATCGGGAGGTGTTCGCCAGGGTCCGCCAGCAGCTCGCGAAGACGGCAAAGGGCCTGTTCGCGCCCGAGAGGATCGTGCACGCCGTCGAGGTCGCCTGCGAGCTCGACTACGACGCCGGCGTGCTCGCGGAGCGCGAGCTTTTCATGGAGTGCAAGGCCTCGCCGCAGTCGGCGGGGCTGCGCCATGCTTTCTTCGCCGAGCGCGAGGCAGCCAAGGTTCCCGGCCTGCCAAAGGACACGCCGACGCGGGAGATCGGCCGTATCGCCGTGCTCGGAGCGGGCACCATGGGCACCGGGATCGCGTATGCCTGCCTGTCCGCGGGCTTCCCGGTGCGCCTTCTCGACAACGACGCGGCCGGCCTGGCGCGCGGCGAGGACGCGATCCGCGGGCTGTTCGAAGCCGGCATCGCGCGCGGCAAGCTGGAAGCCGCCGACATGGTCGAGGGCCTGCGCCGGCTCAAGATCACGCAGGACTACGAGCAGGTCGCCGACGCGGACCTCGTGATCGAAGCCGTGTACGAGACGCTGGCGATCAAGAAAGAGGTGTTCGGCAAGCTCGATGCGGTGTGCCGCAAGGGCGCCATCCTCGCGACCAACACCTCCACGCTGGACGTCGACGCCATTGCCGGCGCGACGCAGCGTCCCGAGGACGTGATCGGCCTGCACTTCTTCAGCCCCGCGCACGTCATGCGCCTGCTCGAGATCGTACGCGGGGCGCAAACCGCGGACGACGTGATCGCCACGGCGCTCGCGGTGGCGAAACGGCTGCACAAGGTGGGCGTGGTGGTCGGCAACTGCTTCGGCTTCGTCGGCAACCGCATGCTCTACAGCTACGGGCGCGAGAACCAGCTCATGCTGCTCGAGGGAGCCGCCCCCGAGGACATCGACCGCGCGCTCACCGACTGGGGCATGGCCATGGGCCCGAACGCCGTCGGCGATCTCGCCGGCCTCGACGTGGGCTGGCGCATTCGCAAGGAGCGCACGGACCTGCCGGACGATCCGCGCTTCTACCGCGTCGCCGACATGCTCGCCGAAATGGGCCGCTACGGGCAGAAGACCGGGGCCGGCATTTACCGCTACGCGCCGGGCTCGCGCACGCCGATCCCGGATCCGAAAGTGCGCGAGATGATCCGCGCCGAGGCCGAGCGTCTCGGCGTCCCGCAGCGCGAGATCGGCGCGGAGGAAATCGTCCAGCGCTGCATCTACGGGCTCGTCACCGAGGGCGCGCGCATCCTCGAGGACGGCATCGCCGCGCGCTCCTCCGACATCGACGTGGTCTGGATCAACGGCTACGGTTTCCCGCGGTACCGCGGCGGCCCGATGCACTACGCCAACACCGTCGGCATCGGCACCGTGTACGAGAAAGTCCGTGAATTCCGCGATCGCTTCGGCGAGCAGTACTGGAGCCCGCCGGCGCTGCTGACCCGCCTCGCCGAAACCAACGGCCGCTTCACGTAGGAGCCCGCCATGCGGGCGGCCGAACAAGCAATCGCCGGCCGAACGCAGCCCCCGTAGGAGCCCGCCATGCGGGCGACCGAACGCAGGCACGCCGGCGCGTTCGGTCGCCTGCATGGCGGGCTCCTACGGGGCGGGGCGGAACGTGTCGTTGGTGCGGGCGGCCCTGCCCTCCGATTTGAGCTTCAGCAGGTGCGCGAGCAGCGAGCGCTCGGCGATCGGGTGCAGCGCGGGGTCGACGTCGTCGTAGACGAAGCGGACGAGCTCGTGGAGCGGCGCACCCGGGTGCGCGGCGAGCGCGCCCGCGACCTTGGCTTCGCGCGCGAGGCGGTGCGCGATGAGCCGGTCGATGGCCGCGAGCGGCGCCTCGATCACGCGGCCGTGACCCGGCGCGATCGCCGCGGGTCCGAGCGTCTTCAGGCGTGCGAGCGAGGCGAGGTAGGCCGCCATGTCGCCGTCGGGCGGATCGATGACCACCGTCGAGCCGTCGATGATGTGATCGCCGGTGAAGAGCCAGCGCGTCGCCTCGTCGAGATAACAAAGGTGATTGGATGCGTGGCCGGGCGTGTGGATCGCGCGCAGCGCGAACTCGTGCGCCGGGACGCGCTCGCCGTCCGCCAGCACGCGCGCGGGCTCGAAGGAGGCATCCTGGTGGCGGCCCTCCGGAGCCGGCCGCCCGAGCTGCGGCGCCCCGGTGGCGGCGGCGAGCGAGCGCGCCCCCGGCGAATGGTCCGGGTGCGTGTGCGTGACGAGAATCCAGCGGATCGGGCCGGGCGCCGCGTCCCGGATCGCGCGCAGGTGCGCCTCAATGGCCGGACCGGGATCGATGACCGCCACCGCGGACCGGCCGACGAGGTAAGTGTTCGTGCCCGGGCCGGTCATGACGCCGGGATTGGGCGCGACCAGGCGCACGATGCCCGGGGCGATTTCGACCGGCCGGCCCGGGGCCAGCGCATCCTTCGAGGTCATCGGGTCTCGTCCCTGCCGGCATCCGCCGGGTAATCCGGGTCCCACGGCATGAGGACGCGATCGCGTCCCGCGCGTCGCTCGATCACCGGCTCGATCCGCGGCACGCCGGCGGCAGCCCGGCGCCGCGCCCAGTCGAGCAGCGCGTCGAGATCGGCGCAGCGCGCAAGGTCGGACAGCGTCGCGCGCGTCGGCGGCGGCAGGGCGATCGCGCCCTCCTCCGCCGCCGCGATGGCGTCGGCGGCGGTCATCCAGCGGCTCCCGGTGAGCTCCCGGCCGTCGTGCGAAGCTTCCTGGCCCTCGGGCAGCGCGGCCAGGAAGAAACGCGTCGAAAAGCGCCGCGGGAGCGTGCGCGGCGTGACCCACCAGGCGAAATAATGCAGCGCGTCGCAGGCGAGCACGAGCCGCCGGTCCGCCAGGAAGTCCGACCAGCGGAGCTCGCCCTCGTTCAAACGCCGGCGCGCCGCCGCGAGCACCTCGCGCGGCGGCAGGCCGGCGCCGTGCCTTGCGCGCGCGAGCAGCACGCCCGTCTCCTCGAAGGTTTCCCGGATCGCGGCGCAGTAGTAATCGAGCCCGCCGGCGGCGAGCCCGAGGCCGCCGTTCGCGGTTGCGGCCGGCAGCTCGCTGAATGCCGCTGCGTCGCAATCCGCGCCTTCGAGCAGGCCGCCCGGAAACACGTAGCTCGCGCCGAAAGCCGGGCCGGAACGGCGCTGTCCGAGAAAGAGCTCGGGTGCACGCGCGCCCGGCCGGGCCAGCACGACCGTCGCCGAAGGCTTTGCGATCGCCGCCGCCTCGCTGCCCTCTTCAGCCGGAATGGTCCTGCTCCACGAAGGCCTTGAGGCTCGCGAGCTGCGCCGCGAGCATGCCGTCGACCGCGCTCGCCAGGCCCTCGAGCCCGTCGGGGGCGTACCCGCCGACGGCGTACGTCCAGGTCACGCGCGTCGCCTGGCCCGCGTCCTCGAACTCCCACACGAGGTTGCCGCTCGTGCCGAGCAGGCCGAGGGGGCCGAGCGCGCCGGTCAGCCGCAACATGGTTCCGGGGCTCACGAACGTCACGGTGAGGTGCACGACGCCGCCGCCCTGCCCGAGGCGCTCGCACAGGCAGCCCTGCGGCACGGCATCGAGGCTCAGGTTCGACGCGCTGCCCGACACCGTGTGATCGTCGATCCACCAGGCCGGGAGGCGCTCGGTCGCCGCGCGGTAGACGGCCGCGCGCGGGGCGTCGATGACGACGCTGGCGCGGGTCGTGAAGCCGTCCCGGCCCGCGTCGATCACTTCCGCGGGCGCGGCCGCGGCCAGGGCGGCCAGGGCGGCGGCGAGGGCGAGCGGCGATGGTGCGCGGGCTGGACGGTGACGGGACATCGGAACGCCGCCGGCGATCAGGCGCCGGGCGGCAAGCCCAGTGTACCCGCTGGTCACCGCCGGAGCATTGTCACGAGGGATTTGCGCGCCGCGCGTGGCGAGCGCGCGGCCCGTCCCGCCCTCCCCTCACAGGAACGGGCGCAGCGATTCGATCAGGAACAAGGCCGAGAGGATCGCCAGCGCGAAATACAGTCTTCTCCACTTGCCCATGCGAGGAACTGCCGATCTCCTTATCATCGTCTGCCAGTATGCCGCTCGAAGCTGAACGAACCCTGAAAGCAGAAAGCGCGTTGTCGGGCGGCGGCGCGCACGAGCTGCGCGCGTTCCTCGCCGCGCACGCGCGTATCGCCGTGCTCACCGGCGCCGGCTGCAGCACGCGTTCCGGCATTCCGGACTACCGCGACGAGAACGGCGCATGGCGCCACCGGCGGCCGATGACCTTCGCCGAGTTCACGGGCAGCGCGGCGGCGCGCCGGCGTTACTGGGCGCGCAGCTTTGCCGGCTGGCGGCGCATCGACGGCGCGGCCCCGAACGCCGCGCACGCCGCGCTCGCGCGGCTGGAGGCGCAGGGACGGGTGGCCGGCATCGTCACGCAGAACGTCGACGACCTGCACCGCCGCGCCGGCAGCCGGCGCGTGATCGACCTGCACGGCGTGTTGCGCCGCGTGCGCTGCCTCGGTTGCGGTGCGCGTTCGCCGCGCGCCGCCTTCCAGGCGCGTCTGGCCGCCGCAAACCCCGGCTGGCACGCCGCGGTGTCGGCGTTCGCGCCGGACGGCGACGCGCGCCTCGATGACGCGGTCGTCGACTCCTTTCGCGTGCCCGACTGCGAGGCTTGCGGCGGCCTGCTGAAGCCCGACGTCGTGTTCTTCGGCGAATCCGTGCCCGCGGCACGGGTCGCGGCGGCCGCCGCCCTCGTGCGCTCCTCCGACGCGCTGCTCGTCGTCGGCTCGTCGCTGATGGTGCTGTCGGGATTCCGCTTCGCGCGCGCGGCGCACGATGCGGGCCTGCCGCTCGCGCTCCTCAATCGCGGCGTCACGCGTGCCGATGCGCTCGCGACCCACCGTTTCGAGGGTGATTGCGCGGCGCTGCTGGGCGCGGCCGTCGACCCCTGACGAATGCCGGAACCCGTCGTCGTCTTCGCCACGGCCGACGCGCGGGCCTGCTCGGATCGCGCGCTGGTCCTGCAATCGCTCGGCATTCCGCACGAGGTCTTGCGCGACGCCGACCGCCTCCTCCTGATCGTTCCCGAAGACGTGGCGGAGCGCGCGAAGTACGAGCTCTGGCAGTACGAGCAGGAAAACCGCCCGCCGCGGCCGCGTCCCGCGCCGCTCATCGAGCGCTACCACGACCCGCTGCCCGGCGTGCTCGGCTACGTGCTCGTGCTGTGCGCGATCGGCTGGCTCGCCGGCCGCTCGACCTTCGGCCTCGACTGGCTGGCCGCCGGCCGCATCGAGGGGGCCGGCGTCCGCGCGGGCGAATGGTGGCGTCCCTTCACCGCCCTCACGCTGCACGGCGGCGTCGGGCACCTGCTCGGCAACCTGGGCTTCGGCGTGCTGTTCGGCGGGCTCGCGGCGCGGCTCCTCGGCAGCGGCATCACCTGGCTCGCGGTCGTGCTCGCCGCCGGGGCCGGCAATGCGCTGAACGTCCTGCTGCTCGAATCCACGCACCGCTCGGTCGGCGCCTCCACCGCGGTGTTCGCGGCGCTCGGGTTGCTGGCGGGGTTCGTCTGGCGCGCACGCCTCACGGCGCAGGACCGCTGGGCGTACCGGCTGGGTCCCCTGGTCGGCGGCATCGCGCTGCTCGCCTACACGGGCACGGGCGACGCGCAGACGGACATCGGCGCGCACCTTGCGGGCTTCCTCTGCGGGCTCGCGCTCGGCACGGCGCTGACCTTCGTCGCGGATCGGCTCGAGGGCCGGCGCCGGCAGGCCGTGTGCGGCCTCGCGGCGCTCGCCGTCATCGCGCTCGCGTGGGCACGGGCGCTCGCTTTCGCGGCCGCCGGTTGACCGCGCTCGCGGCAGCGCCTACTGTATCCATATCCAGCTGCGAGGACTCCCGCATGACCCCTCCGGGACACAAGGGCCGCGGTGCCGTGTCGCGTCCCCCGGGGCGCTACGCCGCCCGGCAGGTGGAGCCGGAGCCGCCGGAGCCGTTCGACGAGCCCGCTCCGGCACCGGAGACGACGCTGCGGCCGCTCGCCGCGCGCGGCATCCTGAGCCGCAACGACTCCCCCGACGTGCCGTTCGAGCGCTCGATCAACCCCTACCAGGGCTGCGAGCACGGCTGCATCTATTGCTACGCGCGGCCGAGCCACAGCTATTACGACCTGTCGCCCGGCCTCGATTTCGAGACGCAGATCTTCTACAAGCCGAACGCGGTCGAGCTCCTGCTCGCCGAGTGGTCCCGGCCCGGCTACGAGTGCAAGCCGATCACGATCGGCGCCAACACGGACCCGTACCAGCCGGCGGAGCGCAGGCTCGGCCTGACGCGCCGGCTGCTCGAAGCCTTCGTCGCGCACGGCCACCCCGTGTGCCTGGTCAGCAAGGGCAGCCTGATGCGGCGGGACCTCGATCTCCTGTCGGCACTCGCCGCCCGCAACCTCTGCTCGGTCGCGATCAGCGTGCCGACCGCCGACAACCGCCTGAAGCGCATCCTCGAACCCAGGGTCCCGGCGGCGGAGGCCCGCTTTCGGCTCATCGCCGAGCTCGCCGAGCGCGGCGTACCGACCGGGCTCCTCATGGCACCGATCATCCCGGCCGTGAACGACGCGGAAATCGAGCGCATCGTCGCGGCCGCCGCCGCGGCCGGCGCGCAACACGCGAGCTACGTGCTGCTGCGCCTGCCGCACGAGCTGAAGCAGATCTTCACGGAATGGCTGGAAGCGCACCTGCCCGAGCGGGCGGCGCACGTCATGAGCCTGGTCCGCGCGGCGAGCGGCGGCCGGGATTATGACAACCGGTTCGGCGTCCGCCAGACGGGCCGGGGGCCCTATGCTGATATGATCGGGGCACGTTTTCGGGCGGCCTGCAAGCGGCACGGTATCCGGCACGGGCGCGCGGCGCTCGTCCTCGACACCGGCCAGTTCCGACCGCCCGGGGGCCGGCAGCTCGCGCTTTCGCTGGACTGATGCGCAGCCGCTTCCGCCCGAACTAAACTGGTCTGGGGGAGCTCTAAATCGGATCGTTCCGGCAGATAGCGAAATGAAACCGTTGAAAGGCCTGTTGCTGGCCACCGTGGCGGTCTCGTTCACGGCGAGCAGCGCGCGCGGACAGGAGTCCGAAGACTCCGACACCGCCGCTTCCGGTGCGACGCTCGAGGTCGACGTCGTCAACATCGGGGAAGCGGCGGAAAGCGCCGACCGCGAGCCCGCCACGAAGCCCGGGGATGAGCGCACACCTGCGTCCGCGGGGAGCGGCGAGCAGGCGCCGGCGGCCGGCGAACCGCGGCTCGGCGAGCCCGCCATCGTCGATGAGGCCGAGGAAACGCCGGAGCAGAAGCTCCAGCGTTATTTCGCTCTCTACAAGGACGCGATGGATAACGAGGCCTACGAGGAAGCGGACGTGCTGGCCAAGCAGGTCGTCGAGCTCACCATCGGCCTTTTCGGCGTCGACAGCCTCGATTCTGCCCGGGCGCTCACCAACCTCGGCATTGCGCAGCACCAGAACGGCGAATACGAAACGGCGATCGCGAACTACGAGGCGGCCATCGACATCATCGAGCGGGTCGAGGACCGGCTGAACGGCAATCTCGTGAATCCGCTGAAGGGCCTCGGCGCCGCGCAGCTCGCGAGCGGACGGCCGGGCCTGGCCGCGGAGACCTTCGAGAGGGCCATCCACGTCACGCACGTGAACGAGGGCCCGCACAATCTCGACCAGGTGGAGGTCCTCGAATCGCTGGCCGAAACCTACCTGGCCGGCGGCAATTTCGATGAGGTCGAGAAGATCACCCAGATCATTTTCGGCCTGGAAGCGCGCGGTATTCCACTCGACAGCATGGAGATCCTGCCGGTCCTGGAGAAGCAGGCGAACTGGCAGCACCGGCTGCAGCTCTTCGAGAAGGAACGCTACACCTGGCGCAAGATCATCGACATCATCGAGGACGAGGCGGGTGATGACGACCTGCGGCTGATCCCGCCGCTGACCGGCCTCGGCAAGTCCTACCTGTACGTCGGCGACGTGGACGCCGCCTTCCGTCATCCGTCGTCCATCACCTCCGGGGAGGTTTACCTGAAGCGCGCGGTGCGCATCGCGGAGAACAACCCCGCGGCCACCTGGGAGACGAGGGAAGACACGCTGCTCTCGCTCGGCGATTTCTACATCCTCTCGGGGCAGCCGAGCCGCGCGCGCAAGGTGTACCGGGACGTCTGGAACCTGCTGTCGAGCGACGAGCAACGGCTGGCGAGCCGGCACGAGCATCTCGAGGTCCCGGTGGTGCTGCAGGAGATCCATCCGCCCCGCTACGTCGGCATCGACGGGGAAGTGCGCACGGCCTTGCCGGGCGAGGACTACGAGCAGGGCGAGCTGGTGTACAACTATTCCGTATCGACGCGCGGTTACACGACGGACATTGCGCTCGTCAAGGCCGAGCCCGCCGCCTTCGAGAACATGCAGCGCACCGTCGAGCGTGAGCTGCGCTCGCTGATTTACCGGCCGCGGCTGGTGGAAGGCGAAACCGTCGACACGCAGCACCTCACCTATACGCACACGTTCTTTTACCGCCAGTCGGATCTCGCCGACGCCGAGCGGCAGGGTGACGTCGCGACGACATCGGACTAGGTTGCAGGCCCATCCGCGGGCGCGCGGGCCGGGTTGCCCCGGCCCTGCCCGTGCTTTTTGCGGCGGCAGAAGGTATCGTGGAGCGGCTGCGCCGCGGCGCAGGCACGCCATGAGCTTGCTATGCCTGCATTCACGACCCATATAGCCGTCATGTTCGCCCGCCACGACAAGACCCGGACCCCGACCGCCGACGAGGCGCTGCCCGACCGCGCGATGCCGATGCCCGGGCAGAAACCGGGCGGGTATTGCGGCATCCGCCGCACCGGCGTGTCCTGCCCGGTGCCGGCGCTCCGGCCGACCGGCTGATTCCACCCACACCACGACCTGAAAACAATGAACGACACGGATGAGCAGGCGGGCCGCCGTCTCGAGCAGCCCACGCGAGAAGACGCCGAAGCGGCGGTGATCACGCTGCTGCGCTGGGCCGGCGACGATCCTGAACGCGAGGGGCTCAAGGACACCCCGAAGCGCGTGGCGCGCGCCTACCGGGACTGGTTCAGCGGGTACGAGGTCGACCCGGTAAGCTTTCTCGAGCGCACGTTCGAGGAGGTCGAGGGCTACGACGAGATGATCGTGCTGCGCGACATCGCGTTCGAGTCACATTGCGAGCATCACATGGCGCCGATCATCGGCAAGGCCCATGTCGGCTACCTGCCGAACAACAAGATCGTCGGCATCAGCAAGCTCGCGCGCGTGGTCGATACGTTCGCGCGCCGTTTCCAGGTGCAGGAGAAGCTGACGGCGCAGATCGCGCAGTGCATCCAGGAAGTGCTGAAGCCCAAGGGCGTCGGCGTGGTGATCGACGCCGTGCACCAGTGCATGACCACCCGCGGCATCCACAAGCAGGGCGTATCGATGGTGACCAGCCAGATGCTCGGCGCCTTCCGCAAGGATGCGCGCACCCGCGCAGAATTCCTGGGCATGATCGGCCGCGACGCCGTCTGACCGCCCGACCTCCGCCATACCCTTCCCTTCCGCCACCGCCCCGGTAGGAGCGCGCCATGCGCGCGACCGAACGAAGGCAGGTTCAGCACGTCAGCATCGTTCACGCACGGCAACATCGCCGACAGGGCGGAGCCGTGGCCGGGGGAGTTCCTCTCGGCGGCGTGCGAGGCAGGGATGCCGAGCCCGCAGGCCCACAGGGATGTGCTCGTGGCCGGCGCCGAGAGGGACTCCCCCGGTCGCGGCGCAGCCCTTGCCACTGTCCGCCAACGTGCGTGAACGATGCGATCCCAAGAGTGCGGGCCACGAACCCTTTCGTGGCCCCAACCTTCAGCAACGCATTATTCGTGAACGTTCGGCGCCGCTCGTTGGGGTCCGTGCCGTAAACAATGCCCAGGGACAACGTGGCTTCGTTTGGCTATGTGCCTTCGTTCGGTCAGGTGACCGCGTTCCGCCCGGTGCCTGCGTTCGGTCGCCCGCGTGGCGGGCTCCTGCGGGGCGGGTACGGGGCTCGTTCGGTCGCCCGCGTGGCGGGCTCCTACGGGGCCGTGGCGGCGGCCAGGCCGAGGACTTCGAGGCCCTGATCGAAGCGCACGTCGACGGGGATGCCCGCCTGCTGCAGGCGATCGAGATCGGCGGCGAGCTCGGGCCGGATGACGCCCTGCTCCTCCGTGAGCTTCAGTGCACCGGCGTAGTCGCCGGTGGCCTGGAGGGTCAGGAGGAGACGTGAGAGCTCGGTCATGGCCTCGTCCATGCGCTGGAAGTCGACGTGCCAGGTACCGGATTGCGGATCGCGGACGATGGCGCCGCGGTCGGCAAAAAAGTTGAAGCGCACCATGTTGGCTTTGCCGTGCGCGCTGCTGGCGCCGAAACGGACGCTGCGGAAGACGCTGGCCATGAACGTGACGTAATTGTCCCGGAGATCGATCTCGCCGAGCTCGCCCTGCTCGTGCAGGCTCCTCACCATGTAGAGCCCGAGCACGTCGGCCTTGCCTTCCTCCAGGCTGCCGGCGACCTCCTTCAGGGCGTCGCGCACGGTGCCCTTGCCGTTGACCGTGTTCTTGATGCCTAGCCCGTGCGCGACCTCGTGGAACATGGTGTTCGCGAAGAAGGCGTCGAAGGTGACGTGCCGGCGCTGCGACTCGTCGATCAGCATCTCGGCGATCGGCACGAGGATGCGATCGAATTTCGCCTGCATGGCGTTCTTGAGCTGCAGGCGCCGCGTGCCCTTCTCGAGCTGCACTTCCTCGTCGTTCGGCAGGTTGATGGCGATGGTCTTCGAGCCGGCGTTGCTGTGGCCCGCGTAGTAGATGACGTCGTACGCGTTCAGGTCGGAATCGGTGCCGGGCGTTTCGGCCTTGTACTCCTCCGGCACCGGCAGGCCGCGCTGCAGCTCGGGCAGGAGCTCGGTGAAGCGGCCGAGCCGCTCGCTCCAGTCCATGTCCTTGAGCAGCACGTACGCCTCGTAGGCCGCCTTGTAACCGAACAGGCGGTCCTCGTAGGTCTCGATCGGGCCGATCACGAGCTCGATCGGGTTGGTCTTGACGTCCAGCCACGCGAGGTCGCTCGGCTGGTAATCGTCCGAGAGCAACGCATCGGCGCGCAGGCGGAGGTAATTGGCGAAGCCCGCGTGTTCGGCGAGATCGGCGGCTTCGCGCAACAGGCCGGCGGCCCGCGCGAGGGCGTCCGCATAGGCCTCGTGATAGGGCACCACGACGAGCTCGCCGGCGGCGTCGCGGCGGAGCAGCGTGTACAGGCCGTCCTTGCCCGGCAGCCGGGCCGCCTCGAGCTCCTCGCGCGACATGTCGGCCGGGTAGAAATTGGCGCCGAGCGGTTTCTCGCCGAACCCGGCCACGAACGGCGCCTCGTTCGCCAGGCGATCCCAGGGGCCGTAGTTCAGCTCCGCGAACAGGCGCGTCGCGGGGTCCGTGATGGAGTCGAGCCACGCGGCATGCTCGTCACGGAACGCCTGCCGCCAGAAGAGATCGTCCATGACTCCTGAGGCCTGGATCAGCTTGACCAGCATGGCCCGCTGGTTTTCGTCGTAGGCGGAGAGGTCCGCCGTCAGGGCCACCTCGGCGTAGATTTCCGGGCGGACGGGCGCAAGCTCCGGCGCCGGCGCC
The DNA here is from genome assembly GCA_964491485.1 of uncultured Woeseiaceae bacterium. GTDB lineage: Bacteria > Pseudomonadota > Gammaproteobacteria > Steroidobacterales > Woeseiaceae > IDS-8. The sequence goes on along the minus strand of CAZBGV010000020.1, from coordinate 2,519 downwards.
TCCGCGGCGGCGGCCTGCGGCCCCGGCGGCACGTCGGGTGCGTCGGGCTCGGGCGAGTCCGGCGGGCGGCACGCGGCGAGCAGGCAGGCCGTGAGGGCGATGAAGCCACGAGCCTGCGGTCGGGCAATCAGTGCACTGTTCACGATGAGTCTCCCGGCGGACCACGGCGCGCGCCATTATGCACGACGCTGCTACAAATCGACGATGCGGACCTCCCCGGGCGCGACCGATGCGCCGAGGAAAGCGCCCCCCACGCGCGCGAAGCGCGCGGCGCCGTCGGTCGCCATGAGCTCCAGGCGCCCTTCGGTTGCCGGTTTCAGCAGCCCGCGCTCGCCGAGCAGCGCGGCCACCGCGTCCGCCGTCGTGTTCGCGGAATCGACGATCGTCACGGCCCCGCCCGCGACCTCGCGAATGGCATCGCGCAGCAGCGGGAAGTGCGTGCAGCCGAGAATGATCGATTGCGGACGCCAGCCGTCCTCGCCGGCGAGCACGGAGTCGAGATAGCGGCGCACCACGGCATCGGCGATCGCGCCGCGCGTCCAGCCTTCCTCCGCCAGCGCGACCAGGAGCTCGCAGGCCAGCTCCCGGACCTGTGCCCCGTGATCGAGCGCGCGGATCGCATTGCCATAAGCATGCAGGCCGACCGTGGCTTCGGTCGCGAGCACGAGATGCCGGCCGCGGGGCGCCGCGGCGACCGCGGCCCGGGCTCCCGGCCCGACGACGCCGAGCACCGGCAGCGGCGCGAGCTCCTCTTCGAGGTTCGCGAGCGCGACCGCCGAGGCGGTGTTGCAGGCGATGACCAGGAGCTTGATGCCGCGGCCCTGCAGGTGCGCGGACGCCTGCCGCGCGTAACGCAGCACCGAGCCCGCGCTCTTCGTGCCGTACGGCAGCCGCGCCGTGTCGCCGAGGTAGACGTAGTCTTCGCCGGGCAGGCGCCGGCGCAGCGCTTTCAGCACGGTGAGCCCGCCCACGCCGGAATCGAAGATGCCGATCGGTTTCGCGTTGTGTTCCACGGGCGCCATTATGCCGGATGCCGCTGGTGAGCCCTGCGCCGCCGTGCGAGACTGCCCGCGGCATGAACCGGGTGCTCACATCGAGGCTCGTAGCCGGCGCCGCCGCGGCCGTCCTCCTGTTCTTCGCGGCCGGCATGTTGCTTCCGGCAACCCGCAGCGTGGAACGCGTTGCGACGATCGGGGCCTGGCCGGCGACGGTATTCGCCCTGGTGGAGGACGCGCGCCGCGCGGCCGAGTGGTCGCCGTGGGTCGGCGACGGGGAGCCGGCCTTCTCCGGCCCGGCCGCCGGCCCGGGGGCGGCCTTTTCCTGGGCCGGCAACGCGCCGGGCAGCCGCCGCGTCGTCGCAGCCGAGCGCGGCGCGCGCGTCGTGGCGGCGCTGGAGCTGGACGGCACCTCCGCCGTGTCCCTCATCGAGCTCGCGCCGGTGGAGGGCGGCACGCACGTCACGTGGCGGCTCGAGCTCGACTATGGCAACGATCTGCTGGCCCGCTGGGGCGCCGTGCTCCGCGGCGACGCCTTCGCGGCCCGCGAGGAGGCGGGGCTCGCGGCACTCACCACGCTCGCCGAGAACCTGCCGCGGGCCGATTTCGGCGACCTCACCGTCGACTCCCTCGTCGTGCAGGCGCTGCCGATCGCCTACCGGCGCGTTCGCACGCGCCCCGATCCCGCGGCCGTATCGCGCGCGCTGGGCCAGGCGTTTTTCGACATCCTCGCGTACCTGCGCCGTCAGGGCCTGGACGAGGCCGGGCCGCCGCTCGCCGTGAACCGCGGCTTCCGCGGGGCCGAGCTCGAGCTGGAGGCGGCGATTCCGGTCGCGAGCGCCGCGGCAGCGCCGGCGGAAGGAGAAGCCGGTATCCGCTTCGGCCGCACGTACGCGGGGCCGGCGATCCGGGCCACCCACAAGGGCCCGTACGCGGGGCTCGCCGCCACGCACCTGAAGATCGCCGCCTGGCTCGCGGCGTACGGCATCGAGCGCGACGGGGATCCGTGGGAGGTGTACGTGAGCGACCCCGCCCGCACGCCGGAGGCGGAGCGGGTCACGCTCATCTACTACCCGATCGAGCGCGCGGGCGGTTGACCGGCCGCCCGGCTCCGGGCCCGCGCGCCGCGCGCACGGACCTGCGGCCCGGAACGTCAGCCCGAGCGGACCAGGAACGCCGGCACGGGGGGCCGTTCTTTCACGGCCCTGGCGGGCTTCGCGCCCTCGTCGCTCGCGGACGAGCGGACCAGCAACGTGAGGAGCTCCAGCATCAGGCGGCCGCAGCGCGCAGCCTCCTGGGGAGACATCTTGCGCACCGTCGCGCGGACGGGCCCCTCGCCGTTCAGCGGTGCCACGGCGCGCAGCACGCGCTTCAGCTCGGCGAACGGCTGGCGGGCTTCGGGAGGCAACGAGCTCTCCTCGAGCGCCTGCAAATGGTCCTCGTACGCCTGGACGAGACGTTGTTTGACGTTTCCATCGCCGGCCATGACGGACACGGCCGCGAAGAAACGGTCGACGGGATCGA
>CAZBGV010000019.1:0-45568 GCA_964491485.1 uncultured Woeseiaceae bacterium | reverse complement strand
GGGCACAAGTAGCACGCGCCCCGGGGGCAGACAAGTGTCGCCAAGTGACGACAGTGTCGCCCGGTAGCCGGGTTTGTCGCGGCCCGAAAAAGGCGCCGTTAGCGCGGCGGAGCACGGGCCGGTATGGCGGCGGACTCCGCACGGCCCGGGCCGGCGCCCCTGCAATACCTTGTGCCCGATGTGCGATCATGCGCGGCAAATGAAAAGCACATGCAAGCCGGCCGTCATCGCCTTCGGTACCTTCCTCCCCCTGCTCGCCTGTGCGGCGGGGCCATTGGCCGCCGGCGAAAGCACGCCGATCGACACGATCGTCACCACCGGCACCCGGCTGCCGGACGATCTCGCCGTGCTGCCGGGCTCGACGGCGGTGATCGACCGCGCCGCGATCGAGGCCGCGAATGCCGCAACCGTGCTCGATCTCCTGCGCAGCACGCCCGGCCTGCAGGTCACGCAGCCGGGCGGGCGCGGCGGCATCGCCTCGGTATTCATTCGCGGCGGCGAGGCCAACTTCACGATGGTGCTGCTCGACGGCATCCGCGTGAACGATCCGAACAACACGCGCGGCGGATCCTTCGACTTCTCCACGCTGGACGTCGGCGACATCGAGCGCATCGAGATCGTGCGCGGGCCGCAGTCCGCGATCTACGGCTCCGATGCGCTGAGCGGCGTCATCAACGTCATCACGCGCCGCCGCGCCGAGGAGCCGGAGATCGTCCTCGAAGGTGCCGTGGGTGAGGAGGGCTACGAGCACGCCGGTGTCGGATTCGCCGGCCCGCTCGGCGCGGCCGGCGGCTTCTCGCTGCGTGCCGCGACGCTGGATGACGGCGACATCACGCCGGGCAATGCGTTCACCAGCGATTCCGTCACCGGCAAGCTGTCGTTCGGCGCCGGCGACACCTGGCACGTCAACCTGTTCTCGCGGTACTCGGACAACAGGGGCACGTCTTTCCCGGAGGACAGCGGCGGTCCCCGCCTGGCCGTCCTTCGCTCCCTCGACCGCAAATCCTCCCGGGACTTCACGGCAGGTCTCGCGGCCGGCCTCGCGCTCAGCGATCGCTGGAGTCTCGATTTCCGTGCCGCGCGCTACGCTCACACCGACAGCTACACGTCGCCCGGCGTCGCGCCGGGGCTCCGCGACCCGGTGCCGGCGAACGGAGCGAGCTCCGACCTGGACCGCTTGTCCCTGTCGGCGTACCTCACCGGCGAATTCGGCGCTGCGTTGCGCGCGACCGTCGGTGCGGACGTGCACGACGTCGACGGCTCCTCCGAGGGCTTCATCGAATTCGCCCCCGGCGTCCAGGTCCCCACGGCTTTCGCACTCGAGCGCAGGGTCGCCGGTGCGTTTGCCGAGCTGCGCTACCGGCCCGCCGACACGCTGACCCTGCTCGCCGGCCTGCGCCGCGACGATCCCGACGCGCGCGGTGCCGAAACGACCGTGAAGCTCGGCGGCCGCTGGCAGCCCGCCGGCGGCTCGACGATCGTCCGCGCAAGCTGGGGCGAAGGCTTCAAGCTCCCCAGCTTCTTCGCGCTGGGCAACCCGCTGGTCGGCAATCCACAGCTGCGCTCGGAGAAGAGCGAAAGCGCGGAGCTCGGCGTCACCCGGCGCTTGAGCGACGCGCTGTCGACCACGCTCTCGGTCTATCGCAGCGAGTTCACCGACCTCGTCGATTTCGATTTCGACCTGTTCATGAACGTGAACCGGCGTTCGGTCACGGCCAAAGGCGCGGAGCTGCAGGCAACCTGGAGCGCCACCCCCGACCTGGACCTGGCCGCCGAGGTCGCGTGGCTCGACCTGGAAGTGCCGGAGTCCGACGTGCCGCTCAGGCAGCGGCCGGACTGGCGCGGCAGCCTCGTGCTCCGCTGGGTCCCCGCCACGGACTGGCTCGTGCACGCCGCCTGGTCGTTCGTCGGCGAGACCTTCGATTCCTCCGTCCCGACCGGCGGCCTCTGGCTGGACGGTTACGAGCGCCTCGATGCGACGCTCACCTGGCGGCCGACGGAGCATCTCGACCTGCTCCTGTCCGTCGACAACCTGCTCGATACGGATTACGAGGAGGCGATCGGCTTCCTCGCGCCGGCACGCCGCGGCCGGCTCGGCTTCCGCTATCGCTACTAGAAGCTCTGCACAGCGTGCGGAGCTTCCCTAGTCTCCGTCGCGGCTCAGTCGCCCTGCGCCAGCGACTCGAGGAGCGCCGCCGCCTGCGGGTCGTCGGGAAAGCGGCGCACGAGCTCGCTCGCGGCTTCGCGAGCCCCGGCGAGGTCGCCTGCGTCGCGGCGCATCGTCGCGAGCGCCCAGCCGATTTCGTAATCGGCGGGGAAGCTCTGTCGCGCGCGCCCGAGCAATGCCAGCGCTTCATCGGTCCGGCCGAGCGAGTTGAGCGCCACGGCGAGCGCGTACGTGTACTGGCTGCTCGCCGGCTCGAGCTCGGCGGCGCGGCGCAGCGACTCGAGCGCGGCATCGCGGTCGCCGGCACGCACGAGCCAGAGTCCGTACGCGTAGCGGAGCGCGGCGTCGTCGGCGTCACGTGCGAGGCCTTCGCGCAGCACGTCGCCCGCGCGCGCGTCCTCGTTGAGCCGGCGCAGCACGTCGGCATAGTTCAACCGCGCGGGCGTGAACGCGGGATCGCGGCGCAGCGCTTCTGCATACTCGTCGGCGGCGCCGCGCAAATGGCCGCCCGCGAGCTCGAACGCGGCGAGCGCCGAGTGCGACTCGGCGCGATTCGCGGTGAGCTCGAAAGCTTCTCTGTACTCGACGGCGGCGCGCGCGAAACGCCGGGCATCCTCGACGGGCATGAGATCGCGGAAGCCCGCGAGCGCGAGCGCCGCCTCGATGCGCACGCTGCGCACCGGGTCGTCAAGCAGCGGCGCGGCGGCGTCCAGCCGGGAAGAAGCGGGAATCATCTCGAGAGAACGCAGCGCGGCGATGCGCACGAGCGGGTCCGGATCGCCGAGAGACGCGCGCACGGCCGCGCTCGCGTCCGGCGTCGCGGGCGGGCGCAATAGCGATACCGCGGTGGCGCGCGCGATCGCGGGGAACTCCGCATTCGACGCGGCGCGCGCGAGCTCGTCGTTCGCATAGCCGGCGCGGCCGGCCGCCAGCGCAGTCGCGAAATGCGGCGTCTCGACGGCATTGGAGCCGAGCCAGTCAAGCAGCTTGCCGGCCGCCCATGCGGCATCGCGGTCCGCATGGCAGGCGTTGCAGGCGTTCGGTGCGCCCGTGGCGACGCTCAGGTCCGGGCGCGGGATGCGGAAGCTGTGATCGCGCCGCGGGTCGACGCGCATGTAGGTGCGCGTCGGCATGTGGCAATCGACACAGGCCGCATCAGTGGGCGCGTGACCCGAGTGCTCGACCGTCGCGAACTTCGCGGGCAGGTGGCATTGCGCGCAGACGGCGCTCGGCTCCGGCCCCGCCCGGAGCCCGGCCGAATGCGGCTCGTGGCAGCTCGTGCAGGTGACGCCCGCGCGGTACATGCGGCTTTGCAGGAACGAGCCGTACACGTACACCTCGTCCTCGATCTGCCCGTCGGGGAAATACAGGTGCGCATCGAGCAGCGCGGGGAGGTGCGTGTCGGCGAGCGGGCGCCCGTACTCGTAGTCCGGCGCGATCGTCGCGCGGCGCGCGTGGCAGCGCCCGCAGGCCTCGGGCTGCCGCTGGCGTCCGCCCGCGGCCTGCGGATTTTCGGCGATGCCGGTCGCCGGGTTCATGACCCAGCCGGCGATGCCGGGATCGTGCAGGTCGAGCGCGAGCCCGTACGCGCCGTCGAAGCGGCCGGAACGCGCCTGCGCGACGTGCGCCGCGCCGGGGCCATGACAGGCCTCGCAGCCGACCGAGACTTCCGAGTCAGTGGTGTGGAACGTGTCCTCTGCCGCGTCGTAGCCGAGCTTCACGTCGGTCGAGTGGCATTCCGCGCACATGAAGTTCCAGTTCTGGTTCGGGCCGCTCCAGTGGAGCGGGTCGCCGGGTGCGATGCGCTCGGCCGGGTAGAGATGGAACCAGCGCTGTCCGCCGGCATCTTTCGGGCGCGTGTCCCAGGCGAACGGCAGCGCCTGCATTCGGCCCCTGGGTGCCTCGACGAGGTATTGCTGGAGCGGCAGAACGCCGAAGGTGTATGCGATGCGGAAGTCGCGCAGCTTCCCGTCACCGTCCTCCGTGCGCACGTAGAAGCCGTCGTCGCGGCGGAAGAAGCGGCTGTGCCTGCCGAAGTAATCGAAGTCGACGCCGGAGAAATCGCCGAGGACGCTGTTCTCGTCCGCGCGCTGCATCGCGAGCGCATGCTGCGAGCCGTGCCAGGCCGCGAGCTCGCGCGCGTGGCAGCCGCCGCACGCTTCGGAGCCGACAAACGCCGCCGCCGCGCCCGGCGCATCGTTCGGAGGTTGTGCCTGCTCCTGGCACGCGGCGCCGGACAATGCCGCGAGCAGGACAGCGAATCGGGCGATGTGCATCTCGAGGCCGTGTCGCGCTACGGCTTTGCTTCCTCGTAATCGGCTCCCCCGCGGCTCGCCTCGACGGTCGCGAACCACGCGAGCCAGGCGCCATGCAGGCGCTCAACGATAGCAGGATGCGAGGCGGCGATGTTCTTTTCCTCGGCCGGATCGGCCGCGAGATCGTAGAGCTCCCAGGTCTCGCCGTAATCCTGCGACACGAGCTTCCACGGGTCCTCGAGCCACGCCATGCGCTGCGGCAGCTCGCGCCGCTCCGCGTTCCACAGCGTGAAGGCGAAGCCGATCTGGCGCGGATCCGGCGCTTCCCCCCTGAATACCGGCACGAGCGAGAGGCCGTCGAGCGGCCGCGAAGGCGGGAACACCGACGCGTCCGCCTGCCAGATCTCGAGCAGCGTCGGCAGGTAGTCGCTCGTCACGGCCGGCGCGGCGGAGCGCGCGCCGGCGGGGATCACGCCCGGCCAGACGACGAACGCCGGCACCCGCAGGCCGCCTTCGTAGAGGTCCTGCTTGAATCCGCGCAGGCCGCCTGCGCTTCCCGTGTAGAGTGGCGATGGGCCGTTGTCGGAGGCGAACGCGAACAGCGTGCGATCGCGCACGCCGAGCCGCCCGAGAGCGTCCCACAGCCTGCCTGCCTGCGCATCGAGGCGGGCGACGCTCGAAGCGTACGCGCGCTGCGCATCGCTGAGGCCGGCGTGTGTGCCGATACGCTCGTTCGGGTCGGCGACCACCGGCTCGTGCGGAGCGTGCAGCCACACTGTCGCGAAGAACGGGCGGTCTTGCGCGACGGCGTGCTCGAGGAAGGGAATCACCCGGTCCACGATCACGCGGCTGTCGTCGCCCGCGAGCGCGGGATCCGCGGCCGGGACCGCGGCCTCCGGGCCGACCCAGTACGCGGTGCCGTACCGCGCGCCGCGGTGTTCCGGGTCGAGCATCGGATCGTAAGTAGGCACCTTCGCCTCGGTCGCGAACACGACCTCGTAGCCGTGCTGCCAGGGCGGACTGTAATCCGCCGTGTTTCCGGGCGCGCCGCGGTTCGAGTCCTCCACCGTGGTCGTGAGCGTGCCGAGGTGCCACTTGCCGAAGTGCCCGGTCGTGTAGCCGAGCTGCCGCGCAATCTCGGCCAGCGTGATCTCCTCCTCCGGAAAGCGCCCATGATTCGGGTTCTCGATACCCATGCGCAGCGGGTGGCGCCCGGTCAGCACGCTCGCCCGCGTCGGGCTGCATACCGGGGCGGCCGCGTAGAAGCGGGTGAACGTGAGCCCCTCGGCCGCGAGCGCGTCGAGGTGCGGCGTGCGGATGTACGGGTGCCCGTTGTAGCCGACGTCACCCCAGCCCTGGTCGTCGGAAAGAACGAGCAGCACGTTCGGCCGGGACGGCAGCTCCGCCGGTGCGGCCGGCGCCGCGACCTGCGCAGCCTCCTCGCGCCCGCAGCCGAATGCGAGGAGCACGGCCGCGAACGCCGCGAGCAGCCGGCATGCCTGGCGCCGCCTCATCGGGAGCGGTGCCGGAACGTCCCGGTGTGGTCGACGCGGTAACGGCCGCCGGCATCCACGCGGATCATGCGCACGGTGAGCGTGTCGGCCTCGACCGAAACATGCGCGAAGCCCCACGTCGAGCCCTGCGCATAGGGAGTCGCGAGGCCCGGTGTTTCGGCGAGCTGCCGGTCGCGGTAGGCGGGATTGATCGTGCGTTGCTTGCCGGCGGCGCCGGAGACGACCTCGACCAGCGGCGGGCGCGCCGCGCCGTCGTCCGCGCAGTCGAAAGCGTGCAGCTCGAGCGTGTGCTCGTGGCCGGCGAAGTACGCGTCCGCGTAGCGGCACAGCGAGGGCAGGATGAGCGTGCGCAAGGCTTCGCTTTCGGCGTGCTTGCCGCCCACCGCGCTCCACAGCGGGTGGTGACCCGTCACGAGCTTCCAGCGCGCGTGCGAGCGCCGCAGCGAGTCGTCGAGCCACGCCGCCATCGCCCGTTCCGCCGCATCCTGCGGGCGCGCCCACTCCGGCGTGTCGATGCGAGCGTCGTCGTCCTCCACCGCCTCGCCGTGTTCACCCACACTGACCTTCGGGATCTCGACGGCACCGAGCAGCAGCTGGGTGTCCAGGACGAACACCTCGATGCTGCCTGCCGCGGCCGGCGGCAGCACGCGATAGAAGTATCCGTCCATGTAGAACGGCGGCATCGTCTCCATGAACGCAGCTTGCGCGCGCGCACCCGCGCGCGACGTCTTCCAGTCGTGGTTGCCGAGCGCGGCGTAGATGCGAAAGCCGTCGCTGACTTCGCCGAGCGGCTGGAACGGCGTGACGAGAACGTCGCGGAAGCGCTGCGCGTCGTCCTTGCCGGTGGCGCCTTGCGGGTAGATGTTGTCGCCGAGCATGAGCGCGAACGCGCAGGCCTCGCGCAGGCAGTACGCGTGCATCGCGTTCGCCACAGGTGCGAGGCCGCTCGGCTGCGCGCGATCCGGATGTCGCTCGTCCGCCTCGGCCCAGGCCGGGTGATTGCCGCTGTCCCCGAACGCGAGGAACGCGACGTCCGGGGCCCGCGTTTCGTCGGGCGCCCCGGCCGTGCAGGCGGCAAGGACGCCGAGGCAGAGCGCGAGGAGCGCCGGCCGGCGCCGCCGTGTCCGCTGACGCGGGCCCGCCGGCGATCTCACTGCGACGGGCCGCGCGGGGCGTGCGCCGCCTGCTGCGGCTCGGCCGGATAGCGGGCGCGATGCCGCTCGATGACGTCGAGCAGGTGCGCGACGATCGCCGGGTGCTCGGCGGCGACGTTGTGCTGCTCCCCGGGATCCTTGGCGAGGTTGACCAGGAAGTGCTGGTCTTCGGGCGGCAGCTCCTCCGGATCGTGCCGTTTCGTCGTGTCGCGGGGGTGGACGAGCAGCTTCCAGTCACCCTCGCGCGCGGCCCAGCGGCCGTCGAGCTCCCAGACGTAATCCGCGTACGCCGAGGGGGCTTTCGCGTCCGCGATGATCGGCAGCAGGCTGTGCCCGTCGAGATCGAGCGGCGCGACGTCGAGATCGAGCACGTCGGCGATCGTCGGCAGCCAGTCGACGCCGGTCGTGAACTGGCCGCGTACCTCGCCGGCCGGCAGGTGCCCCGGCCACGCGATGATCGCCGGCACGCGGATGCCGCCCTCGAACAGCGAGAACTTCGCGCCGCGGTACGGGCCGGCACTGCCGCCGCCCCAGTGCGCGCGCTCCTCCGTCGAGTGGCCGTGATCCGCCTGGAACAGGATCAGCGTGTTCTCCGTGAGCCCGCGCGTCGCCAGCGCATCGAGCAGCCTGCCGATACGCTCGTCGAGCGTGCTGACGAAGGCGGCATACAGGTCCCGCGGGTAGGGCACGCCGCGGCTGCGGTAGTACTCCAGCCAGGCGGGGTCGCCCTGGTAAGGGTAATGGGGCGAATTGATCGCGTAGTAGATGAAGAACGGCTCGCCGCCGGCGTCGTCGATGAAACTGATCGCTTCCTCGAGTATCAGGTCGGGGAAGTACTCGCCGTCGCGATGGATCTCCCGGTTGTTTCGCTGGAGATCGTGCCGGTTCGGGCCGTTCCAGTAGAAGAAGTGCGACCACTTGTCGATGACGCCGCCGCGATTCCCGAACGAATAGTCGAAGCCCTGGTCGAGCGGCGTGAGGCCGGGCGCGGAGCCGAGGTGCCATTTCCCGATCTGCGCCGTGCGGTAACCCGCCGTCTTCAGCAGGTCGGCAATGGTCACGCGGTCGGTCGGCAGTCCGAGCTGGCCCCACGGGGGCGGCGGCACGTTGCCCGGCACGCCGGCACGCTGCGGGACGAGCCCGGTCAGCACCGCCGCACGCGACGGCGAGCAGACGGACGCGTTGGCGTAGAACTGCGTGAAGCGGGTACCCGCGGCGGCCAGGCGATCGATGTTCGGCGTCGCGATGTCGTCGCCGCCGTAGACGCCGACGTCCGCGTAACCCTGATCGTCCGTGAGGATGAAAATGACGTTCGGCCGGTCGGCCGCGCTGTGCGCCGCGGCCGCGTACCCGAGCGCGCACAGCAGAGTGAAACCCGAGACCCGGCGTGCTGCGCGCGGCATAGCGTTCCCCCTGAAAGTGGACAGGCCAATCGGCAGGTCCGGCGATTGTAGGGAGCGGCTTCTCGCCGAGTCAACCCGGGAAACCCGTGCAGAACAGGCGCTTGATCTCGGCCGCCGGCGTGCTAGGATGCGCCGATACTGGTCAGGCCAGAGGTCCCGATGCGGTACCGTCGCGCGCTTTGGAGCATCGTCGTCACGTGTTTCGCGGTGCTGCCCGCCTGCGATAACCCCCCCGGCGGGACCACCCGCACGGCACCCGTCGAGGCCCCCGGCCGGCCGCCAAACGTCATCCTGATCCTCGCGGACGACATTGGTGTCGAGACGGTCGGCGCCTACGGCAGCGAATACGCGACGCCCCGGATCGACTCGATCGCGGCGCGCGGCATGCGCTTCGACTACGCGCACGCCACGCCGCTGTGCACGCCGACCCGCGTGCGCCTGCTGACCGGCCGCTACAGCTTCGAGAACTACGTCGATTTCGCCACCCTCGATCCCGCGGAGGTCACCCTCGCGCAGCGGCTGCGCGATGCCGGCTATCGCACGCTGGCCGCCGGCAAGTGGCAGCTCGCGGGCCTCGAGTACGAGGGCGACCCGCCGGGCGCGACGCCCCGCGAGGCCGGTTTCGACGAGCACCTGGTCTGGTATCTCGAGCGGCGCTCGCGCGGCAGCCGCTACTGGCAGCCGCGGCTCGTCGACGACGGCGTCAGGCGCGATTACGCGGAATCCGAGTTCGGGCCGACCCTCGTCAACCGCCGCGTGCTCGACTTTCTGGCGGCCAACCGCGATCGGCCGTTCTTCGTCTATTACTCGATGCTGCTCTCGCACAGCCCCTGGGTGACGACCCCGCTGTCGCCGGATGCGCAGACCGACCACGAGAAGTTCGCGGGCATGATGGCCTACATGGACGTGATGGTCGGCAATGTGCTCGATAAGCTGGAGGCGCTGGGGCTCGCGGAGAACACGTTGGTCGTGTTCGTCGGCGACAACGGCACGCACCACTCCATCACGACGCTGCGGAACGGGCGCGAGGTGCGCGGCGGCAAGCGCAGGACCCGGCTCGCCGGCACCCACGTCCCGCTGCTCGTGCAATGGCCCGGCAACGTCGCCGGCGGCGCGGTGAGCGACTCGCTCGTCGACATCATGGACGTCACCGCCACGATTCTCGATGCAGCGGGCGTGGCGCGCCCTGCCGGGATCGACGGGGTGAGCCTGCTGGACGAGCTCGGCGGGCGCGGCAAGAGCGCGCGTTCCTGGATCTTCATGCATTACGACGCCTACCGGGATCCCGAGGACTCCGACACGCTGCCGGCGCGCTTCGCGTTCGATCGCGAATTCAAGCTGTACGGCGACGGCCGCTTCTATTCGCTCGCCGACGATCCGGACGAAACCCGCCCGCTGCCGGTGGACGAATCCGCGACGCCGGAAGCGCGCGCCGCGCACGCCCGCCTCGCCGCCGTCCTCCGGGAGATCGACGACGGACCGTTTTTCCGCGACCTGCCCGCCGCGCAGGCAACCCACCACTGAGCCCGCGAGGCCCGACATGAGAGAAGCCGACATGCGACCGCGATCCATGCACCTGCCGGTCCTCGGCCTGCTGCTGCTCGTGGCTGGCGCGCCATGCGTTTTTGCGGCCACCGAAGCAGCGCCGGCGGCCGCGAAGGCCGGGCGCCCGAACATCGTGTTCATCATGACCGACGATCACGCCTGGCAGTCGATCAGCGCTTATGGCTCCCGCCTGAACGAGACCCCGAACATCGACCGCATCGCCGCCGAAGGAATGCGTTTCGATCGCGCGTACGTCACCGACGCGATCTGCGCGCCGAGCCGCGCGGTGATCCTCACGGGCAAGCACAGCCACCTGAACGGCGTGCGCAACAACGTCAACGTGTTCGACGGCTCGCAGCAGACCGTCCAATCGCTGCTGCACGCGGCCGGTTACCGCACGGCGCTGATCGGAAAATGGCACCTGAAATCGGACCCCACCGGCTTCGATTACTGGCGCGTCCTGCCCGACCAGGGCCAGTACTATCAGCCCGACTTCCGCACGCCGGACGGCACCGTCAGGCTCGACGGCTACGTGACGGACATCATTACCGACCTCGCGATCGACTGGATCCGGCAGAACCGGGACCCGGACCGGCCGTTCCTGCTCATGTACCAGCACAAGGCGCCCCACCGCGAGTGGCTGCCGCCGCCGGAACACCTCACCGATTTCAAGGACGCACCCGTCCCCGAGCCTGCGACGCTGTTCGACGATTACGCCGGGCGCGGCAGCGCGGCGGCCGCGGCGGAAATGCGCATCGCGGATCACATGGGCTACACGAACGACATGAAGCTCGAGCCCGGGCTCGTGAAAGAGCTCGGCTATGACGACTTCCTCGACTGGTACGAGGGAGCGTACCTCGCCGAGCAGGAGCGCATGACGCCGGAGCAGAAGCGCGCGTGGGACGCCGTGTACGGGCCGATCAACGAATGGTTTGACGCGAACAGGCCGCACGGCAAGACGCTCACGCACTGGATGTACCAGCGCTACATGCAGGACTATCTCGCGACCGTCGCCTCCGTCGACGACAACGTCGGCCGCCTGCTCGATTACCTGGACGAGGCAGGGCTCGCCGACAACACCATCGTCGTGTACACGTCGGACCAGGGCTTCTACCTCGGCGAGCACGGCTGGTTCGACAAGCGTTTCATGTACGAGGAGTCGTTCCGCACGCCGTTCATCGTGCGCTGGCCCGGGGTGGTCGAGGCGGGCAGCGTCAACACCGATCTCGTGCAGAACCTCGACTTCGCGCCGACGCTGCTCGACGCCGCGGGTGTGCCGGTACCGGAGGACATGCAGGGCGTGAGCCTCGTGCCGTTGCTGAGCGGCAAGGGCGGCATGGCGCGCGACGCGCTCTATTACCACTACTACGAGTATCCGGGCATCCACGCCGTGAAGCGCCACTACGGCATACGCACGGATCGCTACAAGCTCATCCACTTCTACTACGACATCGACGAGTGGGAGCTGTACGACCTGGAAAAGGATCCGCACGAGATGCGCAACGTGTACGGCGATCCGGCGTATGCGAAGGTGCGCGAGCGGCTGACGAAGCGGCTGGCGGAGCTGCGCGCGTTCTACGGCGATTCCGAGGCGCTCGACCGCGGGTTCCTCGAGGCCGACCTGGCAGAGCAGTGAACGCGCGCCTCCCGGCGGTCCTCGCGGCACTGGCATTCGGCGCATTCGCCGCGGGCTTCTTCCCGCGCCCCGTCACGGCGGCGGAGGGCGGGGCCGAGCCCGTGGCCTCCGGCGCCGGCGGCGCGGTCCTCGATCGGCCCGTATTCCGCTCCGTGCTCGACGGCCGCCCGCGAGTCGCGTCGATTCCGCTCACGGACGACGTCTGGGTGGCGTACGACACGGGCCGGCCCGGTATCTTCAAGCTGTGGAGCGGCGGGGTGAACTGGCAGGGCGCCGTGTTCAACACAGTGCACGGCCCGCAGCCTTCGACGCGCGGTAACGCCTGGTTCGTCGACGACGTCGCGCAACCGTGGCGGGTCACGATCGGCGGCCGCGAGGTCCGGGTCGCAGCGCGCTATGCCGGGCGCGTCTACGACGATTCGGCACCGCGCGTCCCGTCCCTCGTGTACGCGCTCTCCGGTGACGGCTTCGAGATCGAAGTGACGGAAACGCCGCGGCTCGTCCTGCGCGACGGCCGGACCGGTTTCGAGCGTGTGTTCTCCGCAGCCGGTGTGCCCCGGGGCGGTGCCGTTTTCGTGGAGCTCGCGCTCGATTCGCTTGCCACCGAGGATGCGCTCGAGACCGACGGCCGCCTCGTCGATGTCACGTGGCGCGCGGCGGCCGAGGGCACGTTCGCCGTCCACGCGCGGCTGCAGCTCGAGCGCCGCGGCGCCACGCATCTCACGGCCTGGCTCGCGGACACCCCGCGGATTCCGCCGCCGGCCGCCGGCGCCGAGGCGGGCAAGGCGCGCGGGCTGGTCCTGATCGAGCAGAGCGACTGCGTCGCCTGCCACCACCCGGACGAGAAAATCATCGGTCCGTCCTGGCACGCGATTGCGGCGAAGTACCCGAACGACGATGCCACCATCGGGCGGCTCGCGGACCGCGTTCGCGCGGGCGGCAGCGGCGTGTGGGGTACCGCGGCGATGACGCCGCATCCCGGTCTGTCGTTCGGCGACGTATCGGCCATGGTCGGTTACATCCTCTCGCTCGACGGCGACGTGCACGAGAACAGCCTCGCCGAAGTGACGGAGGAAGGCATCTCGCTGCTCGAAAACGAGCCCTCCGAAAGCAGCGCGGGAGTCGCGGTCACCGTGTTCGCGAAGAAGCCGGGCGCCGTCGACGTGGCCGCCGCATACGATCCCGAGGCGCTGCTCGCGGCGCGCGTCGCGCAGGCGATTCACGCCACCGGCGACGAGGATTTCGCGCCGTTTGCGCAGGACTTCTACGTCGAGGCCCGTGGCTTCATCGCGATCGAGCAGCCCGGCGAATACACCTTCCGCCTCGTGAGCGACGACGGCTCGACGCTCGAGATCGACGGCGAGCCCGTGCTCGACAACGACGGCAGCCACGGCGCGCTTGCGCGCGACGGCAACATCACGCTCGAGCCCGGCCGGCACGCGTTCCTGGTCCGTTATTTCCAGGGCGGCGGCGCCAAGACGCTGTCGCTGCAGTGGCGGCCGCCCGGCGCGACCGCATTCGCCGTCGTGCCGCCGGAAGTGTTCACGCACGATGCCGGGGTCCTGCTTGCCGCCGTGCCCGCGGCCGATGCGCTCGTCCGGCGCGTGCCGGGTTTCGGGAGCCCGCTCGAGGGCGTGCATCCGAGTTTCGATCTCGAGACGGTGCGTCCGGACGGGTTCCAGCCGATGGTCGGCGGCCTCGACGTCTTCGACGACGGCCGCGTGGCGGTCAGCACCTGGGACGCCGAGGGCAGCGTTTACGTCCTGTCGAACGTCGACGCCGAGGATCGCAACGACATCGTCGTGGAGCGCGTCGCCCACGGCCTCGCGGAGCCGCTCGGCCTCAGGATCGTCGACGGCGAGATCTACGTGCTGCAGAAGCAGGAGCTCACGCACCTCGTCGACGAGGACGGGGACGGCGTCACCGACCGCTACGAGACGGTCGCGAACGGCTGGAGCGTGACGGCGAACTTCCACGAGTTCGCCTTCGGCCTCGAGTACGTCGACGACCATTTCTTCGCGGCACTCGCCACCGCGATTCTGCCGGGCGGCAAAAGCGCGCCGGACCAGGCGCCGAGCCGCGGCAGCGTCATTCGCATCGCCCGCGACGGGACGGTCGAGATCGTCGCCCGCGGGCTGCGCGTGCCCAACGGCATCGGGCTCGGCCCCGGCGGCGTGCTGTTCGTCACGGACAACCAGGGGGACTGGCTACCGTCGTCGAAGCTCGTGCGCGTGCGGCAAGGCGCGTTCTACGGCTCGCGTGCCGTCGACTTTGCCGGCACGGCCAACCTGCCCGTGACGCCGCCGGTCGCCTGGCTGCCGCAGGACGAGATCGGCAATTCGCCGACCCAGCCGGTCGCGCTCGACGTCGGTCCTTACCGCGGCCAGCTGCTGCACGGCGACGTGACGAACGGCGGCATCAAGCGCGTGTTCGTGGAGCAGGTCGGCGGAGTGGACCAGGGCGTCGTATTCCGCTTCACGCAGGGACTCGAAGCGGGCGTGAACCGGCTCGCGTGGAGCCCCGACGGGCGTTTGTACGTCGGCGGCATCGGCAATCCCGGTAACTGGCAGCACGCCGGCCGCCAGTGGTTCGGCCTGCAGCGGCTCACGTACAAAGGCCGGCCCACGTTCGAGATGCTCGCGGTGCGCGCGCGGCCGGATGGGTTCGAGATCGAGCTCACCGAGCCGCTGGCGCAAGGGGCGGGCGACGCCGCGGACGCTTACACGGTGACCCAGTGGCGCTACCTGCCGACGGCGGATTACGGCGGGCCGAAGATCGACGAGCGCGTGCTGCCGGTGCGCTCGGTGCAGGTATTGCCCGGCCGCACGCGCGTCCGCCTGGGGCTCGAAGGCCTGCGCGCCGGGCACGTGGTGCACATCGCGCTCGCCGACGACCTCGCGAGCGCCGCGGGCAGGCGGCTCTGGAGCGGCGACGCCTGGTACACGCTGAACGCGCTGCCGCGCCCCTAATTGGGCTGACCAGAGCAGAGTTGGTCAGTCCTGATGGCGCTGGTCGCGCACCGGCTGGTCCGGCCGCGGCCCTTGTACCGCTCCGATGGCGGAGCTGGAGCGGAACCGTTCCGACTCGTCACTCGTCGGGGCAAAACTCCTACAAAATCATCTAATTGACCTCAGTCAACAAAAGTGTTCCAAATCTTCTGAAGCTGGAATATGATGGCCCGGACTCGGCGGCGGGCGCGGTCACCCGGCCCTGGCGGTGCGCCGAGACTGGTCAGGCCAATCACAAGAGGCAAGCGAAGCCGCCGGAGCATCCGCGGTCGTCGCGAAGGGGGAAGGGCAGTCCAATGAAGCACAAGGCTCTGTATGGGGAACTCGCGCTCGCGGGCGCGCTGGTGGTCACGGCCGGCGCCGCCTGGGCGCAGGATGACGGCAGCCCGGAGGACGAGATCGTCGTCGTCGCGGAAGGCTTCCGCGATTCGCTCAAGAGCTCGATCGCAACGAAAGAGCATGCGAGCCAGATCGTGGATGCGATCACCGCCGAGGAGATGGGGCGATTCCCCGCCGCCAACCTCGCCGAAGCGCTGCAGGGCATCAGCGGCGTGTCGATGACGCGCGACGACGGCGCCGGGGAATTCATCTCCATCCGCGGGATGGCGCCCAACATGACGCGCGTCGAGCTGAACGGCCGCACGGTGTCGCTCACGGCCGGCAGCGCGAACCCCGACAACGCCACGACGCTCGGCTTCTTCTCGCCGGACATGTTCAGCCGCGTCACGGTCATCAAGACGCCGCGCGCCATCGACGTCGAAGGCGGCGTCGGCGGGACGGTCAAGCTCGAAACCCTGCGGCCGCTCGAGGTCGGCGCGAACAAGGCGCGGGCGTACGCGTCGTGGGGCAAGAACTCGGTCAAGGAAGATCCGGAGATGAGCGTCGGCGGCTTCCTGAACTCGCTGTTTGCCGACGACCGCGTGGGTGTGTCGCTCGGTGCGACCTGGACCGACAACGACCGGCGCACGGACCAGATCGAGTCGCTGGACGGGTGGAGCGCAGTCGACCCGGACAATCCCGCGCTCGGCGTGTATCCGGGGCGCGTTCGCCAGCAGCAGCGGGTCGGCGAGCAGCCGCGCTACAACGTCAGCGGAACGCTGGAGCTGCAGGCTACACAGAACCTCGCTTTCTGGACGGAGTTCCTGTACGCGCACGAGGATCGCGATGAGCTCCAGCAGCGGCTCGAGGTGGAATACGCCCGCGGCGACGTCGTCAGCGTGGGCAGCCTGTCAGGAGACGGCACGGCCCTCGTCGGGGATTTCGCAGACACCCGCGTGCAGCTCAACTTCCTCGACCGCGACCGCTCGATCGAGCAATATGGCTATACCCTCGGTAGCGAGTGGGGCAACGGTTACTGGACGATGGTCGGCAAGGCGTCGTACTCCGAAAGCGAGGAGGACACGCTCGAAGCACGCGCACGCGCGCGCGGCAACAACATCGACGCCTCGTACAATCTGACCGATCGCAACGCCCTCGCGATCACGGAATTCCCGGGCGGCTCGGAGCTCACCAACCTCGTCACGGGCACGCCGGACTTCCCGTCGTTCGATCGCCTCGACTGGAACCTGCGGCGCATCGGCACGGAGGAGACGGCGTTCTCGGTCGACATCGACCGGCAGCTCGACGGCGGCTTCGTGAGCGGGCTCTACTTCGGGGTGCGTTACGCGGAACGCGAGGTGAACCGGCGCCAGGGCGACGTCGGCCAGAACCAGATCGCGGATTTCGCGGAGCCGGGCTGGTTCGGCGGGCTGGCGGAAGACGAGTTCTACCGCGACGATGCGCCGTCCTACATGATCCGCGACTGGGTGCGCCCGGACACGGCGCCGATGCACCGGTACGACGGCGAGGTCGAGAGCCTCGTGGTGTACACGCCGGCCGATACCTGGGAGCTGACGGAGGATTCGCTGGCCGGCTACGTCATGGTCGACGTGGAAAGCGACAAGCCGGCGCTGCCGCTCAAGGGCAACGTCGGCGTGCGGGTCGTCGACTACGAGAACGAGGGCAGCGGTTTCCAGACCGATCCCAACGATCCCGGGGAGTTCATCCCGTATCGCCCGACCGACCAGATGACGCACGTGCTGCCGAGCCTCAACCTGCGGCTCGGGCTCGGTGAGGAGGCCGGGCGGTATCTCCGCTTCGCCGCGGGCCGGGTGCTGAGCCGGCCCAACCCGGAGTTCATCAAGCCGACGGCGGAGCTTTCCGAGACTCTCGACGAGGTGTCGGTCGGCAATCCCGGCCTGGATCCCTACCTCGCCTGGCAGTACGACCTCGCTTTCGAGCAGTACTTCGGCGAGACGGGCGAGGGGCTGTTTTCGCTCGGCGTGTTCTACAAGGACGTCGACAACTTCTTCGAGCCCGCGACGCTGCTCGGGCAGGATCTCTCCCCGTTCGGCGTGGACGGCGTCGGCACGATCACGACCTTCGTGAACGGCGGCACCGCGCGGGTCACGGGTTTCGAGACCGGCTTCCAGTCGCCGTTTCTGTTCCTGCCGCGGCCCTGGCAGAACTTCGGCATCGTCGCGAATTACACCTACGTCGACAGCGAGCGCACGACCGTGGACGGATCAAGCGCGGATTTTCCTGGCACGTCGCAGCACTCCGGCAACGCCATCCTGTATTTCGCCAATCAAGCCGTCGATGCGCGCCTCATCTACAACTACCGCGATTCCTACCTTCTCGACCAGTCCACGCAGGTCTATGTCGAGGGCGGCGGGCGGCTGAATTTCGCGCTGCGTTATACGTTCCTCGAGAACTTCGTCGCTTCGCTGGATATCAGCAACCTGACGGAGGAAACCGAGTACAGCTACTACGACGCGATCGTGTCGCGTTTCGATCGCCGGCAGCTCGAGGGTCGGCGGGTCCTGGTGGGCCTGAGCTACACGTTCGAGTAATGGCGGATCGGAGGAAAGGCGCGGGGCATCGCCCCGCGCCTTTGTGCCTTCCCGGCGCGAATGCGAAGATCGGGCCGGGCCAACCGGACAATCCATGACCAAGGCGTTCTGCTCGGCCATTCTCGGTATCGCGCTGCTCGCGGGCTCCGCGCCGCACGCCGCCGCGGCGGCCGCGGGCGACGAACCTCCCTGGGAGAGCCTGTTCGACGGACGCACGCTCGACGGCTGGCGCGCGGTCGGCGGCGATGCGACGTACGCCGTGGACGGGGGCGAGATCCTCGGCGTGCACGGGACGGGCCCGAATGCGTTCCTGCGCACCGAGCGTGAGTTCGGCGATTTCGTGCTCGAGCTCGAGATGCGCTGGGACGAGCCCGGCAACTCCGGCATCATGTTCCGCGCGCACCAGCGCGGCGGCGACGGACGCACCTACGGCCTGCAATACGAGCTCGATCCGAGCGAACGCGCCTGGTCGGGCGGCATTTACGACGAAGCCCGTCGCAAATGGCTGGTGCCGCTGGCGGACGACGATCCGGCGCGCGGTGCGCTCGACCTCGAAGGCTGGAATCACGTCAGGATCGAGGCCGTCGGCGGGCGGGTGCGCACCTGGCTGAACGACGTGCCGGTCGCGGACCTCGCGGATGCCACCGACCTTTCCGGCTTCATCGCGCTGCAGGTGCATTCGGGCCACGCCGGGCGCATTCGTTTCCGCAACATCCGCATCCGCGACCTGGGCGAGCACCGCTGGACGAGCGATTTCATCGCCGCGCCGGACAGCTGGGTGCTGCCGGACGGTGGCACCGTCGCCGCGGACGGGCGCGGCGGGATCGAGGCGTCGCAGCCCGGGCCGATCCGGACGAAGGCGGCGCTCGGCGATTTCGCGGTGCGCTTCGACCTCGACGTCTGCGACCGCCCGAGCATCGTGCGCTTCCGC
Organism: uncultured Woeseiaceae bacterium; assembly: GCA_964491485.1. Classification (GTDB taxonomy): domain Bacteria; phylum Pseudomonadota; class Gammaproteobacteria; order Steroidobacterales; family Woeseiaceae; genus IDS-8. The sequence continues at coordinate 27,064 of CAZBGV010000019.1, read as the reverse complement.
GAGTGGCGCCCGGAAGGCGGGCCGGCGTACGGCCAGGTGGCGCTCACCGCGGACCAGGCCGCGCTGAGTCTCGGAGCGGCGGACAGGATCGCCGGCGCGGCCGCTTTCGACGCGCCGGCCGGACGCCGACGCGTCACGCTCACTGCCGTCGGCGACGACGTGACGGTGGCCGTCGACGAGACGCACCTCGGGCGCGCGCACCGCGAGAAGCTCCCCGCGCGCGGCATCCTGAGCATCCGCTCCGGCTGCGGCTCCACGCGGGTGCACGAGCTGGCCTGGGCGGACCTCGACGGCGACCATCGGGACGAGCCGCCGTACCGCGCGCTCGACGTGCCGGAAGCACCGGTGCTGTCGTCCGGCGAAGCGCTGGCCGCGTTCCGCATCGCCCCCGGGTATCGCGTCGAGCTGGTCGCGGCCGAGCCGCTGGTCCAGGACCCGGTGGCCATGGCCTGGGACGAGCGCGGCCGCCTGTACGTCGTCGAGATGCGCGGTTACATGCCCGACGCTTTCGGCCACGGCGACGAGGAGCCGGTCGGCCGGGTGGTCCGGCTCGAGGACACGGATGCCGACGGCCGCATGGACCGGCGCACCGTTTACCTCGACGGGCTGGTGCTGCCCCGCGCCGTGGCCGTGGTCGACGGCGGCGTGCTCATCGGCGAGCCCCCGCACCTCTGGCTGTGCCGCGACACCGACGATGACGGCCGCTGCGACGAGAAGCGCTCCGTCGGCAGCTACGGCGAGAACGAGGGCGGCTCCGTCGAGCATCGCGAGAATGCGCTCATGCCGGGCCTCGACAACTGGCTGTACAACGCGAAGTCGAGCCGCCGCTTCCGCCTCGACGCAGGCCGGCTCGTCGTCGGGCACACGGTTGCGCGCGGCCAGTGGGGCATGACGCAGGACGACGAGGGGCGCCTTTACTACAACAACAACTCGAACTGGATCTTCGCCGACTTCTATCCTCCCGAGGGCGTGCTGCGGCAGGGCGCGCGGGATGAGCTGCCCGGCATCGGCGCGGTCCTGCTGCCCGCTCCCGAGGTGTACAGCGTGCGCGTCAACCCGGGCGTGAACCGCGCCTACCTGCCCGGCTTCCTGCGGCCCGACGGCCGGCTGAAAGCGCCGACCGCGGCCTCGGGCATCGTGGCGTACCGCGGCGACCAGTTCCCGGATGCGGCGCACGACGTGTTCGTCCCCGAGCCCGCGGCCAACGCGCTCGCGCGCTTTCGCCTCAGCGGCGGCGGCATCGCGCTCGCGGCCGAGCACCTCACCTATGCGGACGCCGAGTGGGGCCGCCGCGAGTTCCTCGCCTCGACCGACGAGCGGTTCCGCCCGGTCGACGCGAAAATCGGGCCGGACGGCGCCCTGTACGTGATCGACATGTACCGCGGCATCATCCAGGACGTCACGTTCCTGACCGAGGAGCTGCGCGAGCAGATCTACGAGCGCGGCCTCGAGGCGCCGATCGGCCTCGGCCGCATCTGGCGGATCGTGTACGCGGACGGCCCCCTGCGCCGGGCGCCTCCGGATCTCGCCGCCGCGGATGCGCGCGAGCTGGTCGCGCTGCTCGGGCATGCGAACGGGTGGCAGCGCGATACCGCGCAGCGCCTGCTCGTCGCGCTGCCGGAGCTCGGCGAGCGCGAGCTCGGCATGCTGCGGCAGCTTGCGGAAGGCAGCGACGCGCGTGCGGCGACGCACGCGCTGTGGGTGCTCGAAGGTCGCGGCGCCCTCGATCGCGAGACCGTGCTGGCCGCGCTCGGCGCGGACCATCCGCGCGTCGCCCTGCAGGCCCTGCGGGCCGGCGCCGCGCGCCTTACGGCCGCCGATCTCCTCGAGCTCGCGCAACGGCTCGGCGACTGGCAGGCCGGGGAACCTGCCGAGCGCATCGCGCAGCAGCTCGTCGTCGCGCTCGCGCGCCACAACGGCGAGCCCGGCGTGCTCGATTTCCTGGCCGGGGTCGCCGTGCGGCGTGCCGGCAACCCGTACCTGCGCGTGGCCGTCATCGCCGCCGCGCGCGGCCGCGAGGCGGCGCTGCTCGCCCGCGTGCTTGCAACCGAGTTGCCCGAACCGGGGCGCAGCGAGCTGCTGGCGGGGCTCACGGCCAACGCGTATCGCACGCTCGTGCACGACGCCGACGCCCCCGGGCTGGAAGCGCTGCTCGATCGCACCGGCGCCGTTGCCGCCCGCGATCCCGCCGCGGCGCGCGCCATGCTGCTCGGCTTCCGGCAGGTGCTGCGCGACGCCCGCTTCGAGCCCGCGCGGCTGTCGCGCGCGCATCCGCTGTTCGAGAGCGCGCGCGATCCGCAAAGCCCGTTGTGGGCCGCCGCCGCGAATGCGCGTTTCGCCTTCACCTGGCCGGGCGATCATTTTCACGACGTGCCGCCTCTGTCCGCCGAGGCGCAGGCGCGGCGCGCGCGCGGGCGCGAGTTCTACGAGCGCGTGTGCGCGAGCTGCCACCACCGCCGCGGCATCGGCAGCGCGGGGCTCGCGCCGCCGCTCGCGTACTCGCCGTGGGTCGCGGCGCCGCCGGAAGCGCTGGCGCGCATCGTGCTCCAGGGCCTGCGCGGTCCGGTCAATGTGGACGGGCACACCTGGAACGGCATCATGCCGGGGCACGGCACCATCCCGGAGCTCGACGACGAGCTCGCCGCGGGCCTGCTCACGTACGTGCGCACCGCCTTCGGCAACAACCGCGGCGCGGTGACGCCGGAGCTCGTGCGGCGGGTGCGCGTCGAGACGGCCGAGCGCAGCGGGATGTGGACCGTCGACGAGCTCGCGCCTTACCTCGAGGCGGGCGGCGCGCAATGAGCGGCGAAGTGCGCCTCGGGATCATCGGGCCGGGCAGCATCGGTGCGCGGCACGTGGCGAACGTGACGAGCGGTGCGGTGGCAGGCTGCCGCATCGCCGCCGTGGCGTCGCGCCGGCCGGTCGCGGGCCTGCCGGGCCGTCACTTCGAGGACTGGCGCGCGCTCATCGCGTCGGGGGAGGCGGATGCGGTGCTCGTTGCAACGCCCACGTACACGCACCGCGAGATCGGGCTGCACGCGCTCGGCCACGGCCTGCACGTGCTCATGGAAAAGCCGATCGGGCTCTCTGCGCTCGAGGGCGAGGAGCTGGTGGCGGCGGCTTCCTCCGGGCAGGTGTTCGCGGTGATGCTGAACCAGCGCGCCGACCCCGTGTATCGCGAGATCAAACGCCGCATCGCTGCCGGCGAGCTCGGCGAGCTCCAGCGCACGCAGTGGACGATGACCAACTGGTTCCGTCCGGAAGCGTATTTCGCGACGAGCGAATGGCGCGGCACCTGGCGCGGCGAGGGAGGCGGGCTGCTGATGAACCAGTGCGTGCACAACCTCGACGTGTTCCAGTGGACGTGCGGCATGCCTGCGCGCCTGTCCGCGGCCTGCGCGTTCGGCAGGTATCATGACATCGAGGTCGAGGACGAGGCCGTCGCGGTGCTGGACTACCCGAACGGTGCCCGCGGCGTGTTCACCGGCTCGACCGGCGAGGCCCCCGGCTTCAATCGCTTCGACGTCGTCGGCGATCGGGCCACGCTGTCCTGGGACGGAGAGCGGCTCGTGCTGATGAAGAACGATCCCGCCGTCTCCCGGTTCAGCCGCGGCACGCGGGAGGTGTTCGGCATGCCTGCGCTCAGCGTGCGCGACGTGACGCCCGCGCGCGAGGGGATCAACCAGCACGCCGTCCTGCTGCAGAATTTCATCGACGCCATAAGGGCAGGCGCATCCCTGGTCGCGCCGGCGGCCGAGAGCCTTGCGTCCCTGGAGCTTGCGAACGCCATCCTGCTCTCGGCGTGGCGCGGGACGCCGGTCGAGCTGCCGCTCGATCGCGCGGCGTATCACGCCGAGCTTGCGCGGCGCATCGAGCCCTCGCAGTTCCGCACGCCGTCCGCGGCCGAGGTCGTCGTGGACATGAACAAGTCCTGGCGTTGACGGGGGAGCGCGCGTGAAACACGAACCGACGATCGGAGCCGGCCAGCTCGCCGCCATCGCCGCGCTGCCGTTCCACCGGCGCATGCTCGCGTACACCCGTTACGGCGGTCCCGGCTGGCTGCAGGGCGCGATGACGCTCGGCGGCGGCAGCGCGATGACGTCGCTCACCATCGGGGGCGTGTACGGCTATGAGTACCTGTGGGTGCAGCCGCTCTCCATGCTGATCGGCTGCATCATGCTTTTCGCGCTCTCGTGGCAGACGCTGAGCACGGGCAGGAAGCCGTTCGCCGCGATGGCGGAGTTCGTGAGCCGCCCGCTCGCCTGGGCGTGGGCGTTCGCGGCGCTCGCCTCCAGCGTGATCTGGGGCTTCTCGCATTACCCGCTCGCCGCCGGCATGCTCGAGGAGATCGTGGAGGTAGGCGCGGGCTTCAGCCTGAAAGGCGGCAGCGAGACCGCTCGCAACGCGTACCTGCTCGGACTCGCCGTGCTCGTCTGGGGCGCGTGCGCCGCTACCGTCTGGAACTACGGCAACGCGGGCCGCGCCGTGCGCTTCTTCGAGACCGCCATCAAGCTCCTGACCGGCATGATCGTCGTGGCGTTCGCGTGGATGGTCGCGGTCGCGGCCACCGCCGGCCACATCGACTGGAGCGAGATGCTGCTCGGGCTCGTCCCGCATTCGCTGCCGGACAACCGCGAGGAGGCGACGATCGTCATGGCGGCGCTCGGCACCGCCGTCGGCATCAACATGACGTTCATCTACGGCTACACGCTCCTGCGCCGCGGCTGGTCGCGCGAGCACCGCGAGCTGTCGCGCGTCGACATCGTGCTCGGCCTGGTGATCCCCTACGTGCTGGTCACGGGTCTCATCAGCCTGGCCGCGGCGAGCGTGTTCTACGGCAGCGGCATGGATGCGATCCGCATGCTGAGCCCGGGCAATGCCGGCGGGATGTTCGTGCAGGCCGGCATGGGCGAGGTCACCGGGCGGCTGGTGTTCGCGCTCGGAGTCCTCGGCATGGCGGTGGGCTCGCTCGTCATGCACATGCTCTGCTGCGGCGCGGCCACGGCGGAGCTGTTTGGCCTGGAGCTCGGCTCGCGCGGGTACCGCCTGGGGCTGCTCGCCCCCACGCCTGCCGTGCTCGGCGTCTACGTCTGGACCGTCATGGGGCCGTACGTGCTGCTGCCGACCTCGGCGATCGCCGGCCTGATGCTGCCGATCGCCTACGTGGGCCTGCTGGCCCTGAACAACCGGCGCGACTATCTCGGTGCGGCGATGCCGGTCGGCGGCAAGCGCGCGCTGTACAACGCCGCGATGGGGCTCTGCGTGCTGACGGTGCTCGCGAGCGTCGCCTACACGACCGCGATCCGGTACGGGTGGTGGTGAGCGGCGGCACCGACATCCGCGACGGCTCGGTCTATGCGCCGAGCAGCGCGGCCGCGCGCCGGGTCGTCGGACCCGGCGAGTTCCGGTTCGCGGCGGCGTTCCTCGATCACGGGCACATCGCGGGCCAGGTCAACGGGCTGCGCGACGCCGGGGGCACACTCAGCCGCGTGTACGACCCGGATGCCGCGCGCGTCGCCGCGTTCTGCCGCCAGTTTCCGGAGGCAGTGCCGGCGGGGAGCTTCGAGGAGATCCTGCGCGACCCCGCGATCGCCATGGTGGCGGCGGCCGCCGTGCCGAACGTGCGCGCCGCGGTCGGCATCGACGTGCTCGAGGCCGGCAAGGACTACTTCACGGACAAGGCACCGTTCACCACGCTCGCGCAGCTCGCGCAGGCACGCGCGGCGGTCGGGCGCACCGGCAGGCGCTACATGGTGTATTACGCGGAGCGCCTGCACAACGATGCCGCCTGGCACGCGGGAGAGCTGATCGACGCCGGCGCCGTCGGCCGCGTGCTGCACGTGGTCTGCCTCGCGCCGCACCGGCTGAACGCGGCCGCCCGCCCGGCCTGGTTCTTCGACAAGGAAAAGTACGGCGGCATCCTGACGGACCTCGGGTCGCACCAGGTCGAGCAGTTCCTCACCTTTGCCGGATGCCGCGACGCGCGCGTCGTGCACGCGCGCGCGCGCAACGCCGCCCAGCCGGAGCACCCCGGGCTCGAGGATGTCGGCGAGATGTCGCTGGTCGGGGACAACGGCGCGTCGTTCTACGCGCGTGTCGACTGGCTGACGCCGGACGGCCAGGCGGTGTGGGGCGACGGCCGCACTTTCATCCTCGGCAGCGCCGGCGCGATCGAGCTCAGGAAGTACGAGGACGTGGCGCGAACGGCTCCGGCATCGAAGCTGTTTCTCACGGACGGCGACGGCGAGCGCGAAATCGAATGTCACGGGCGCACCGGCTTTCCGTTCTTCGGCGCCCTCATCCTCGATTCCCTGGCCCGCACGGAGCACGCCATGACCCAGGACCATGTTTTCAAGGCCGCCGAGATCAGCCTGCGCGCCCAGGCCGCGGCCGACGCGGGCACGACGGAGGGGATTCTGCATCCATGATCGAAACCTGGCGATGGTTCGGACCGGACGATCCGGTGACGCTGGCGCACGTGGTGCAGGCCGGCGCCACCGGCGTCGTGAGCGCGCTGCACGAAGTGCCGGTGGGCGAGGTGTGGACGTACGAGCGGGTGCTCGAGCGCAAGCGGCTGATCGAGAGCGCCGGCCTGACCTGGAGCGTGGTCGAGAGCATCCCCGTGCACCCGGACATCAAGACGCGCTCGCGCGACTGGCGGCATTACGTCGAGAACTACAGAGAGAGCCTGCGCAACGTCGGCGCCGCCGGCGTGCCGATCGTCTGTTACAACTTCATGGCGGTCATCGACTGGACGCGCACGAGCCTCGACCGCGAGCTCGCGAGCGGCGCGCGCGCGCTCAGCTTCGACATGGCGGAGATCGCCGCCTACGACCTCTTCATCCTCGAGCGGGAAGGCGCCGCGCGCGACTACGCGCCGCAGGTGAGGGAGCAGGCGGAAGCGCGCTATCGCGCGATGACGTCTGCCGGCAGGGAGCAGCTGGAGCGCAACATCATCGCCGGGCTTCCGGGCGGCAGCGGCTCGTACGGCCGCGCGGACTTCAGGCAGGCGCTCGCCGAGTTCGGCGCGCTCGGCGCCGCGGGACTGAAGGAGAATCTCGGGCGTTTTCTGGAAGACGTGCTGCCGGCGGCGGAGCAGGCCGGCGTGCACCTTTGCATACATCCCGACGATCCGCCGTTCCCGCTGTTCGGGCTGCCGCGGGCGATGTCGACCGCCGACGATGCGCGCGAGCTGTTTGCGCGCGCGCCGAGCGCGCACAACGGCCTCACGTTGTGTGCCGGGTCGTTCGGGGCGAGATCGGACAACGATCTCGTCCGGATGGCGCGCGAATTCGGCCCGCGCATCCGCTTCGTGCACCTGAGGAACGTGCGGCGCCAGTCCGACGGCTCGTTCTACGAGTCCAATCACCTCGACGGCGACAACGACATGCTCGGCCTCATTTCCGCGCTGATGGAGGAGGAGGAGCGGCGCCGCAGCAACGGCGCGAGCCTCGCAGCCATTCCGATGCGCCCCGATCACGGACACCTCATCGGCAGCGAGCCAGTGGACGTCAACGCGCGGCCCGGCTATTCGTTCGCCGGCCGTTTGAAAGGGCTCGCCGAGTTGCGCGGTGTGATGTACGCGCTGGAAGAGCAGAGGCGCCGCGAGCGATCGGCGGAGCAAGGAGAGAGCGATGGGAAGTGACGGACAGCCCCGGCAGGGCAGCTGCAACCGGCCCCTGCCCTTCGCGTTCGTACTGCTCGCGTTCGCGCTGGCGGCGGGGGCGGCGGAGCCGCAGGAGGAGATTGACCCGTCGCTGACGGAAGTCTGGGAGCCGGAACCGCCGGTCGTCGTGCCGGGGGAGAACGGCGCACCGCCTTCCGACGCGATCGTGCTGCTCGGCGACGATCTTTCGGAATGGACGACCTGGGCGCGCCGGCCGAAGGGCAGCGCGCCGACGGATCCGGCCGGCTGGAAATTCGCGGACGGCGTCCTGACCGTCGTGCCCGGCGCGGGCGGCATCCAGACCAGGCGCTCCTTCGGCAGCGTCCAGCTGCACCTCGAGTGGCGCGCGCCCGTAATGGAAGGAGAGGGCCAGAAGAAAGGCAACAGCGGCGTGTTCCTGCAGGAGCGTTACGAGGTGCAGGTCCTCGATTCCTGGCGCAACCGCACGTACGTCAACGGCCAGGCCGCGAGCGTGTACAAGCAGTACGCGCCCCTCGTCAACGCCTCGCGCCCGCCCGGCACGTGGCAGACCTACGACATCATCTTCGAGGCGCCGGAATTCGATGCCGACGGGCGGCTGCGCCGGCCCGCTTACGTCACGGTCTTGCACAACGGCGTGCTGGTGCAGAACCACGTGGAGATCAAGGGTGGCACGACGTTCCGCGGCCGACCGGAGTACGAGGCGCATGGCGACGCGCCGCTCGCGCTCCAGGACCACGGCGACCGGGTGAGCTTCCGCAACATCTGGGTGCGCGAGCTCGGAGGCGCGGCCGAGCAATGAGGCTGCTCGTATCCCTCGCGATCGCCGTGCTCGGCTTCATCGCCGCGGGGACGTGCCTCGCCGCGCCGGGCAAGCAGCCGAACATCGTGCTGATCGTCGCCGACGACCTCGGGTACTCCGATCCGGGCTTTTTGGGCGGCGACATCGACACCCCGACGCTCGACCGCCTCGCCCGCGAGGGCGTGCTGTTCGAGCAGTTCTACAACAACGCGAAGTGCTCGCAGACGCGCGCCTCGCTGCTGTCCGGCCTGTGGTACCAGGAGGCCCGCAAGCCGGGTCCGATGGGCAACCCGGGCCACGACCAGCTCGCGCGCTCCAATTACACGACGCTCGCCGAGGTGCTGAAAGCCGCCGGCTACACGACCGCGATGTCCGGCAAGTGGCACCTGAGCGGCACGCCCTACGAGCGCGGCTTCGAGAAATTCTACGGGCTCCTCGAGGGTTCCTGGAGCCACTGGGACCCGTCGAAAGTCTTCGGCGACTTCACGGCCGCCGACCCGTTCTATTCGAGCGACGCGTACACCGCGGCGGCGATCGATTTCCTCGAGCAAGCGAGCGACTCGGGCAAACCGGTATTCCTCTATCTCGCCTACACCGCGCCGCACTACCCCCTGCACGCGCCCGAAGAGCTGATCGCGAAATACCGGGAGCGGTTCAGCGACGGCTGGGACGCGGTGCGCGCGCGCCGGCTCGCGCACCTGCGCGATGCCGGCTTCGTCAATGCGTCCTTCGCCATGGCCGGGCGCAGCAGCGGACCTTACGCGTGGGAGCGCACGCCCGCGGAGCGGGACTGGGGCGCGCTCACGCCTGCCGAGCGGGCGGAGCAAACGAATCTCATGGCGACCTATGCCGCCATGGTGGAACGCCTGGACAGCGGCATCGGCCGCCTGCTCGCGGAGCTCGAGCGGCTGGACATGACGCGCGACACTCTCGTGTTCTTCCTTTCTGACAACGGCGCGAGCCCGTACGCGTCGAAAGACGAGCGCGGCACGCCCGCGGGGCCGCCCGATTCCTTCCGCACGTTGAACGCGCCGTGGGCCGAGGTGAGCTCGACGCCGCTGCGCCTCTTCAAGCGCTATGCCCACGAGGGTGGCATTGCGACCCCGATGATCGCCTGGGGCAGGGGGGTCGCGGACCGCGGGCGCCGTACCGAGGAACCCTGGCACGTGATCGATTTCATGCCGACGCTGACGGAGCTCGCCGGCGCGACCTACCCGGTCGCGCGCTACGGCGATCCCGTGCTGCCGCCGGCGGGCACGAGCTTCGTGCGCGTGCTCGAGAACCGGCCGGGCGAGGCGGCGCCGCGCCGGCTGTACTGGGAATACGCGGGCAACCGCGCGATGCGTGACGGCCGCTGGAAGCTGGTCTCGAGCAACCTGGCCGGCGGCTGGGAGCTGTACGACGTTGGTGCCGACCGCGGCGAGACGCAGGATCTCGCGGGTGCGCAGCCCGAACGCGTGGCGCGGATGGCGGCGGACTGGCAGCGCTGGTTCGACGCGGTGAGCGCAACGGCCCCCGAATGGCAGTTGCCGGACGGCTGGCCGGACCGCATCGTCGTCACACCGGCCGCGGACGCGGCGCACGCGTTTTCGGTGACCTGGCGCACGGCCGCGACGGTCGAGGGCGCCGTCGCGGAAATCGTGCCCGCCGGCCCCGAAGCGCATTTCGAGACGGGCGCGAAACGGGTGAGCGGGACCACCGAGGTGCTGGATCTCGAAGCGGCGCTTGCCCGCGAGGGCGCGGGCCACGCGGGCCCGCGCGTGCCGCCCGCCGCGTGGCACAGCGTGACCTTCGACGGGCTCGCGCCGGATACCGTGTATGCGTGGCGCGTGCAGGGTGCAGCCGGCCAGTGGAGCGCGTGGCGGCAGGTGCGCACGGCCCCGCTCACGGGCGCCTTCGAGTTCCTGTTCTTCGGCGATGCGCAGCAGGGGATCCGTTCCCACGTATCACGCATGTTCGAAGCGGGCGCGCGCGCCGCCCCGGACGCGCGCTTCCTGCTGCACGCCGGCGATCTGGTCGACCAGGGTGCCGACGACCGGCAATGGGCGGAGTGGTTCGAGGCCGGCGGCACGCTCTTCGCGCGCGTGCCGTCGCTGCCGGTGCCGGGCAACCACGACTACCTCGGTGTCCGGCCCGGGAAGAAAGTCGCCAAGGGTCCGGTGACGCCGCTGTGGCGGCCGCAGTTCACGCTGCCCGTCGAGGGCGCGCTGCCCGCATCGCTGGCGGAGACCGCTTACGAGCTGCGCTACGCCCGTGACCTGCATCTCTTCTTCGTGGACACCACGGCGATCGATTTCGATCCGCAAATGGCATGGCTGGAGCGCGCGTTGTGCGCGAGCGATGCCACGTGGCGCGTCGTCCTCATGCACCATCCGTACTTCTCGTGGGTAGGCACCGGGGAGGAGGAGCCGGAGCAGTCCCGCCGGCGCGGCCTGTTCGAGGCCGCGCTGGAGCAATGCGGTGCCGATCTCGTGCTCTCCGGCCACCGCCATTCCTACCAGCGCGCCGAAAGCGGCCCGCAGGTGGCGGCGGCCGACAAGCAGGCGCCCTACCCGGTGGACACCGTGTACGTCGTCACGGCCTCGACGATGAGCCGCGGCACGACCAAGGTCGAAGGCTGGGACCATTTCACGGCGGAACGCGGCGGCAGGATCTCACTCAGCCGCTGGATGGATGACGTGCCGCTGTTCGGGGTCGTGCGCATCGACGGTGACACGCTGCGCTTCCGGGCGCTGGACGCCCTGGGCGAGGTCCGGGACGAGTTCGTCATCGAGCACGGCCGCGAGCGCAACACGCTCGTCAACGGGCCGGCGGCGCGGCTCGCGCTGGCCCCTAGCCGAGGCTCCGCTCCGTGAGATCCTCGATCACGCGCACCAGGTGCCGCTGCATGGCGTCGTGGGCGGCGCGCGCATCGCGTTTCATGAGGGCGGCGAGGATCGCGCGATGCTCGTCGACCGCGGGACGGCTGCCGGTTTCGCGGGCGTGCTCGTGGAACATGGCGCTGATCTCCGACTCGCGCCGCAGGTCCCACAGCCACTTGACGCAGCTCACCAGCGCGCTGTTGCCGGTGGCTTCGGCGATGACGGTATGAAACTCCTGGTCGTGACGCTCGATCTCGGTCACGCTCCGGGTCGGCGAGTCGAGCTTTTTCAACAGCGTCTTCAGGCGCAGCAGGTCGTCGTTGCTGATGCGGTCGGCGGCGATGGCCGCGATCTCGGATTCCAGCACCTTGCGCGCTTCGAGGATTTCGAACGGACCGGGCAGGTCTTCCGGGATCTCGATGCGGCTGCCGACCGCTTCGCGCACGTACACGCCGGAGCCCGGGCGCACCTCGACGAGCTTCATCACCTCGAGCGTGACGATCGCCTCGCGCACGGTCGGCCGGCTCACCGAGAAGCGGGCGGCCAGGTCGCGCTCGGAAGGCAGGCGCTGCCCGATTTTGAGCTCGCCGGAGCGGATCATCGCCGAGAGCTGGTCGGCGACGTGCAGATACAACCGTTTGATCGGAACTGCCTGCGGCATAGTACCCCTGGGGAAACGGGAGAGGGCCAGATTGGCCTGACCAGACGGCATCCTACAGGCAGCGGCCGAGCGACCGCAATGCCGGGGTCCCGGCCGTGACCGCCTGCATCCTGTTCGACAGCGACGGCACGCTGGTCGACAGCGAGCCCCTGTGCTTCCGCGCCATGGCACAGGCCTTCGCCGGGATCGGGCCCGTGCTGGACGCGGAGGAGCTCGTCCTGCGCTTCCGCGGCTGGAAGCTCGACGACACGCTGGCGGCGCTTTGCGAAATGCACGGCGTGGTCCTCCCCGAGGCCTTCGTGCCCGAATACCGCGCGCGGGTCGCGGAGCTCTTCCAAAGCGAGCTCCTGCCGGTGCCGCACGTGCCGGAGGTGCTCGCCGGGCTGGCGCAGCCGAAGGCGGTGGTCTCCAGCGGGCCGCCGGAAAAGATCCGCCAGGCGCTGGCCGTCACCGGCCTCGACCGCCATTTCGGGACACGCATCTACAGCTCCTACGAGATCGGGCTGTGGAAGCCGGATCCCGCCATCTACCGCTACGTGGCCGCGGACATGGGCTTCGCGCCCGAAGCGTGCGCCGCCGTCGAGGACAGCGCCGTCGGCGTGGCCGCGGCGGCGGACGCGGGCCTGCGCACGTTCTTCCTGAACCGCTTCGACGAGTCCTGCCCGCGGGCGGACGTCGTGGTGCTGCGGTCCATGGCGGAGTTGCCGCAATGGCTGTGAACGACCGGCGGCATCGGCTCCTCGCGGCCCTTGCCATCGCCTGCTGCTGTGCCGGCGTGCGCGCGGCGCCGCCGGACGGGCGCACGGAGCCGCCGCGGCGCCCGAACGTCGTGCTCGTGCTGGCGGACGACCAGACGTGGCGCGACTCGGGCGCGTACGGCAACCCCGACGTGGCGACGCCGAACATCGACCGGCTGGCGGAGGAGGGGATGCGCTTCACGCACGCCTTCACCGCGACCGCCATGTGCGCGCCGTCGCGCCAGCAGCTGTACACGGGGCTGTACCCCGTGCGCAGCGGCGCTTACCCGCAGAACAGCCGCGTGCGCGACGGCACGCGCAGCCTCGCGCATTATTTCCGCGCGCTCGGCTATCGCGTGGGTATTTCCGGCAAGCGGCACTATGCGCCGGAGGCGGCGTTCCCTTTCGAGAGCCTGAACGTGGACGGTGACCGGGAGCGCCCGAGTTTCGAGCGGATCCGCGAGTTCGTGCGCAGGGACGCGCGCGAGCCGTACCTGCTGGTGGTGGCCTCGCGCCAGCCGCACACGCCGTGGAACGAGGGCGAGCGGGAGTACGCGCCCGGAGATCTCGAGGTGCCGGGCGATCTCGTCGACACGCCCGAGACGCGCGCCGCGCTGGCTGCCTACTATCGCGAGGTGTCGGACTTCGACGCCGAGCTCGGCCGCGTCATGGCCATCGTGGAAGAAGCCGGCGATCGCGGCGACACGCTGTTCATCTACACGAGCGAGCAGGGGGCGATGTTCCCGAACGCGAAATGGACCCTCTACGACGCCGGCGTGCGCACCGCGCTGGTCGTGCGCTGGCCGGGCGTGGTGGCTCCCGGCTCGGTGAGCGACGCGCTGGTCGCCTACGTCGACGTCGTCCCGACCCTCGTCGAGGCGGCGGACGGCGATGCGCCTGCCGTCGACGGCAGGAGCTTCCTGCCGGTGCTGACCGGCGCGCGGGACTCCCATCGCGAATTCGTGTTCGGCGTGCAGACCTCCGCCGGGATCTGCAACGGCGGCCCGTATCCGATCCGCTCCGTGCGCACGCGGTCGCTCAAGCTGATCGTCAACGGCAACTGGCAGGTGCCGTTCAGCAACAACATCGTCGTGCGCAACGCCGGCGGCTATTACGCGTCGTGGCGCGCCAGGGGAGAAGCAGGCGATGCGGATGCTCTCGCCAGGTACCTGCGCTACCGCGAGCGACCCGAGCTCGAGCTCTACGACCTCGCGGTCGACCCGCTCGAGCTCGAGAACGTCGCGGGCGATCCGCGCTATGCCGCGGACCTCGCGCGGCTCCGCGAGGCGCTCGCCGGCTGGCAGGCAGAGCAGGGAGACGCGGACATGCTGGCCACGGAAAGCCGGGCGCTCGAGCACCTGGTCTCAGCGGGCCGGGCCAAGCTGGAAACCGATCGCTGCGGAGGCTGAACCGGTGCCGCTATTTCGCGCCCAGCTCGTCCAGCTCCCGCTTGTCGGCGATGACACCCGTGGTCGTGAACCCGAGCTCCGTCGCGAGCGAATCGTCGGGCGTGGTGTGCAGGTTCAGGACGGTGACCGGGAGTGTGAACTGCTCGAGAACGCGGCCGGTGGCGATCGTCAGCACCTTGCGCCCGTTCGCGGGCAGCTCGAACACGCGCGTTGCGTTCAGCACCGCGAAATCGGCCGTGCTCTCCACGATGAAATCGAGTCCGCAGGCGTTGTCCAGCTCGACGACGGCGAGACGCTCCAGCCAGCGCGTCTCCGCGACGCGGATACAGGCATGGAACACGGGACCGAGGAATTCGGCGGCGCCGATGAGCGAATCCTCGAACCACACCGCAGTGCGGCCGGCGAACAGGGCCTCCCGGATCGCCGCCGGCGTGCGCTCCTTCGCGAACACGATGGTCTGCGGGCGATGCCCGGAACGCAGGTCGTACTCGAGGGAAACCAGCCGGTGGATGTCGGTCGTGCCGAGGATCGTCAGGCCTTTTTCGAGCGCCCATCGATGGGCTGCGCGGCTGTACGAGCGGCCGTTGACGATCTCGATGCCGCGCAGGATGCCGTCGGCGAGCAGCCGGTCGTGGACCTCGAACCATTGCGGGAGGCCGTCCTGCTCCCATTTCACGTCCGGCGACTTCCACCACGGGTGATTCCACACGAGGAATGCGCCCTGGTCGCGCGCGATCGCGAGGGTCTGCATGAAGTCCTTGCGGGCAATGTCCGCGTCGTCGAGGAACAGCGCATTGATGTGGCCCGGCGGCATCGGCTGCGTGATCTCCGCGCCGCGGATGACGAGGAGCGGGCCGCCCGCGGCGGCCTCCGCGGCGATCTCGTACGCACGGTTGCGATCGCCGCCGACTTCGGGCTGCTTGCTGCCCTTGCCGTAGCGGAGGTGATCGGTGAGCGCGATGCAGTCGAGGTTTTCCCTTTGCGCCTCGGCGACGCGAATAGTGGGCCACACTTCGCCGTCCGAGAACAGCGTGTGCATGTGCAGGTCGCAGTGCAGCGTCACGAATCCCGGGATGTCCGGCAGGTGCCCCGGCGGCTCGGCGTGTGCGGCGAGCGGGAGGGAGGCGCACAGCGCCGTCGAGGCGATGCAACAGGCGAGCGAGCGGCGACGGAGCATGCTTCTCATTGTGATGTCCGTGGAAGGCGGGAGCCGATACTAATGACGCTGCCGGGAGCTGTCCACGCGTCCGGGTCGGCGCGGACGAGCGGACATCGCCGCCGTGTGGCTGCGACGGACACGTGCTGATGTCGTCGCCCGTGCTCGAATTCGCCTGTCCGCTCGCGCACGGCGTGCACGCGCGCCCGGCCACCGCGCTGGCCGCGCTCGCCGGGCGCTATGCCGCCGACATCCGGCTCGTGAACCGGCGCAACGGTCGCGAGGCGTCGCTGAAGAGCGTGCTTGCGCTGCTGTCCGCCGACATTCGTGCCGCGGATCCGTGCGCGATCAGCGCGACGGGGCAGGATGCCGCCGCGGCCCTGGACGCGTTGCGGCGGTTCGTCGCGGAGGAGCTCCCGCGCTGTGACGACGATGCGGTGACGGAGCCCGCGGCCGGCGCACCGGTGCCGCGCTCGCTCGCGGAGCTTGCGCCGCGCTGCGTCGGCGGGCGCGGCATCGGCACCGGAGTGGGCATCGGCAGCGCGCTCGTCATCGCCGGTCCGCAGTTTTCCGAAGTGCTGCTCGCCGAGCCGGGCCGCGGTGCGGAAACGGAGTGGCAGCGCGTCGCCGCCGCAAGAGCCGCGTTGCTCGAGGATTACGCCGCCGAGCTGGCAACGCACCGGGGAGCCGAAGCGGCCGTGCTCAACGCGCACGTCGCCATCCTGCGCGACGAGGAATACGCGGCGCGCCTGCGCGCGGCGCTGTTCGATGCGGCGCAGCCTGTATCCGCGGCGCGCGCGATCGCCGACACGGTCGGTCATTTCGACGCGATTCTCGGCGCGACCGGGAACCGCTACCTGCGGGAGCGCGCTCTCGACGTGCAGGACGTATCGCTGCGCCTGCTGCGCCGCATTTACGGCGAGGCGGCCGTGGCGGCGCCGGCCGCGCCCGACGCACCCGTCGTCGTGGTGGCGGCGGAGCTCGCGCCGAGCGCATTCGTCGCACTGAACAAGGGCCACCTGCAGGGGCTCGTTCTCGAAAGCGGCGGCAGCACCTCGCATACCGTCATCCTGGCGCGCGCCGCCGGCATCCCGCTCGTCGTCGACGCGCCGGGTGCCGTGGCATTCGCGCGTTCCGCCGCCGGCCCGCTGGTCGCGGACGCGTCGGCCGGGCTGCTGGTGGACGGCGCCGACGCCGGCGTGCTCGCCTGGTACGAGCGCGAGCGCGCGAAGTGCGCGGCGCTCGAGGCGCGCTTCGAGCGTTACCGCGAGGCAGCCGGCAGCACGGCCGACGGCAGGCGCATCGAGATCGCCGTGAACGTCGCTTCCGTGGAAGAGGCCGCGCGCGCGTTCGCGGCCGGTGCGGAAGGCATCGGTCTCTTCCGCACCGAAGCGCTGTTCATGGACAGGGCCGCTCCCCCCGTGGAAGAGGAGCAGCTCGCCGCCTATCGGGCGGTGCTCGAGCACGCGGACGGCCGTCCCGTCGTCGTGCGCACGTTCGACATCGGCGGCGACAAGCCCGTGCCGTGGCTCGAGACCGCTGCCGAACCCAATCCTTTTCTCGGCGTGCGCGGCGTACGCGTGTACCCGCACTGCCCCGACGCCTGCGACGCGCAGCTCGCCGCGTTGCTGCGTGCCGCCGTGCACGGCGACCTGCGCATCATGGTGCCGATGGTGACGACGGTGGAGGAGCTGCGCTGGGTGCGCGCGCGCATCGCCGCGCAACGCGAGCGCCTGCGCGAGGCGGGCACGGTGTTCGGAGAACCGCAGCTCGGCGTCATGGTCGAGGTGCCGGCCGCCGCGTTCGCGATCGACCGGCTGGCGGAGCATTGCGATTTCATCTCCATCGGCAGCAACGACCTCGCGCAGTATTTTCTCGCCTGCGATCGCGGCAACCCGGCCGTGCGCGAGCTGTACGCCGGTTGCCACCCGTCGTTCCTGCGCCTCCTCGGCACGGTCGTCGCAGCCGCGCGCGCGCACGGGCTGCGCATCGCGGTCTGCGGCGAGCTCGCCGGGGATGCTTCGATGCTGCCGGTGTTTGCGGGTCTCGGCGTGCACGAGCTTTCGATGGCGGCGCCGCTCGTCACGCGGGCAAAAGCGGCACTGGCCGCGCTCGACAGCGCGGCCTGCCGGATGCTCGTCGGCGAGCTCGAGGAGCTGGACGGGGCGGAAGCGGTGGCGCAGCGCTTGCGCGAGTTTGCAGGGACGGTCCGCGAGGCGCCGCTGTTCGATGCGGCGCTAATCGAGCTCCTGCCGCATGCCGCGTCGAAGGCGGACGCGATCCGGCATCTCGTCGATCTCGCGCACCTCGACGAGCGCGTGGATTCCGCGGCCGCTGTCGAGGAAGCGGTCTGGCAGCGCGAGGACGTGTTCTCCACCGGGCTGGGTTTCGGGATCGCCGTGCCGCACTGCAAATCCGCGGCGGTCCGGCACAACAGCCTGTGCGTCGCGCGCCTGGCCGAGCCGGTCGACTGGCAGTCGCGCGACGGCACGCCGGTCGACACCGTGCTCCTGCTCCTGATCCGGCAGGCGGACGCAGGAGACGCGCACCTCAGGATCTTTGCGCAGCTGGCGCGCAGGATCATGCACGAGGAATTCAGAACGAAGCTCAGGCAGTGCGCGAGTCCGGGCGAAGTCGTCGCCTGCCTGCGCCAGGCGCTCGAGGCTGCCTGAAACGGGAAACACACGCGAGGAATGTCCATGTTCATCGTCTGCGTCACCGCGTGCCCCACCGGCATCGCACACACCTTCATGGCCGCGGAAAGCCTGCAAAACGTCGCGCATGCGCGCGGGTTCGAAATCAAGATCGAAACGCAAGGCAGTCTCGGCGGCGACAACGTGATCGAGGACGGCGACATCGCCCGCGCGGACGGCGCGATCATCGCCTCCGAGGTCGCCATCGAGGGGCGCGAGCGCTTCGACGGCTTGCCGCTCATCGAGTGCTCGGTCGAGGATCCGATCCACGAGGGCGAAGCCGTCATGGACGCGCTGCTGGCCGAGATCGCGGCGGCGCGCGCGTAGTCGGCGAGCAGCGGCAGGTAGGCAGGATGGCCCGGTTCAAGTCGCAGGGCGGCACGAAGAAGAGCCTCGGGATCGAAGTCCGGCAGGCACTCATGACCGGCGTGTCGTACATGCTGCCGCTCGTGATCGCGGGCGCCGTGATCATGGGCACGGCGCGCATCGGCGCCTCGTTCTATGGCGTCGCGGACATCTGGGACGGCCGCTACGCGGACAGCGCCAGCGCGATGCTGCGCCTCCTGCACGCGTTCGACATGATCGGCGGCATCGGCCTGTTCCTCATGCTGCCGGTCGCCGCCGGTTACATCGCGTACGGCATCGCCTCGAAGCCCGGCCTCGGTCCCGGCCTGATCGCGGGCCTGCTCGCGCAGAACCTCGGCACCGGCTTCCTCGGCGCGCTCGCGGCCGGCCTGCTCGCCGGCTGGATCGTGCGCCTGCTGGCCACCCGGATCAGGCTGCCCGGCGCGTTCGCGAGCGTCGTCCCAATCTTCATCATCCCGTTCATCGGCACGCTGCTCACCTGCGTGATCGTGCTGTACGTGATCGGCGATCCGCTCGCGGCGCTGAACCACGCGCTGGAGTCCTGGCTGCGCGGCATGTCCGGCGCGAACCGGATCGCGCTCGCGGCCATCGTGGGTGCCATGACGGGCTTCGACCTCGGCGGGCCGGTGAACAAGGCCGCGGTCACCACCGCGATGGCGCTGCTCGCGTCCGGCATCTACGACCCGAATACGGCTGCGCAGGTCGCGATCATCGTGCCGCCGCTCGGCCTCGGCCTCGCCGCGGTGCTGTGGACCCACCGCTTCCCGGCTTCGTTGCACGAGGCCGGCAAGGCGGCGCTCATCATGGGTTTCGTCGGCGTCAGCGAAGGTGCGCTGCCGTTCGTGCTCGCCCGCCCGCGGCTGATCGCCGTCAACGTCGCGGGCTCTTCCCTGGCCGCCGCCCTCGCCGTGGCCCTGGGCGCCGAGAACCGGGCGCCGATCAGCGGCTTTTACGGCTGGCTCGCGGTCGGCAACTGGGCCGTGTACGTGCTGTCGATCGCCGTCGGCGCGCTCATCATCGCCTTCGGCTCGCTCGCGCTCATGAGGCCCGAGCGTGGCGACTGACGCGGTACGTCCGGTGCGTGTGCACGTCGTCCCGCACACGCACTGGGATCGCGAGTGGTATTTCACCGCGGAGCAGTCGCGGGTGCTGCTCGGCGAGATGCTGCCCGTCGTGCTCGACGAGCTCGAGCAGGGCCGGCTGCCCGCATTCGTGCTCGACGGCCAGAGCGTGCTCGTCGAGGACTACCTCGCGCTCGTGCCGGCGGAGCGCGGGCGCGTGGCGGCGCTGGTGCGCGCGGGGAAGCTGCTCGTGGGCCCCTGGTACACGCAGAGCGACCAGTGCGTCGTCGGCGCGGAGTCGCTGGTGCGCAACCTGCTGTACGGGACGCGCGACGCGCGTGCGCTCGGCGGGGAGCCGCTCTCCGTCGGTTACGTGCCGGATTCCTTCGGCCAGACGGCGCAGCTCCCGCAGATCCTCAAGGGCTTCGGCATCGAGCGCTGCATCTTCTGGCGCGGCTTTTCGGAGCGGGTGCACCCGCGGAGCGAGTTCGTATGGGAAGCGCCCGACGGCAGCCGCGTAATTGCCGCGGCGATCCTCTCCGGCTATTCCGGCGTCAAGGGCATGCCGGACGACGCCGCGGCCCCCGGGGTGAGGCTGGCGCAGCTGCGACATCACGTCGAGTACATGCGTCCGTTCAACGCGGGGCCGAACGTGCTGCTCATGGCGGGCAACGACCAGCAGCCGTGGGATCCGCGCCTGCCCGGGATACTCGCGGACGAGAACGGGCGTCAGCCGGCGATCGAGTACCTCCTGTCGACGCCCGCCCGCTTCTTCGACGCAGTGGAAGCAGGCGGTGCTCTCGGGGTCGTTCGCGGCGAGATGCTCGCGGCGCGGCACGGCCGTATCCATCGCGGCATCTGGTCGACGCGCTACGACGTCAAGAAAGCGAATGCCGACGCCGAGAAGCTGCTCACGCTGGCGCTGGAGCCGGTGCTCGCCATCGGCTGGTCGCTCGGCATGCCGTACCCGCACGGCTTCCTGGAACGGGCCTGGAAGACGCTGCTCGAAAGCCACGCGCACGACAGCATCGGCGGCTGCAACTCCGACGAGGTCAATCGCGCCGTGAAGCAGCGCTGCCGCGACGTGCTGGAGTCCGGACAAGCGCTCCTCGAGCTCCGCATGCGCGCCATCGCGGAGCGCGTGCGCGCGCGGCAGGACGGTGAGCGCGTGCTGCTCTTCAACACGCTGCCCGAGCGCCGGCGCACGCTCGCGACGGTGCAAGTGCTCGCCGAAGCCTCCGATGCCGCCCGCCTCGAGTTGCGCGACGGCAACGGCAGCACGTGCGCGTTCCAGCCGCTCGCGGTGGAGACTCTGCGCCTCGGCGAGCTGGTGCAGGACGTCGCCGCGCTGGTGCCGCCGCGGAAGGGCAATACGCCCATGTTCCGGCACCGGCTGCTGGTCGATGCGGGCGAGCTCCCGGCGCTGGGGTACACGACGCTCTACCTGCGTGCCCGCGAGTCCGCGGCGTCTCCGGCGTTTGCACGCAACGCCCCGGCTGGCTGCATCGAGAACGGGTTGTTGCGGGTGCGGCTCGCCGACGACGGCACGCTCGAGCTCACGGAGCTTGCGGGCGGCCGCGTGTTCGCCGGGCTGCTCGAGCTCGTAGACGGCGGCGACGACGGCGACGAGTACGATTTTTCGCCGCCGCGCGCGGACTGGAAAGTGTCCACGCTCGGCGCGCGGCCCGAGGCGGAAGTTACGACGGGACCGCTGCAGCAGTCGCTGCGCCTCCGGTACGCGCTCGACGTTCCCCGCGATCTCGAGGAGCGCGCGGCGCGCCGCGCCTCGGCGACCTTGCCCGTCGACCTGACGCTCGCGTTGCGCGCCGACGAGCCGTTCCTGCGCGTCACGATCGCGCTCGACAACACGGCGCGGGATCACCGGCTGCAGGCGCTGTTCCGCACCGGGCTCGATACCGACGTGTCTTACGCCGAGCAGCCGTTCGGCCTGATCGAGCGGCCGAGCCGGCCGCCCGAGCTCGCCGACTGGGAGCGCGCAGGCTGGAGCTCGAAGCCCGTGCCAATCTACCCGATGCAGGGTTTCGTGGCGCTCGCGGACGGTACGGGAGGACTCGGCGTGCTCACCGACGGCTTGCGCGAGTACGAGATCGATCCCGACGATCCCGGCACGCTCGCCGTCACCCTGTTCCGCAGCGTCGGTGTCATGGGCAAGCCGGATCTCCTGTACCGACCCGGCCGCCTGTCCGGGATGCCGCTGCCGACGCCGGAGGCAGAGCTTCCCGGGCGGTTGCGCTTCCGCTTCGCGCTCGCGCCGTTCGCCGGCGCACCGTCCACGCTGGCCGCGCTGGCGCGCCGCTACCTGGCGGACGTGCCGTCCTTCCACGCCGGCGCGTACCCGCGCTTCGCCCTGAACCGGCAGGCCCCGGACCTGCCGGATGCCTGCAGCCTGGCCGAGGTCGGCGGTCCGCTGGTCGTGTCGGCGGTGAAGAAGGCGGAGGACTGCGAGGCGCTGCTGATCCGCGCCTTCAACCCGTATTTCGTCCCGGTCGCGCCCGGCGAGGTCATGCTGCGGGGTCGGCCGGTGCAGCCCCGGAGCGCGCGGCTCGACGAGGCGCCGGCGTCCGAGGCGACGAGCACCGTGCCCCCACAGGGCATCGTCACGTGGCTCCTCGATACCATCGGCCCCTGAGGGCTTCCGTTGCCAGGTCAGTGGACAAGCCAGTATACTAATTGGCCTGACCACATTCCGGGGAGGGGGATGGCGCGGACATTCTTGCTGCTAGTGCTGGTCCTCCCCGGTGCCGCGGGCGCGGCAGCCGGGCGTCCGAGCTTCCTGTGGCTGTCCCTGGAAGATACGAGCACGCAGCTCGGCGCTTACGGCGACCGCGGCGCGGTGACGCCGCACATCGACGCGCTCGCGCGCGACGGCATCCGCTTCGCGAACGCCTACGCGACGGCGCCGGTCTGTGCCGTATCACGCTCTGCCCTGATCACGGGCGTGTACGCGGTGGCGCTCGGCGCGCAGTTCATGCGCACGGACATCCTGCGGCCGGAGCAGATCAAGCCCTTTCCGTGGTACCTGCGCCAGGCCGGTTACTTCACGACGAATCGCAAGAAGACCGATTACCAGTTCGAGGCGCCGCCCGACACCTGGGACCTCGATGGCGCGGGGCACCGTGACTGGGAGGAACGTACCGATCCCGGGCAGCCGTTCTTTTCGGTCATCAACTACTCGGGTACGCACGAATCGCGCAATCGCGGCGAATACGCTGCGGCGCTGTTCGATCCCGAGGCGCTCGACCTGCCGCCGTACTACCCCGACACGCCCACCGTCCGGCGCTTCTGGGCCGGTTACTACCAGAACGTGCACGAGGCCGACGCCTGGATCGGGGAGCAGCTCGCGCGGCTGGAGGCCACGGGCGCGACCGACGATACGGTGGTGATGATCTGGGCCGATCACGGCCCGGGGCTGCCACGCGGCAAACGGTGGATCTTCGACCTGGGCCTGCGCGTGCCGCTCATCGTTCATGTGCCAGCGAAGTGGCGCGAGCGGTTCGTGATCGGGGATGGGAACGAGGTCCGCCTCGACCCCGTGAGCCTCATCGACCTGGCGCCCACCGTCCTCAGCCTGGCGGGCGTGGACGTTCCCGGGCACATGCAGGGACGCGTGCTGCTAGGGCCGCGGCGGCAGGAACCCGCAAGCGGCGTCTTTGCGCACCGCGACCGGATGGACGAGCGCATCGACATCATCCGCACCGTGATCGGCAGCCGATACAAGTACGTGCGGAATTACGAGTACTTCAAGCCGCGGCTGCAGCACCAGGAATACGCCGAAGCTCACCCGTGGAGCGGCATCACTGCCGAGCTGAGGCGGCTCGAGGCTGCTTCCTCGCCCGATCCGGCGGTTCGCTGGTATTTCCAGTACAAGCCGATCGAGGAACTGTACGACCTCGAGCGGGATCCCTTCGAGCTCGAGAACCTGGCGAGCGACCCGGCGTATGCCGGCGTGCTCGCCTCGATGCGCGGCGAGCTCTGGTCGATGCAGCAGCGCATCGGCGACCTCGGCGCCGTCCCCGAATCGCTGCTGCGCAAATGGCGCGTGGAGCAGGGCAGCGAATACGCGTTGCGAGGAACCGATCGGGTGCGGGAAGCCTGGTCCGTGCTGCGCCGATTGCATACCCTTTCGGCGGAAGAGCTCGCCGGACTTTCCCGCGGCGACAATGCGGCCGTGCGCTATTGGGCGGCCGTCGGGCTGGGCAACTTCGCGGCAGACGAGGCGCGGCGCGATGCACTGGCGCAGGCATTGACGCCATTACTCGAGGACGAGGAGCCCGTCGTTCGCGCCGCGGCGGCGCGCGGCTTGCTGCTCGCGGGCGATTCGCCGCCCGCTTTGGAGGTCCTCGGGGCAATCATCGAAGACGCTGCGCTGGACCCGGCCGATCACCTCGCTGCCATGCTCGCGATCGACCTCGCCGGGCGGCGCGCGTTGCCGATCCGTCCGCTCCTCGAACGCGTGCGGTTCGAGGAGAAATATCCCGATCGCGTCCGTCGCGAGCTGCTGGCGCGTATCGAGACCGCGGAGGCCAGGACCCCTCCCTTGCTGCACCCAAGGTGACGAAGATGGCTCGAACCGTGCTGCTGGCTCTCCTGGTCGCGGTCGTTTCGGTTCGCGCTGCGGAGGCTCGGCCGAACATCCTGTTCATCATCTCGGACGACCAGTCGTGGCCACACGCCAGCGCCTACGGCGACCCGGTCGTCGCCACGCCCTCGTTCGACCGCATCGCCGCCGAAGGCGTGCTGTTCACGCACGCGTTCACGGCATCGCCCTCCTGCACCGGCGCGCGCAGCGCGATCCTCACCGGCCAGGACATCTGGCGCCTGCGGGAAGCCGGCATCCTGCACGGCTCGATTCCGCCCGACCTGCCGCTCCTGCCGCTCCTGCTGGAGGACGCGGGCTACTTCGTCGGCTTCACGGGCAAGGGCTGGAATCCCGGGAGCTGGGACTACCTCGGGCTCGAGCGCTACCCGATCGGCCGCGAGTTCAACGCGCGCGTGGTGGCTTCGAGGGTGGCCGAGGGGATCTCGCCGATCGATTACGCCGCGAACTTCGCCGACTTCCTCGCGACGCGCCCCGGCGATGCGCCGTTCTTCTTCTGGCTCGGCACCCGCGAGCCGCATCGCGTGTACTCCGCGGGCGCGGGCGTGCGCGAGGCGGGCCTCGACCCGGCGCGCGTGCGCGTGCCGGCGTTCCTGCCCGACACGCCGGAAATCCGCGCCGACCTCACGGACTACTATTACGAGATCGCATGGCTGGACACGCACGTCGGCAGCGTGCTCCGGATGCTGGAGGACGCAGGCGAGCTCGAGAACACGATTGTCATTGCGACCTCCGACAACGGCATGCCGTTCCCGCGCGCCAAGACCACGCTGTACGACTCGGGCACGCGGATGCCGCTCGCCATCCGCTGGGGCAAGGGCGTGCGCGCTCCCGGCCGTACGGTCGATGATTTCGTCTCGAACATCGATTTCGCGCCGACCCTGCTCGAGGCCGCGGGCCTCGAAGTGCCGGCGGCGATGACGGGACGCAGCCTGCTGCCGCTCCTGCGAACGAACCGGAGCGGCGTCACGCCGGGCAGCCGCGAGTTCGTCGTGACGGCCATGGAGCGCCATACCTGGGCGCGCCCGGCCGGCGCGACCTATCCGTCGCGCGCGATCCGCACCCGCGAGTATCTCTACATCCGGAATTACGCGCCGGAGCGCTGGCCGGCCGGCGATCCCGACTTCCACTCGTCCAACAAGACGACGTACGGCGACGTCGACGCCGGCCCGACCAAGACCTTCATGCTGCAGCCGGACAACCGGCGCCGCTACGCGCGCGAGTACGCGCTCGCCTTCGGCAAGCGCCCGGCGGAGGAGCTGTACGCCCTTGCGAACGATCCGGACCAGGTCGTCAACCTGGCCCGAGACGAACGCTTCGAGGCCGTGCGGCGGGAGCTCGCGTCCGTGCTCACGGAGTACCTCACCGACAGCGGTGATCCGCGCGTGCGCGGCGAAGACCCCTGGCAGGGCTACATCTACCACCAGTACGGCGGATTCGGGCAAACCTACAACGAGACGCTGCCGGAGGACGTGCGGCGGCGTGCCAGGCTGCTGCCGGGCTCCGGAGGATGAGGAGAGTCGGTATGAGAAAGGTGCTCGTGCTCGCCTGCCTGCTGCCGCTCGCCGCGGCGCCGGAGGAACCCGCAATCCGCCTGGCGCAGGGATTGCTCTCGGGCGAGCCGACGGAGCACAGCATCATCCTGCAGACGCGCCTCACGAGCGAGCGCCGCGCGGACGGGGGCGTCGCAGGCGTTGCGGGCGTCGCGAGATTCGAGCTGAGCCGCGACCCGCGCTTCAGCGACTACCGGTCGACGCGGTGGCGGGAAGCGGAGGCCGCGCACGATTACATCGTGAAAATACGCGTGCAGGACCTCGAGCCCGCGACCCGCTATTACTACCGCGTGCGTTACGGCCGCGACCGCGCCTCCGCCGTCGCGAGCGAGCCGGCCGTGTTCAGAACCCTCGCAGGCGCCGCGATCTCGCGGCCGGTGACGTTCACCGTGCTCACCTGCATGAATTACGAGCGCTTCCACTTCGGCGGCTTCAATCGCAAGGGCGTGCAGCGGACCCAGCCCTACGCCGGCCGGGACAAGGAGCTCGGCTATCCCGCGCTTGCGTACGTGCCGTTCCTCGAGCCCGATTTCATCGTGTTCAACGGCGACAACGTGTACTACGACCAGCAACGTCCCGGCATGCCGGCGGCGCGCGACGCGGCGTCCATGCGCTTTCGCTGGCAGCGGCAGTACTCGCAGCCGCGCCTGGTTTCCGCGTTGCGCGGCGCGGCGGGCTACTGGATGAAGGACGATCACGATTTCCGGCACGACGATGCCGACAAAGAGGGTGACGAAGGACCGTCCCCGGGTCTCGGTGCGGCGATCTTTGTCGAGCAGGTGCCGGTGGTCGACCCGGACGAACCCGACGGCCTCACGTACCGCACGCGGCGCGTGAGCCGGGAGCTCCAGGTGTGGTTTCTCGAAGGCCGCGATTACCGCGACCCGAACGCGGCGCCCGACGGCCCCGGCAAATCGATCTGGGGCGCGGAACAGACGGCATGGCTGCAGCGCACGCTGCTCGAGTCCGACGCGACGTTCAAGATCCTGGTGGTGCCGACGCCGCTGGTGGGACCGGACAAGGGCAACAAGATCGACAACCACACGAACCCCGGCGGCTTCCGCAACGAGGCGGACGAGCTGTTCGGCTGGCTCGTGACGCACGACTTCTCGCCGGACGAGCTGTTCATCGTCACCGGCGATCGGCACTGGCAGTACCACAGCATCCACCCGAGCGGCTATCACGAATTCTCCGCCGGGGCGCTGAGCTATACGAATGCGCAGCCGGCAGTGCACCCGGGCGACGCGCGCGGCACCGATCCGGACGGGCGCGTGCGCCAGCCGTATGCGAGCCCCGGACTCCAGGGCGGTTTCCTCGAGGTCGACGTCGCGCCCGCCGCTTCCGGGCGGCCGGCCGGCTTCGCCGTGCGCTTCTTCGACGAGTGGGGGCAGCTCGTCCATCGCTTCGCCGTCGGCGACTGACATGCCGGCGTTCCCGGGCGGCCGGGCCCGGCGAGCCATTGTCCCCGGCCGGGCGGAACGCTAGACTTGCCCCTCCGCGTG
>CAZBGV010000018.1:0-48743 GCA_964491485.1 uncultured Woeseiaceae bacterium | reverse complement strand
TATCCGGCCGCAGAATCCCGAGTCCCGCCATGGCCGTGCCGGGCGCGCATCCGGCGCCGGGACACTGATTGGCGAAGAATTACAGATATTCGCAGGTTCAATTGGGCCAGATCAAAGGCATCGTGGAGGCTCGTCGTGATGAGCTCGCAGCCGCATGGAAAAAGCACTTCGGGTATCGAGGTGACTGATATTTCGCCGCATGGCATCTGGGTTCTGGCTCAGGGCGAGGAGATATTCCTGCCGTACGACAAGTTTCCGTGGTTCAAGCGCGGCAGCGTGGAAGCTGTTCTCAACGTCGAGGAACAATCCCCCGGCCACTACTACTGGCCTGATCTGGATGTCGACCTGGGCATAGACGCTATGCGGAACCCCGACCGGTACCCGCTATCGTTCGACGCTGACGGGACCTGAGCCAGCGATTGCACGGCGCGATCTCCACCTCGATCGGAGCGAAGGCGAAACCCAGGTTCTCACCATTGACCATCTCGCCGAAGCGTTTGGGCCAGCCGCCGGCCTGGCAGTCCGCAATTGCGGCTATGGTCTGAAGGGGTTGTAGTTTGGAATGCGCCAATGAGAAGTGCCTCAGAGCTTGAACAGGAACTCCTGCGTCTTCCGCCCGCGGAACGGGTGCGCCTTGTTCTGAGGGCGTGGGAGAGCCTCGCTAACGATCCGCGAGCCATTGCAGATCCGTTCCCGGACCCGGAGGGTTGAGCATAGCGAGGGAACGTGATGCGGAGCTCAGCTCGGGGTGTTTCGAGACGATCGACGACGGGGAGTTTTGTCGCCGGTGCGGCGTGATGGATGAAGATTGAATACCATCCGTCCACCGTATCGGACCTGAAGCACGCCGTAACCTACTATGAATCGCTGCGTCCTGGTCTGGGACGCGAATGCCGCGACGTCGCTGCTTTGCGGCCGCCACTCGGCGGAATGATTCTCATTTCGAAAATCCCTCCGCGGAAGCGCTCCGCGCCGGAAGCGTGACGGGTCTCCTCACGTTCGGCATCGCGTCTGGCTATCGTCCCACATCGACCCTGCCGGAAACCCTCAGGAGGATACGGCGTGGACGAGCTCAGGCCGGACGACGGGACGAAGGTGCTTCACGCCGGAAGTTCCCCGCTCAAGACCACGCACACGTGGACATTGCTGGCCGTGGCGCTCGGCCTGCCGTTGGCCGCCCTGCTTGCCATACTGGCGACCCTCCCGGTGGCCGCGGACGGCTCGATCTGCCCGGCGATCTGGACTGCGCTTCGCGCGAAGTTCACGGATGATCCCGCCCATCGATGGGTCCTGTGGTCGGCCGCGGTCTTGTTACCGTTCGCGACTGTTCTCCTGATCCTCGAATCCCGGGCACGGCTGCGCCTCACCCACGCGGGACTGGAAGCAAACATTCCACGCCTGCTCGGCCTTGGCTGGTTGCGCCAGACCGCCGGGCACTGGCGCGTACGCTGGGACGAGGTACGACGTGTTCGCCTGCTGGGCCCTGCAAGCGGGAACGCCATGCAACAGCTCGCATGGTACCGCCTCGTGATCGAGACGGATCACGGAGAGAAGTGGGTGTCGGCATTCCGGTGGCATGAACGGGGTAATAAAGACCATCGGCTCAGGCTCGGCGAGTTGCTCACTTTCCATAAGCTCGATGCCGCCGCGCGGCTGCGAAGCGCACCGCTCGTTCGAGCCATCAAGGAGCGTGGCTTCGCGATCGAAACCGATGCGGACACTGCGGCTCAGCTCTCGCCTGGCTTCGACCTCGCGCAGCACAGGGGACTGCTGGCGCTGGTGGGCGTCTTCTTCGTCGCCGGGATCTACGCCCTGACCGACGCGCTTTTCCTCCAGCCCTACCTGCCGCTGGAGACTCCGCCAGCCGCGCCATTCCTCCTCGTCGGCACCTTGGCCGCGGTCGCAGCCTGGAAGCTCGGGCAGGGCGCCCCGCGGATCGAGCGTTCGGTCGTCGGCGTGCTCGCGGTCGCGGCATGCGTCGCTGCCACGTACCCGGCAATGCTTCGTCTCAACGCCGCAACTGCACGGGCGGAGACGCTTCCTTACGTCTCAATGGGAGGCGGCCACTTCGAGTCGGAGGGCGAGCACTTGCCTGCTCTCGACCTTTCCGGGCTTGGCGTTCCCGAGTACTGGGCGGAGTACCCGCCCGGCACGCGTCACGAGTTCACGCTGCTGAAAGGCTCCGCCGGCTTCTATCAGCTCGAGCTCGCGCCGGTCTACGAACGCACGAGACGCTTCTACCGCGATCGTGAAACCTGAGCGCGCGCAACAGGCAACATTTGGCGCGTACGCGAACCCTGAACAGGCTGCCGGACCGACGGATAGAGGCGAATGGCGGGTATTCTCGCGCTCGCGAGAGTGCCCGCCAGATCCAGCCATGCTTGGTGCCTCCGGATCGGAGGTCTACCCGGCTCACGAGCAAAACGAATGCCGGCAGCAAGAGCGTTTCCTGGTATTCGGCTGATTTTTGCGAGTCCCTGGGACCAGGTGCACGCCGGCAAGATCTTTACATGGCCATGTCAACGACACCCGGTCGCACGTCTCCCTCACCATACGCTTGCAGCGTATACGCGAAAAGCGCATAGTCCCCAATCCTCTTCGTTGAGCTGACCCCGTTCGTGGTGTTCAGGTGCGCGCAAGGTGCTCCAGGATTTGATGAAGGATATCGAGTGGTGGACAGGGAACATTTCGATCAACTCGTCAAGGGTGTGCAGGAGATGAAGCGGCACATGGATGGCAAGTCCGTGCGCGGCGCGCGTGCCACAGCGGTGAAGGAACCCGATGTGCGGGCCATCCGTAAGGCAGCCAACATCAGCCAGTCCCAGTTTGCCAAACTGATCGGTGTCAACGTGCGGACACTTCAGAACTGGGAGCAGCATCGAACGCGACCAACCGGCCCGGCTCGGGCATTGCTGAAAATCGTCGCATCCAATCCGAAATCGATCGAAGCGTTGCATTCATAAAGTCCGGTTCGGTCCACAACGGCCGCGCTGTCCGCCGGAACACGCGGGTCATTCGGCCGATGGCGGCTGGTCTCGGCTCGAGTCGGGTGATCCAGGTCAACGATCGGTAGAGGCGAGGACTGTCCCGCTTTCAACCCGACACACGACCAAGCGCAGCCCATAAAATGTGCCCGTCGGGCATGCGCCGTGGGGTGCGCTGAGTCCATGAATTGACTACGATTGCGGGCCTGGGGCAGCCGGGTCGACCATGCGACATAACCGTCAGCATCGCGGTGCATAGCCTTATCGACCACAGCGGCCGGCTCGCGGGGCCAGCCTGGCGAAGACCGGCAAAAGAAAAGGGGAGCGAGTTGCGAAAAAGCCGACAAGCTCGCAGCCTCGCCGATGCAAGCGGGCGTCTTGCGGGATTGATCTTGCCAAATGGAATTGCCCCAGCGGTGACCCGGTGATGCCGTCCGACCCGAGCCGCCTCATTGCCGCGCTCGCGCGTGACCGGATCAACCTGGATCTGAAAACGCTCGACCTGTGCTTCCTTGCAGGCCTTTACCTGCGCGCCGATCGGGGATCGCTTGCGTCATTCGAAGAGGACGTACTCATCGACATGTTCGAGCAGACCTGCGACGTGGTCGAGCCGGGCGCCGAGCGGCCGCGAAAGCGGGCGACGCACGCGATCCAGCGCCTCCGCGAGCAGCGCATGCTGGCCCGGGTGGACGGGGCAGGCATCGTCCGGGCCGGTGAGTACACGCTGACGCGGCTGGCTGCCGCGGTGGTGGAGTACTACCTCGCGGATGAAGCGCTGACCCGCGAGAGCCTGACCCTGCTGACCGGGACGCTGCGGGCTCAGCTTGCAGAGATCCTGGCGGCGGCGAGGCGCGCCGATACCGAGGATGCCTGGCGGGAGCAGGTGGTGGCTCCCTTGCGGGTAACCGTCGGCGATCTCGTCGCTGGGATCGAACGCCGCCAGCGCGGGCTCGATTCCCAGCAGGAGGAAGTTCAGGCGCAGATCTCCGAGCTCCTGCAGGCGGACTGGTTCGGCGCAGTCGAGCGATGCCAGTCGCTGCTCGACACGACCACCGACACGCTGCGCGAGCTCAATGAAGTGCTGCTTCGCGACACGCACCATTTTGTCGCGCTGCTGCAAGAAATCCAGGCCCTGGCTTCGGAATCGGAACAGGCAGAAGCGGAAGCGGCCGTGCAGCGGGTCATCGAGCACGTCGACCGCATCGCCGCGTGGGGCGGTGCAAGGCAGCGAGCCTGGTCGGAATACTACCAGTACGTCCATCGCTATCTGCGTGACGTCGTGCGCCTCGATCCGGATCGGGCCTTGAGCCAGCGATTGCGCGATCAGGTCGCGAGTTGGCCATCGACTCCGTTCCAGCTGGTCGTGGCATCGGCGCCATCGATCCGACTGCTCCGTCCTCTCGAATCCCGGGTTGAGCGTCCGGCCGTCACGAGGCCACGCGCGGATCGTGAAGTCGTGCCCGAGCTTGTCGATCCCGAGGATGCGGGTCTGGATATCGAGGCGCTGGTCAGAAGCGCCCTGGTCGCGGGCGCCGGGTCCCTGGCCGAGGTGACCCGACGAGTGTTGCCGGAATTTCCCCCTCACCTGCACTACGCAGTGACGGGGCGTGTGGCCGACGCGCTCGCCCGCATGGCCCGGACCAGGAGCGATTACGAGCGACCCTGGCGCGGCGTCACGCCGGACCTGGAGCTGGAGGATTGGAGCCTGCCGGAGCAGGGGGCATGAGATGACGGCTTCCGGATTCCAGTCGCTCGAAGAGGTGATCGCGGACGAGCATTTCCCGGAGGTGGATCTCGCCCTGCGCCGCGGGCGGCATGTCGGGCGCGACGATGGTACCGCCTACGACTACCTGGTCGAAGCCCTCGATTACCTGGAGCCTTTCTATCGCCGGTTCGGGTGCGAGCTGGTGCAGCGGGCCGACGGGTACTTCTACCTGCTTCCCTCGGGGGACCGGCTCGGGCGGCGCCACCTGTCCGCCGGCGAGATGCTCGTCGGCCAGACGCTCGCGCTGATGTACCTGGATCCCGCCACCCTGCAGCACGGCGGAGTGGTCCCGCGCGACGCGCTTCTCCACAGGCTTTCAGGGCTGGTGGGCACGAAGACGCTCGTGCGCACGCTCAACCCGCGGCGGAAGAAGTTCGATGAGCGGGTAGCAGCCGAGACCGTCCGCACCAGGGTCGCGGACGCCCTGCGTCGACTTGCAGATCTCGGGTTCATCGATCCCGTCGACGACACGCTGCTCCGCCTGCGCCCCGCATTGATGCGGTTCGCCGAGCCAGTGCGCGACCTGAGCGACCCGCAGGCCGCGTTGGAGCGACTGGTCAGGAGCGGCGAGATCGTCCTTGGCGATGCCGGGGAAGAGAGTGCGAGCGGAGACGACAGCGGAGCGGACGACCACAACGAGGAGGAGGCAGGCGGATGAGTCGTACGCGCGCCCGCGCCCTCGCGCTCGTCAACTGGCGCGGAGTTTTCTACGAGCGGTATCTCATCGACCGCCACGTGACGGCCCTCGAGGGCGCCAACGGTGCCGGCAAGACGACGGTGATGATCGCGGCCTACGTCGTGCTCCTGCCGGACATGTCCCGCTTGCGCTTCACGAATCTCGGAGAAACCGGTGCAACCGGCGGAGACAAAGGTATCTGGGGCCGCCTCGGTGAACCTGGACGCCCTGCCTATGCGGCGATCGACTTCGCCCTCGCATCCGGTCAGCGCCTGGTCGCGGGCGTGCACCTGGAGCGCAAGAGCGAGCCGTCGGTCGAGCCGACGCCGTTCA
Organism: uncultured Woeseiaceae bacterium; assembly: GCA_964491485.1. Lineage (GTDB taxonomy): Bacteria > Pseudomonadota > Gammaproteobacteria > Steroidobacterales > Woeseiaceae > IDS-8. The sequence continues at coordinate 42,985 of CAZBGV010000018.1, read as the reverse complement.
TCGTGTCCGGTCTGGATGCAGGCGCGCGCCTGCAGGACCTGCTGCTGCTGACGCAGGGTGAGCACGAAGTCGTTCCCGAGCTGAATGAGCTGCGCGAGAGCGCCGCTCGCCTCGGTGGGCGGATGCAGGCTTTCACCACCGCCCGTGATTACTTCGCGGCACTTTTCGATTCCGGTGTCACGCCCCTGCGCCTGGGCACGGACGAGGAACGCAACAAGCTCAACGAGATGTTGCGTACCAGCATGACGGGCGGTATCTCGCGTGCGCTCACCTCGGAGCTGCGGTCTTTCCTCCTGAAGGAGGAGACCGGGCTTGCCGATACCCTGCAACGCATGAAGGCCAACCTCGACGCGTGCCGGCGCACGCGCATCGAGGTCCACGAGTCACAGCGGCTGGAGCGGGAAATTGGCGGCGTATTCGAGGCCGGGCAGAGCATGTTTGCTGCGGCGTTCCTGGCGACTCGCGAACGTGCCGAGGAGCTGCGGCGCCGCCTGGCCGATGCGGAAGAAGCACAACGCGAAGCACGGCAGCGGCTTGCCGAAATCGAGGATCGGCTCGCGGAGGTGCACGACGAGCTCGGGAGCAAAGGGGCTCGCCAGGAGGCACTCGCGGAAGAGGTCACGGCCGCCGTGGAGCGGCTCCGGCGCCTCGAGCAGGCGCTGGTGGCGGTCCGCGAGGTAGCACGCAGGCGTGAAGAGCTGTCTTCGGTCGAGGAAGAGGCTCGACGCGCGGCGCAGGCGCGCGAGGCGCATCTCGCTGCTCGCATGCGGTGCCGGGAGACACTGCGCCGCTGCCAGGAGGATCACAAGCGCGCCGCCGCGGGGGTCGCCGACCTTCAGCGCGGTCTCGATGAGCTCCACCGTCGAGCAGGACTCTACAGGCAGGCCGTCCGCCGCAGGACGGAGGCGGAGCGGCTGCTCCGGCTCGAAGCGCTCACCGTCGGCGCCCTTGGCGACGAAATCGTCGAGTGCGGAACGCAGCTCGAGCAGGTGGACCGTTCCCGGCGCGAAGCGAAACAACGGCTCGCGGATGCCGACGACCACAGGCGCGAGCATGCAGAAGCGCTTTCAGCGCTCGAGCTGATGGCCGGCGCGACGATAGGGCCGGGTAATGCCTATAGCGAGGCTCTCCGGCAACTCCACCGTTTTCGAGGTCTCCAGGCTCTCGCCGAACGGCAAGGCAGCATCGCCGCCGAGCTCGCTGAAGTCGGCAGGCTCGCTGACCGTCAGTTCGAAGCCCGGGAGCAGGCAGCGAAGCTGGGCCTCTCCTTCCCGGGTCAGCGGCCTGCGCGCGTCGAAATCACGGAGCATCTGGAGCGCCTGGAAAAGGAACGCGAGCATCTCCTGAATCAGGGTCGGCGGACGGATGCGCTCGCGGCGGACTGCCAGCGAACGCTGGACAGCACCCGGACACGGCAGAAGGAGCTCGGCGATCGCGAGCCTGTATGGCGCGACCTTGCCGCTCGCGCCCGGCACCTCGCGGACGAGCTCGGCCGATCGGTGGGTTCGCTGCCCGAGCTTCACGCTGCGCGTGCGCTCGTGGGGCAGCACCTCGCCGAAGCGAGGGCAGGGGAATCGGAGCTCATCGAGCAGCGGGAGAGGCTGCAACACCAGGCGCGTGAGCTCCTGGCCGCCGGCGGACCGTTCGATCCGGAGCTGTTGCGGCTCAAGGATGCCCTCGGTGCGGAGCTGCTCGCGGCCGCCTTCGAGGATGCCTCTCTCCAAAATGCTGCCGTACTGGAAGCGAAGCTGGGGCCGTTGGTCCAGGCACTGGTCGTCGACGATCCCGAAAAGGCGGCCATGCAGGTACAGGACCGCGCGGAGTCGCTTTCCCACGTCTGGCTGGTGAGCCGCGATGAGGATGCTGCGAGGCTCGGCAACGACGAGGCTTTCCGGTCCCCGGAAGCAACCGATGTCGTGGTCTCGGAGAACCGGGCCACCCGCGTCACCCGCATCCCCTCTCATCCCCGCCTCGGCCGCAAAGCGCGCGAGAAACGCGCAGCGGAGCTTCGTGCAGAAGCCGAGGCCCTGGAAGCACGGATCGACGAGGCGCGGGCCGATCGGCGCCGGCTCGAACGCCTTGCAAGCGACGGCGAAGCGTTGCTTGCCGGCCATGCGGTGTGGCTGGAAGGCGATCCTGCACCCGAGCTCGCGGCCATGCACCGGCAGGTTGCGGAGTTGCAGAAGCAACAGGAGATTCACCGTGCCTCGGCGACCCGGGATCGGGAAGCAGCCCGGGGGCTCGCGCCGCGCATCGCGGCGCTGCGCGGCCTGCTCGGCTCGGCCGTATTGCTCGATCCGCCCGATTATGCCGAGCGGCGGGACCGGCTCGCGCGAGACCGCGATTCAGCCTTGTCGGCGCAGTACGAGGTACAGCGGTGCGGCGACGCGTTTCGCGTGGTTGAAGACAAGCTCGACGCGCTGAGGCGGCCTCCGCTGTCGGAAGACGAGGTCGCAAAGCTCGAAACGGAGTTGCAGCGGCTTTCGGACGAGCGCGACCGGCTGGATGCCGCGATCGAGGCCATGGAGTTCGTTGCCGCCCATGCCGAGGCGCTAGGCTGGGACGACGCGCCGGCAAAGCTGGAAGCGAATCGCCAACTGGTACCCGCACTCGAGGAGCAGCTGCGCCTTGCGGAGCAGGCGGTCGCTGAAGCGGAAGCAGCAGACCGGCGCGCGGAGGAGGAATTCGAAGCGGCCGCGGCACGATGGCGCGCCGCCGAAGCCCGCCGCCATACTGCGGCCGAGCAACTGCGGGCCGCAGAAAAGCGATTTGCCGAGATGAACGTCGCGGATCCGACGGAGACCGCAGTCGAAACCGCACGCAATGAGATGCAACGGCTGGAAGCGGAGGCAAAGGCAATCGCTGCAGAGCTCGACGTCCTGAAGATCGACCTGGGGCGTCGTGAGACAGAGCAGGCACACGCGGCACGGGAATGCGAGGCGGCAGAGGCGAAAGTCGCGAGCGAACGCCGGGAAGCTGCACCGGCCCTGGAACGGTGGGAACGCCTGAGGGCGACCGTCGCGGAGCACAATCTGCTGAGCACCGCCGTTTCGTCCGGCGACAGCGACGTCAGCGGAATCCGCGGACATGTCAACCTCGTGCAAGAGGCGCTCAAACAGAAAGCGGTGCTCGTCGAGAGGCTGCGCGGCGCGCAAGGGGCGGCCGAGTTGCTTGGGAGGTTTGCCCAGGACGCGGCGGGCGCCGATATCGGGTTTGGCGACGTTTATCTCGAGCTCTGGCTGGGCGTACGCGACTGGCTGCGCCGACGCCTGCCGGCACAGGTGGCGGAAGTGGATGATCCGCGAGAGGCACTGCTGCGACTGCGCGATCAGCTGACCGGGCTGGAAGAGCGCCTCGCTCGACAGGAGGATGATCTCCGCGGCGCCAGTGAGGACGTGGCCCGCGGGATCGAGGTTCATATCCGCAAGGCACGAGGTCGGGTCAGCCGGCTCAATCAGAATCTCGGGGGTGTCACCTTCGGCAGCATCGAAGGGATCCGTGTCAAGGTTCAGTCGGTCGAGAAAATGGAGCAGGTACTTCGCGCGTTGCGCGAAGGCGCCGTACAGGGATTGCTCTTTCAAGACAACCTGCCCATCGAGGAAGCCCTGGACGAAATCTTCCGGCGGTATGGTGGGGGGCCGCGTACAGGTGGCCAGCGGCTGCTGGATTATCGTGAATACGTGCACCTCCAGGTTGAGGTCCGGCGCACGGCCGGCTCCGACTGGGAGACTGCGAATCCGACCCGTCTCTCCACAGGCGAGGCGATCGGCGTCGGCGCTGCCCTGATGATGGTTGTCCTCACGGAGTGGGAACGTGATGCCAATCTCCTGCGGGGCAGGAGAGCGCACGGGTCGCTGCGGTTTTTGTTTCTCGACGAGGCGAACCGCCTATCGCACGACAACCTCGGCGTCCTTTTCGACCTGTGCCGGACTCTCGACCTGCAATTGCTCATCGCTGCACCGGAAGTCGCCAGGGCGGGTGGCAACACGACCTATCGCCTGGTACGCCGCATCGGCGCAGACGGCCGCGAGGAGGTGATCGTCAGCGGGCGAAGAACGAGGGTCGAAGCGTGATCTGGGAAAATGACGATGCCCGCCTCGCGCTCCTGGAGCTTCTCTCGCGCGGTACCCTGAAGCGCCGGCGCACGCAAACCGAGGCGTATGAGACCCTCGCCGAGCTTCCCTGGACACGAGCGACCGGTCGCCGGGACGAGATCGGTGTCGTGGAGGATCGCAGGGTCGAGCTTGCAGAGTTGATGGACAGGGTGTGGCCGGAATGGCGCAAGGTGCTTTCCGACCTGGTCGCAGCGGGGTTCCCGCCGACACCCGATGGCTACGGCCGGCTCCTCGACAAGCAACGTGCCGCTGGCATGCCCAGGCTGCCGGACCGAATCAATCGACGAACTGCAGCAGCTCTTTCGGCCTCTCACTCCAAGGCATCGCTCACGCAGGCCAGGAGAAGCGCACTGGGCAGAACCGAGCCCGTACATGACGGTTCGATCCGGCTGCGTCCGCCGGCCGGGCTGTCGGCACGAGCGGGAACGGCGATCGTCGACCTCGGAGAGATAGCCGGCGTCCTCGGCGAGGTGTCGATACCCGAGCGGGCGCTGCTCGACGGTCTGGCCTTCGAAGGCACCGTTCGCGCGGTGCTCCTCGTCGAGAACCTCGGGGCGTGGCGCGACTGTCCGCAGCCACCCGGCTGGTTGCTGGCCCATGTGCCGGGCTGGGACACGGCTACCGCAGGTCACTTCCTAGAACGCCTTTCCGGCATTCCCGTCATGCACTTCGGCGACGTCGATCCCAACGGTGTTCGTATCATGCTGCACTTGCGCCGGAGCGCACCGGATCTGAGGTGGTTTCTTCCGGAATTCTGGTTCGAGCTTGCCGAAACCTGCGGGCTCCGGGCTACCTGGCCCGAAGACCTCAACCTCGACTTCGCCCCGGTCGCGGTTCGCGAGCTGGCGAGGCGCGGGCTCTGGCTCGAGCAGGAACGGATCGTTCTGGACCCCCGCATGCCGCAAGCGCTCGAGACGGCAGTCGGATGAAACTTCCCGGCAGCGGGCCGCTGCATGCGATCCGCCGCACGGGAATAATTCTCATTCAGAAAATCCCTCCGCGGAAACGCTCCGCGCCGGAGGTGTGACGGGCCTCTTCACGGTCGGCTCCCATTTGCGCAACATCGCTTGCGCCTGCGCGTTACGCCGAGACGAGCACCCACGCGCCGGCAAGCACCAGCGCAATTCCGCTCAACCGGCCTCCCTGCGCGCCGTACGGCGCCAGTTTCTCGAGCAGCACGAATGCGGTAATGCCGGCGATCCACAGCAGGCTCATCACGCCGCCGACGAACAAGAGCAGCATCAGGGCCCAGCAACAGCCCACGCAGTAGAGGCCGTGGCGCAGCCCGAGTCGCAGCGCGCCGGGCATGCCGGGCCGCCAGTGCTCCACGAAAAAGGCCAGCGGCGATCGGCAGTGCCGCAGGCAGGCGTACTTGAGCGGCGTCCACTGGTAGGCGCCCGCCACGATCAGGATCGCACCGCCGAGCCACGGGCTTGCGCTCACCATCATCGGCGACAGCAGCGCCGCCTCGGCCAGGCCCCACTGTAGCAGCGACGCCGCGACGCTGAATCCCGCCCACACCACGACGTATCCCGCGGCGAATGCGAGCATGCGCCGCGCCGGCGCGCGGATTCCCGGATCGTTCCGGGTCGCCCTCCGGAAGAGAAGAATGGTCGGCAGCGCGCTCGGCAGCATCATCGCCACCATCATCGCCGACCACATCAGGAAGATGAGGACGAGATACTTTGCGTCCCACGTCGTCTCCATCATCCACATGGCGGCCTGGTCCATGCGGGCGTGCATGTCGAGCGAAGCCCGCACGAGGTACGTCCACACCAGGACAATCACCCCGGCGAGGCCGGCGATCACGAAGGCCTTGTCTGCCGGATAAAGAAACCTGCGCATGCTCCGCTTCCTGCGTGTCGCGATGCTTCCATTTCGCCTGGGACGGGCGAATAATGATCAACCGTTGCATGTTAGCGATCGTTGCATTCGGAGACAAAGGGGTTCGTCATGGACGACATTCAGAAGTGGCGCATCAAGGGTCAGTGGTTCGACGTGTGTCGCTGCGACATCCCGTGCCCGTGCTCATGGGCGCAGCCGCCCGACGACGGCTACTGCCAGGGCATCCTGATTTGGCACATCCAGGATGGCCGCTACGGCGAGGTCGACCTCGCCGGCCTCAACGTGGCGATGCTCGCCTCGTTCCGCGGCAACATCTGGGACCGGGGCAGCGACTTCAAGAGCGCCGTCTTCATGGACGAGCGGGCCGACGACGCCCAGCGCGCCGCCCTTGAGACCGTTTTTACCGGCCAGGCCGGCGGCTGGCCCAAGCGGTTTGGCGATCTGCAGATGGGGCAGGGCGAGCGGACGGGCTTCGCGTTCGCGCCCATCAAGGTTGACATCGCGCCGGACCTTTCGAAATGGTCCGCCGAGATTCCCGGCCACGACGTCCTTGCCGCAGCCGAAGCGCTGATGGGACCGACCAGCGAAGGCAAGGTGACGAAGATTCATAACCTGCCGGGCGCGGAAACGGGACCCGGCGGCGTGGCGACCTGGGGCCGCGCCACGGCAGACCACGCGAACGCATTCGGCTTCAACTGGGACCGCACCGGCAAGTCCAGCAAGCTCATCGAGTTCGAGTGGAGCGGTCCCGACTGAGCGATCCCGGTGGCGCGCGCTGCGACGTCGATGCTGCGCCGGCGCCACCATTCCCGTTACGAATACTTCGACCTGGCGTCCGGCACGACCTCCGGCGCACCTTCTATCTTCCGGGCCTCGCTATCGCCGACACTCTTCACGCGCCCGTCGAAGTGCCGGTAGGCGGAATACGACGATCGTCACGCCATCCGGCTCGCAGTGTCGATTCCGGAAGCGCCGAATCGACCAGCCGCTAAGCTTGTCGACAGGACCCCAGCGGGAGGCATTGCCATGTCCAGGTTACGATTCAGAATCTCCATGTCGCTCGACGGCTTCGTCGCCGGTCCCCACCAGAGCGTCGAGAATCCGCTCGGCATCGGCGGCCAGCGCCTGCACGAATGGGTCGTTCCGCTGGCGGTGTGGCGATCGGCGCACGGCCTCGACGGCGGGGAGACGAACGAGAGCACGGCGGTGCTCGAAGAAGAGGTCGCCAACATCGGCGCCACGATCATGGGCCGAAACATGTTCGGCGGTCATCCCGGTCCGTGGAATGAAGACGAGCCCTGGAACGGCTGGTGGGGCGCCGAGCCGCCGTTCCATCACCCGGTCTTCGTGCTGACGCATCACGCGCGTGAACCGCTCGAGCTCGAGGGCGGCACGACCTTTCACTTCGTCACGGATGGGATCGAGTCGGCGCTCAAGCAGGCGCGGCGCGCTGCCGGCGGCAAGGACGTCGCCCTCGCGGGCGGCGCCAGGGCGGCCCGGCAGTACCTCGCGGCGGGTCTAATCGACGAGATGCAGATCCACCTCGTGCCGGCGCTGCTCGGAGACGGCGAAAGGCTGTTCGAGGGAGTCGGGGACAACCTGCACGGGCTGGAGCTCGTGCGCACCATAGACCCCGAGGGTGATCCACCTCAAGTTCGAGAAACGCTGAGGCGGTCTCGCGCGTAGACGGGCAGATACTCGCGCATGGCGCGCTCGTACTCGCGAGATTGCTGAATCGCGGTCTCCGGCAGCGTTCGAAATCCCCGGCGCCTGAGCGCGGCGCGGGGGTCAGCAGATCACCAGCGCTGGCCGCGGCCGAACCCGCCGCGATTGCCGCCGCCCGGCTTCTTGTCCAAAGGCTTCGCCTCGTTGACCTTCATCGGCCGACCGTCATAGTCGGCGCCGTTGAGCGCGGCGATGGCGGCGTGCGCCTCCGAATCGCGGCTCATTTCCACGAACCCGAAGCCCTTGCTCTGGCCGGTGTCGCGATCGGTAATGACCTTCGCCGATTGCACGGTGCCGTGCGCGGCGAATTTCTCGGTGAGCCCTTGCTCGGTAACGGAATAGGGCAAGTTACCTACGTACAGTCTGCGTCCCATGGATCCTCCTTGTGTCGACCGAAAAAGAGGATAGGGGCAGTTGCCCGTAGACTCGTTGACGGTGCGCCCCGATGATAGCCGAAATCCACGGGCCTCGCGCGCCTTCGTCATCGCGCACCGCCGCGGCAGGGCGGCCTGGGCTCGCCCGGAGTGGCGCCGCGTTCTCGCGCGCCCGGCTCGCGAATCCGCCGCCCGGCGGCGCGGGTCATGCGGCGCGAAGCTCCAGCAGCCAGCGATGGAACACCGGCTGGTGCGGGCGGGTATCGACGGCGAGACCCGCGGCCCGGCCGGCCGCGCGGCCGAGCTCCATCGCCTCGCCCGGGCTCATGCCGAATGCCTCGCGGAACAGGCGGCAGAAGTGGCTCTGGCTGGCGAAGCCCCAGCGCGTCGCGACGTCCACAATGCGCTCGCCGGGTCGCGCGTTCATCAATTCGTCGCGGCAGCGTTCCAGGCGCGCGCTGCGGATGAGACCGGCGATCCCGCCCATCGGCATGAAGAGGCGATAGAGCTGCGAGCGCGAGCAGCCGAAGCGCCGGCAGAGGCGGGCAGGCGTCAGGTCGGGTGACGCGAGGTTCTGCAGAATGTAGTCGCGGATCGCGTCCAGGGTGACCGGCCCATCGGGCCGGACCGGCGACATCGACCGAGCCTTCCCGGTCGCGAAGGCCCCCGCCACCGCGCTGGCGACGAGCCGGTTGATCGCGGCGGTGTCGTCGGCGGATGCGTTGGGCAGGTTGCGCCACACGGTCCAGAGGTGGTGGCCGAGGATGTTCGCCATCGGCGAGCCCGCGCGCAGCACCGTACCCGGCTGCCAGTTCTGCCCCGGTGCCGCCGACCGGAGCAGGTCCCGCGGCATGACGACCGTCAGCACCCGGGACGGGCGTGCCTGGGTCGCCAGCGTCGTCCCGAGGTCCAGCAGGCAGACGTCGCCGGGCTCGATGCGGATCGGCTGCAGGCCGTTCTCGCCGACATAGCCGCCTTCGAGATAGATCTGGACGAGCAGGTGGTCGGCGCCCTCGTCATAGGGGTGATGCGCGGTCCGGCGGTAGCGCAGCCCGGAGAACGTGCAGATCGAGAAGAAGGTCTGCTTCAGGTCATAGCCTTCCAGGGTGGCCACAAACCCGTCGCGGTCCGCGGAAGCGCAGTCGAACAGCGGCAGCACCGCGTCGCGCCACACGAGGAAGCGCTCGCTCACGGGCAGGACGTCGGTGCGAAAGATTTCGTGTGCCAGGCCGCCGGCGGAGGCAGGCGCGGTTGCCGCCACGGTGCAGTCCGTCATGCGTTGTTTCCCTTCGAAGAAGGCTGCCAAGATCAGCACAGCGGCCGCCGCCGGGCAAGTGCACGGGTTCACATTCGGGCCGCGGAAGCGGCGCCGGCTATTGCGTATCGCGCCGCCGCGACCCGGCGTCGTCGAGATCCCTGGCCTCGGAACGTCGGGCCCGGGCACGGATTTTTTCGCGTTGCAGCTCGAGTCGTGCCGTCTGGTTGAAATCTGCCGCGACCACCACGCGGTTGCGGCCGAGGCACTTGGCCTCGTACATCGCGCCGTCCGCGCGCGACATGAGTGCATCCAGTGCCTCACCCTCACGGTGCAGCGCGAGACCGATGCTGACCGTCACCCGGATGGTGCCTCCCTTGGGCAGCGACGTGACCCGGCGCTCCCGGGTTTCGCGAATGCGCTCGGCGATCTGCCGTGCCTCGTACAGGCCGGTGCGGGGCAAGACGATCGCGAACTCCTCGCCGCCGAGACGCCCTACGGCGTCTCCGTCACGCACGATTTCGCGGCACACGCGCGCGAACTCGCGCAGCACACGATCGCCGCACGCATGCCCGTAGGTGTCGTTGACTTTCTTGAAGTGATCCAGGTCGATGATGAGCAGTGACAGCGAAGTTCCGGGCCCGAGTGCCTGCTCGAGGGCGTGAAACAGCCCGCGGCGGTTCAGGAGCTCCGTGCCGGGATCCGTGATGGCCAGCTCCTTGAGCTCCTCCTCGAGCGCGCGCCGCGCGAGAATCTCGGCTTGCAGGCTGCGGCTCAGTGCGTAGAACTTGATGAACGCGAGGCCGGTCAGGGCCGTCAGCAATCCGGCGACGAGGAGGGCGGCGTAGACCCAGGTCCGGTCGTAAAGCGCCGGCCGGGCGAGGGAGGTATCGAGACCCGCCAATGGCCCGGCGAGGCCTGCCGTCGGGAGTCCCTCGATACGGGCGCCGGTTCCGGAGCGGCCGCCGTCGGCCGCGGGCGTCGGGAACGGGTGCAACGGGCCGAGCAGCAAGGCGCAGCAGGCAACGGTGCTGGCGATGCGTCTCGGCGTCGGGGATCGCACGTGCGGGCTCCGTTGCATTCGTTCGTTCGGGGAGTACGGAGCATGTCAGAAGCCCACGCGGCAGCTTTGCCCGTCCGTCCCAGGCGGGTTGTCGATTTTTCCCAGGCTCGCGAAACTGGGAAGTGGTTCCTGCCCGGTGCGGCCCTTGCAGGGCTGTGGCAGAGTCTCGGCTCCCGCTGGCGGGTGCATCGGGAGGCGGGGATGTTCGATCCGGGTGGGGGGCCATAACCGCGGCATGCTCAGCTATCGTCATGCATTTCACGCCGGCAATTTCGCGGACGTGCACAAGCACGCGGCACTGGTGCTCGGCATCGAAGCATTGCAGCGCAAGCCGGCCGCCATTTGCGTGCTGGACGCGTGGGCCGGCGCGGGTGCCTACTCGCTGGCGGACAAGGCCGCGCTGACGGAGGAATGGCGCGACGGCATCGGCAAGGTGCTCGAAGCGGAAGAGCCGCCTGCCGCGCTGTCGTCCTACCTGGGACGCGTGCGCGCCGCAAACCCGCTGCCGGCGCTCGAAAACTATCCCGGCTCGCCCGCGCTCGCGGCGGCGCTGCTGCGCGAGCAAGACCGCCTGGTTTGCCTGGAGCTGCATCCCACCGATCACCGCCTGCTCAAGGCGCACTTCGCCGGCAATCGAAACGTGCAGGTGCATCGGCGGGATGCCCACGAAGGTTTGCCCGCGCTGGTGCCGCCCGCGGAAAAGCGCGGGCTCGTGCTGCTCGATCCGCCGTACGAGCGGCGCGAGGAATACGCCGAAGTGCCGGCCACGCTGCGGCGCGCGTACCGGCGCTGGCCGGCAGGCAGTTACCTGTTGTGGTACCCGTTGCTCGCCGGAAACCCGCACCGGCGCATGGTGGCCGGGCTCGGCGCGGGCGACATCCGCCGGATTCTCGTGCAGGAGCTGCGCCTGTTCCCGGACGCGGACGGACTGCGCGGCTCGGGACTCCTCTGGATCAACCCGCCGTGGCACGTGGACGAGGCGCTCCGGGAGGTCGGTGCGTGGCTGGCGGAATACCTGGGCTCGCCGGGTGCGGACGCGCGGCTCGACTGGCGGGTGCCGGAATAGGACCTCAGCCGGACCGCAGGGACTCCAGCTCCGCCCACCGGTCCACGGCGGCTTCCAGCTCGACCTGGCGCGCCGCGAGCTCGTCGAGCACGGGCTGCACCTCCGGGAAGGGACGCGCATAGAAACCCGGCTCGCCGATCCTCGCCTGCAAGGTCTCGATCTCCGTTTCCAGCGCTTCGATGCGCTCCGGCAGCAGTTCCAGCTCGCGCTGCACCTTGTAACTCAGCCTGGTCGATGGCGCGTGCGGCTTGCCCGCGGAGGCGCGGCGTTCGGGAGCGGGCGTCCGGGGCCCTTCCTTGACCGTCAACCTGCCGCCGCGCCGTGCCCAATCGGAATAGCCGCCGGCGTGACGCCGCACTCCACCGTTCTCGAACACGAGCACCTGCGTCACGACGTTGTCCAGAAAGGCGCGGTCGTGGCTCACGACGATCAACGTGCCCTGGTATTCGATCAGGCGATCCTCGAGCACTTCCAGCGTTTCCACGTCGAGGTCGTTCGTGGGCTCGTCGAGTACCAGCAGGTTGGTCGGCCGCGTGAACAGCCGTGCGAGGATCACGCGGTTGCATTCGCCGCCCGAGAGCGCGCCGATTTTCGTCATCGCGCGCTTCGGGGAGAACAGGAACCCGCGCAGGTACCCGATCACGTGGCGCTGCTTGCCGTTGACGAGGATGTAGTCGCGCCCTTCGCCGACGCTCTCCGCCACGGTCCGGTCGGGATCGAGATGGCGGCGCAGCTGGTCGAAGTAGCCGATTTCCAGGTTCGTCCCGTGCTTGACCGTGCCCGTGTCCGGGGCGATCTCGCCGAGCATGATGCGCAGCAGCGTGCTCTTGCCGACACCGTTGTTGCCGATCAGCCCGATGCGGTCGCCACGCATGATCTTGAGCGAGAGGCCGTCGATGAGCTTGTGGCCGCCGAACCCGTGATGCACGTTGTGCAGCTCGATGACCTTGCGTCCGGACGACTCGGCTTCCTCGATGCTGATCCGCGCCTTCTGCTGCGGCTTGAAGCGGTCGCGCTCGGCGGCTTCGGCGCGCAACGCCTGCAACGCGCGCACGCGCCCTTCGTTGCGCGTGCGCCGCGCCTTGATGCCCTGCCGGATCCACGCTTCTTCCTCGTCGAGCTTTTTGCCGAACAGTTGCTGATCGCGTTCCTCGGCTTCGAGCGCTTCTTCCTTGCGGCGCAGGAAATTGTCGTAGTCGCCCGGCCAGCTGGTGAGCCGCGCCCGGTCGAGCTCCACGATGCGGGTTGCGAGCGTTCTCAGGAAAGCGCGGTCGTGGGTGATGAACAGCACGCTGCCGGGAAACGCGCGCACGCGCTCTTCCAGCCAGCAGATGCTCTCCAGGTCGAGGTGGTTCGTCGGCTCGTCCAGCAGCAGGAGCTCCGGGTTGGAGACCAGCGCGCGCGCAAGACCGACGCGCCGCTGCCAGCCGCCGGACAGCTCGGAGAGGCGCATGTCCGCCGGCAGGTCCAGCTCGGAGAGGATCCGCTCGACCTGCTTGTCGAGGCTCCAGCCGCCCTCGGCTTCGATGCGGCGCTGCAGGGCTTCGAGCTCGCGCAGGCCGGCGCCGTCGAGGCCGGCCGCGGAGCGGCGCTCGTAATCGTCGATCAGGGACTGCAGGTGCGCGAGCCCGGCCGCCACGTATTCCTGCACCGTCGAGTCCAGGGCTTGCGGCAGCGCCTGCTCGAGCTGGCTGATGCGCAGGCCCTGTTTGCGCCGGATCTCGCCTGCATCCGGCTGCTGCTCGCCGGTGATGATGCGCAACAGGGTCGATTTGCCGGCGCCGTTGCGGCCGATCAGGCAGACGCGCTCGTTCGGCTCCAGCGTGAGCGAAGCCTGGCGCAGCAGGGGCTGATCCCCGATGTCGAGCGAGATGTCGTCGAGGACGAGCAGTGTCATGGGGCGGCGGATTATACCAGCGCCTGCCACTCCCGCCCGGGACGGCTACCGGACCTGCACGCTTTCGAACCCGGGCGGATCGAGCCTGCTACCCCCTGCGCGACGCGATCGATCGCGGTGCCGTTGATGCGACCGCCGTCGCGCCGCCGGGCGGGGCTGCGCGGCCATGCGGGGCTGCGACGATGGGAGGAAGGTCGCATTGGAGGGACGGGTCTGCCGGCAGGCGCTGCGCCATGCCGGATCACTTGTGCCGGAACACGATCCGCCCTTTCGTGAGATCGTAAGGCGTGAGCTCGACGTTCACCCGGTCGCCGCGCGAGACGCGGATGTAGTGCCGCCGCATCTTGCCGGAGAGATGCGCCGTGATGACATGGCCGTTGTCGAGCTCCACGCGGAAAAAGGCGTTCGGGAGCGCGTCGATCACGGTGCCCTGCATCTCGATCGGCAGCTCTTTCGACGCTTCCACAGGCATGCTCCTGTCACTTGGGCTCAAGGGGAACCGCCCGGCCCCGGCGAGCGAACGATGAGCACGGAGCAGGGGGACGACTTCGCTACGGCGAGTGCCGTGCTGCCGAGCCGCGGGCCCCACGTGCCGCGCGTGCCGCGTGAGCCGAGCACGGCCAGGTCGATGTCGTGCCGGCCGGCGAAATCCACCAGCGCTTTCGACGGCCGGCCCCGCAGCCTTTTCGAGGCCGGTTCGATGCCGTGGCGCGCGAGCTGCGCTCCCAGCTTCCGGAGCGACTCGTCGGCCGCGCTTTCGAGGATGGATACGAAGTTCTGCCGTTGCTGAGCCGACATGCGCCGCAGCATCGCAGGCTCTGGCAGCTCCGCCACGGCAACCGCCGACGCCTCGACGCGCGGAACGTCGAACAGCCGGAAGAGCGCTGCCGCCGCGGCGTTGCTGTACCTGGAACCGTCCGTCGCAAACAGCACCCGCAGCTCCGATGACCGCCCCGCGGGCCGACCCGGCTCGCGCTCCCTCGTCATCAGCACACTCATCGGCACATGCTCCAGCACGGCGAGCGCCACGCTGCCCACGTCGAGAAACGGCGCATCGCTCCGCCCCTTCGCGCCGACTGCGACCAGGTCGTAGTCCCCCTCCGCCGCGAGCTCGGGCAGGACTGCCGTCGGCAGGCCGCGCCGCACGCGCACGTCGATCGGCAGGCGCAATGGCTCGAGCCGTTTCAGCGCCCGGTCGAACACCCTGCGGACGTAAGGCGGGATGCGGCGCAGGTCCCGGGTGTGCCGGGACGGGTGCCTGCCGGGTTCGTCCGGCGGCTCGTACAGCGCATGGACCAGGTGGATTTCCGTCTCTTCGCCCGCCGCGAGATGCCGGGCGACGAAGCGCACGGCACCCAGCGAGTAGCGTGAATCGTCGATGGCGATCAGCACCTTCATCGGGAGTCGGCACGCAACATCCGGAAGCTTCCCATCGAAGATAGTCGAACAGGGCGAGGGCTGCCGGGGCCGCCCGGGTGCTTCGATGCCGCAGCCGCGCAACGGTTATGATGCGGAGCCGGACCGGGTTGCCGCGCTCGGCGCGAACGGCGGGGTCAACCGGGTTTGCGCGCGGCGAAATACCGGTTCGACTGCATTCGAGGCCTTTTGCGGAACGGCATGAGCGAGCTCGCCTGGATCGTCGGAAGCAGCGTCGTGATGGCCGTGATCGCGCTCGCCGGAGCCGTGGCTTTGCTGGCGGCCGGGCGCACCATCGACAAGCTGGTGCTGCCGTTCGTCGCCCTCGCGGCCGGCTCACTGATCGGCAGCGCGTTCTTCCACATGCTGCCGGCCTCGCTCGGGCAGATCCGGCCGGACGCGGCCGTCTGGACCCTGGCCATCGCCGGATTCTCGACGTTTTTCGCCCTCGAGCAGGCGCTCCACTGGCATCACCGGCACGCCAACGGCGGCGACACGAAACCCGTCACCTGGTTCGTGCTGATCGGCGACGGCCTGCACAACTTCATCGACGGCATCGCCGTCGCCGGCGCCTACCTGATCGATGTTCGGCTCGGCGCCGCGACGACCGTCGCCGTGGCCGCGCACGAGATTCCGCAGGAGCTCGGCGATTTCGCGGTGCTGCTGCACGGCGGCTGGGCACCGCGGAAGGCGCTGGCGTTCAACGTGCTCTCTGCGCTCGCGTTTCTCGCCGGCGGTCTCCTGACGTACGCTTCGCGGGGCGCCTTCGACGTCGCCTACCTGGTGCCGTTCGCGGCGGGCACCTTCCTTTACATCGGCGCAACCGATCTCGTGCCGGAGATCAACAAGGCCGGCGACGCCCGCGGCAACATCCTGCACTTCGCGATGTTTCTCATCGGGATCGTGCTGATGTATGTCGCGCGCACGATGGAGTGATCGACGCGCGCGCTGCTCTCGCCGCTCGCCTTATGCTGCGACGACCGGATAGAGGATCGGGCGGCTCGGCGCGGCGTCGGCGGCAAAGGCCGGAACCTGCAAGTCGAGCAGGTAACGGCCGTCCGGCACGTCGTCGGCGGCGAAGATGAGCTCGGTAATGGTGGCCTGGGCTCTCGCGGCGGTCGCGATGTCGGTGCTGCCCGGCGGGAGGCCCCAGAAGATCCGATGCGCCGTGAGGCGTCCGCCGTCGTCGAGGCGGTCCATCGAGGGCACGTCCAGCAGCAGGTGCTCGATACCCTGCGCCACGAGCCATTGCGCCGCCTCGCGCGTGAGGTAGGGCGGAGGGGAATGCATCTCGTAGCGGCGTGCCGGCTTGTCTGCAGGGTTCGGCAGTGTGCGCAGCGCGAGCGCGCGAACCGGGACTTCCGGCCACGCGCGTTGTTGCCACGCCGCGGCGATCGCCCGCGCGGTGATGAGCCGGTCTGCCGGTTGCGGCGGCGGATCGGAGCCTTCGCCGCAGCCTGAAGCCGGGAGCGTCTCGACGGAGAGCAGCAGCGCCGGTTCGAGGCCCCGCGGTTTGATTGCGTCGACGTGTACCGTCTCGCGCGTCACATGGCCGATGCACTCGGTGTGCGTGCCGTTGCAGTGCGGCACGAGGCGGTATTCGGCGCAATTGCAGCTTCCGCCCTGCGCAACGTCGCCGACGAAATCGCCGACACGTAGCGGCGCGGCGCTCGCGGGCGGCGCGCCGAAGGCGGACGGTTGCGCGCCGGCGAAACGCAGGGGGATCGCGAGATCGAAGCCGCGGTCGAGGTCGGCATGGATTTCGCTGCCGGCCAGGTTGAGCGTGACCGTCCTCATGTGCCGCGAAACCCGCGCGGCACGGTTCCGTCGCTCGGCACCTTCAATACTTCACGCAGACGTTCTTCGGCTCGGTGAAGAACCGCATCGCTTCCCAGCCGCCCTCGCGGCCGAGGCCCGAGCTCTTCATGCCGCCCATCGGCACGCGCAGGTCGCGGAGCATCCAGGTGTTGACCCATACCAGGCCGGAGTCGAGCCCGGCGGCGACGCGATGGCAGCGCTGCACGTCGCGGCTCCACACGGACGCGGCCAAGCCGTAGGCGGTGCCGTTCGCGATGGCCAGCGCTTCGCTTTCCGTGTCGAAGGAGAGCAGCGTCGCCACGGGTCCGAAGATCTCCTCCTGGTTCGCTGCCGCTCCCGGCGGCAGGCCTTCGATGACGGTCGGGTGCATGAACCAGCCTTCCCGGCACCGCGGGCTCTCGACCGCGGCGCGTGCGCCGCCGCAAAGCACCTTGCCGCCTTCCGCGCGTGCGCGCTCGACCGCGGCCAGCACGTTCTCGAGGTGCTTCCCGCTCACCAGCGCCCCCTGGTCCGTATCCGGCTCCATCGGGTCGCCGACCCGCAGCGCCCGCGCGCGCTCCACGAAGGCATCGCGAAAGCGTGGATACAGGCTCTTCTCGACCAGCACGCGCGAGCCGCACAGGCAGATCTCGCCCTGGTTGGCGAACGCCGCGCGCACCGTGCCTTCCACCGCCGCCTCGAAATCGCAGTCGGCAAACACGATCGAAGGATTCTTGCCGCCGAGCTCCAGCGTGAGCTTCTTGAACGACGGCGCCGCGGCCGCGGCGATGCGGCGCCCGGTGTCAGTGCCGCCGGTGAAGGACACCGCCCGGACCCGCGGATGCGCGACGATCGCGCTGCCGACAATACCGCCGCCGTGCACGATGTTGAGCACACCGCGCGGCAGCTCCGCCTCGATGCAGCGTTCCGCGAGCATCGCCGCCGTGAGCGGCGTGACCTCGGACGGCTTGGCGACCACCGTGTCGCCCGCCGCCAGCGCGGGCGCGATCTTCCACGTGAACAGGTACAGGGGCAGGTTCCACGGCGAAATGCAGCCCGCGGCGCCGAGCGGCTGGCGCAACGTGTAGTTCAGCGCGCCGCCCTCCATGGTGTGCGATTCGCTGGCGAACTGGGTGGCCGCGGCGGCGAAGAAACGCAGGTTGCTGACGGCGCGCGGGATGTCGAGGGAGCGGGCGAGGGCGAGCGGCTTGCCCGAATCGCGCGATTCGGCCTCGGCGAAGGCTTCCAGATCGCGCTCGACCAGGTCGGCGAGGCGGTTCAGCCAGCGTGCGCGTTCCGCGGCCGGCGTGTCGCGCCAGCCGGCGAACGCCGCATCGGCGGCGCGCGCCGCCTCGTCGACGTCCGCCGCATCCGAATCGGGTGCCCGTGCATGCCGTTGCGCGACCGCCGGCTCCCAGACGTCGAATTCGCGGCCGGTCCGTGCGGGGCGGAGCTCGCCGGCGATGTAGTTGCGGAGCTCGTGCATCGCGCGATTATACGCCGCGGGGTTCGGCATCTCCCGTGCTGGATCGCGGCGGTGTTCTCAATATAAATGTATCTTTATCCATCACTTGCGTTTCTTTTTTTACAGTCTGTCGAGGTCGAGGCGAGCGGGCCGTCGGACGAGGCTGCGTCCCCGGCCCGGCGCACCAGGCCGTTCTCCTGCCGCAAGCCGTCCCGCAGCCGCGAGCGGGAAGCTCCAATCGCCCCTCCATCGATGGCACGCTATCGCGATGCCTCGACCTGCACTCTTCTTATCGGCACTGCTCTCGTCGGTGCTGCTGCTCGCGGGTTGTGCCGTGCCGAAGCCCGCCGGGACGCCGGCCGCGGCCACCGCCGGCGTGCGTGTCCTCACGTTCAACATCCGTTACGGCACGGCGCCCGACGGTCCCGACGCCTGGGCGGAACGCGCGCCGCTCGTGTTCGACGTCATCCGCGAGCGGGACGCCGACTTCATCGGCCTGCAGGAGGCGCTGCGCTTCCAGATCGATGCCATCCGCGACGCCGTGCCCGGATACGGCGAAGTCGGCGTCGGGCGGGAGGACGGCCGCAAGGGCGGCGAGTATTCCGCCATCCTGTACAAGACCGATCGATGGCGCGTCGCGGACAGCGATACGTTCTGGCTCTCGGAGACGCCGAACGTGCCCGGCTCGAAATCCTGGGGCAACGAAATCACCCGCATCGTCACCTGGGCGCGCTTCGTCGAGACGGATACGGGGCGGGCGGTGCGCATGTACAACACGCACTTCGATCACCAGTCGCAGTCGTCCCGGATGCAGAGCGCCAAGCTGCTGGCCGAGCGCATCGCCGCCCGCGAGCCGCGGGACCCGGTGATCGTCACCGGCGACTTCAACTCCGGTGAGGACAACCCGGCGATCCTCTACCTGAAGCACGAACACGGGCAGTCGCCGGTGCGCCTGGTCGACACCTTCCGCGTGCTGCACCCGCACGCAACCGTTGTCGGCACCTTCGGGGAGTTCCTCGGCAAACGCGACGGCCCGAAGATCGATTACATCTTCGTGGAGCCCGCCACCGACGTGCGCGCCGCCGGGATTATCTACGACCATCGGAACGGCCGGTATCCCTCTGACCACTATCCCGTGTACGCGGACATCGCGCTGCCTTGAAGCACGCCTCGGTCCGGTCGACCGATCCCCTGTGTCCCGACCGGACGCGCGGATAAAGACGGCGGCGCGGGGCCGCAGCGCTCGCGCAGGCGTTGCTGCCGCCGGGGTCGGCTATCATGGCGCGCACTTGCCACGGAGGAACGACATGCCTGCACGCACGGCCCTGACCGCGATCCTCACTCTCATCTTGTCACTCGCCGGCGCTCTCGCCCGGGCGGATCTGTCGCTCGCGGAGAGACAACTGGGCGAGGTAGTCGACAGCCGGCAGCCGCAGGCGCTCGCGCTCCTCGAGCAGGCGGTGGAGATCAACAGCGGCAGCCTGAATCTCGAGGGCGTGCGGCAGGTCGGCACGCTCTTCGAGCAGGCACTGGCCGCGATCGGCTTCGAAACGGAGTGGCTGGACGGCTCCGGGTTCGGGCGCGCCGGCCACCTGGTTGCGCGGCACGGCGACCGCGGTCCGCACCTGCTGCTCATCGGGCACCTCGATACCGTGTTCGAGCCCGACAGCCCGTTCCGGCACTTCGAGCGCCTGGGACCGGACCGGGCCAGGGGCCCCGGCGTCATCGACATGAAAGGCGGCGACGTGGTCATCGTCGAGGCGCTGGCGGCCCTCGCGGCGATCGGCGCGCTGGACGACCTCGAGATCACCGTCATCATGATCGGCGACGAGGAATCCTCCGGCAGCCCGCTCACGGAAGCGCGACGGGCGCTGCTCGCGGCCGCCGACGAGGCCGACATCGCTCTCGGGTTCGAGGACGGGGACGGGGACCCGAGGACGGCCGTGATCGCGCGGCGCGGATATACCGGCTGGGAGCTCAGCGTGTCCGGCACGCCGGCGCACTCGTCGCAGATCTTCCAGGAAGAGATCGGCGACGGCGCGGCCTTCGAGCTGGCCCGCATCCTCGACGGCTTCCGGCGCGAGCTTTCCGGCGAGCGCAACCTGACGTTCAATCCCGCGCTGGTGCTCGCGGGCACGCGCGTCGATTACGACGCAGAACATTCCGCCGGCGAGGCCTTCGGCAAGGGCAATGTCATTCCCGGCCGCGCCTTCGCAAGCGGCGACCTGCGCACGCTCACTCCGGAGCAGCTTGCGTCCGCCAAATCGCGCATGCGCAAGATCGTCGCGGAGCACCTGCCCGGCACGTCCGCGGAGATCGAGTTCACGGACGGCTATCCGCCGCTCGCGCCGACCGACGGCAATCGTCGGCTCCTCTCGATGTACGACCAGGCGAGCCGCGACCTGGGCTTCGGTCCCGTCACTGCCGTCAATCCGCGCGATGCCGGCGCGGCCGACATCTCGTTCACCGCCGGCCGCGTCGCAATGGCGCTCGACGGTATCGGACTGATGGGCACCGGCGGGCACACCGTCGAGGAAACCGCCGATCTCACCACGCTGCCCAGCCAGACCAAGCGCGCGGCGCTGCTCATGTATCGTCTGCGCGATTTCGACATCGCGGGCATGTAATCGCCCGAGAGCAGCGCGCACGCAAAGTGTCGCTCGTTGGAGACGAAGAGCCGATCGCAGAATGCTTTGCTAGACTCGGCGGCTCCCGAAGCTGCCTCGAAGACGATCAACAATGCGGATAGCGGTTACCGGGGCCGGCGGTTTCGTCGGCCGACACTTCGTTCGTCACGCCACGGCCGCGGGCCATGAGATCGTCGCGTTGCACCGTCGCGGGGCGGCAAGCTTGCCGAGCGCGGCGCCGCATCGCAGCGGCGTGACGGTTCGGCATGCGGATGTGCTCGACCGCGCTGCGCTCGATGCTGCCGTCGCGGATACCGATTGCGTCTGTCATCTCGCGGCGGCGTTCTCGGAGGCGCACGCGGGCGACGATTATTTCCACACCGTGAACGTCGACGGTACGGCGAACGTAATGGCCGCGGCGCACGCGGCCGGCATCCGGCGTTTCGTGTACTGCAGCACGGCCGGGATTTACGGCCGGTGCGTGCCCGGGATCATCGACGAAACGCACCGTCCGCAGCCGTGGAACGGTTACGAGCGGAGCAAGGTGGCGGCCGAAGCCGAAGTCCGGCGGCGCGCGCGGCAGTACGGCATGGAGTACGTCATCCTGCGGCCGAGCCAGATCTACGGTCCCGGTGACACGCGGCTGGCGAAGCTCTGGCGCAACGCAACCCGCGGGCGGTTTCCCCTGTTCGGGGCCGGGGAAGGGCGGCGTCACATGGTTTACGTCGGCGATCTCGCCGAAGCTCTCCTGCGGGCCTGCACCCGTCGCGCGGCGGCAAACGAGGAGCTGATCATCGCCGGCCCGGAGGCCGCGCAGCTGCGCCGGATATTGCAGATGCTCGCCGAGCTTTCGAACCGCCGTGCCACCGGTCCGCAGTTGCCGCTGAAGCCGATGCTGCTGCTGGCCGGCGTGACCGAAGACGTATGCCGTTTGCTGAAGGTCAAGGCGCCGCTGCACCGCCGCCGCATGGATTTTTACATCAGCGATGCGGAATTCGACTGCCGTCGTGCGTGCGAAGTGCTCGGTTGGCGGCCGGCGATTTCGCTGCGGGAAGGGCTGCGGCGAACCCTGACGGCCGAACAGTCCGGCGCGAGACGCCTTTCGACGGCGATGCACGGCTCCGTATGGTTTGCCAAAGCCGCGGCAGCCACCGAAGTGCTCCGGGCTACGTGCGCCGGTGCCCCTTTCGTTTGATGACGGGTCAGGTCGCCGATTCGTGCGAAGGCGTCTTGGCGCCGCGGCCGCTGTCGAATAGATAGAGCAGGCCGCATCCCGCCGCGACCAGCAGGCTCAGGATGCGTACCGCGACGGCCGCGAGCACGGCCGCATCGTAGTCGGCACCGACGCCCACGGCGGTCCCCACGATCGAGCCTTCGACGACGCCCAGTCCGCTGATCGAGATCGGCAGCACGGAGGCGATGCCGGCCGCCGCCGTGATGACCGCCGCTGCCGACATCGACAGCGGGCTGCCGACGGCGGCGAACGCGAGGAAGATCACCGCTGCCGCCAGCAACTGGAACGTGCAGCAAGCCGCCACCAGCCCGACCCAGTCGAGCCGGGGGCGCCGGACGCGTCGAAGGTTGGCGCGCACCGGATCGAGCCAGGCAACGCCCGCGATCCGCTTGCGCAACCCGTCCAGGCCTGCGAGCAACGCGAGTCCCCCGACCAGCACGGCGAGCGCGATGCCGGCCATGCCGAGCAGGTAGAGCCGCGCCAGCTCGCTGCCCCGGGCAAGGAACAGCGCGCCGACGGCGCCGATCCCCAGCATCGCTGCAAAGCCGATCGCCCGGTCGAGGAGCACCGCGGAGACGGCGCGTGAGCGCTCGACGCCCGGGAGCATCGTCCGGTACACGCGGTACACGTCTCCGCCGATCCCGGAGGGCAGGAAATTGTTGAAGAAATAGGCGAAGCAGCCGGTGCGGAACAGGTACGGCCAGGCGAAGCGCAGATCGTGCAGGCGCAGGGAGTGTGACCACTTCCAGGGGTTGACGAGCATCTGCAGGCCGGTCGCTGCCAGCGCGAGGCCGGCGAGCCGCACGTCGAGACGCGCGAGATCGTTCGGCAGCGTCTCCCAATCGACACCCAGCGCGAGCAGGGTGAGCAGGACGCAGGCGACGCCGATCTTGAGCGCGCGCCGCACTACGCCCGGGAATCCATTTGCGGACCCTGCCGCTGCCCGGCCTGGCGACTGTACCGATTCAACGTTCGCACTCCCTGTGGCGAGCTCGCGCGATTGTCGCCCGTCCGGCCATGCCCATGCCAGCCGCGGACGCGCCGGCCGGCCGGCAACGGCCGCGCCGGGCAGGTGGCCGGGGGCCGGTACCGCGTCGTGCCGCGCGGCCTCCGCTGCCTGCGGGCACGCGTTTCCCGGCCGGTCGCGACCCCTTGCGGTTTTGCAGGCAGACTGGCTGCCGCCGTGTGCTTAGAATGGCCTGCGCCGCGAGCGTACCCCCGAGGGGGCGATTGCATTCGACATCGACACGAATGGAGGCTGCTTGAAAGGCAAACCGCTGCCGGCCGGCCTGCGCGCGCCGCGGGTCCGGACCCGGGACGAACGCATGCCGCCGCGCCCCGCCGCTTTCCGTGCCTGCACCGCCTGACTGGTCGCCGATCGCGCTCGGCACGCTCGGCAGCCTGCTCGCCGGTCTCGGCACGACGGCGGGCGCGCTTCCGGCGCTGGCGCTGCGCCGGCTCGAGGGCCGCGTGCGCGACGTCATGCTGGGCTTCGCGGCCGGCGTGATGCTGGCCGCCTCGTTTTTCTCGCTCATCCTGCCGGCGCTCGACGCCGCGGCGGGACCGGCGGGCCGTGACGTGCAGGCAGTGGTCGTCGTGGGCCTCGGCATCCTGCTCGGCGCGGCCGCGCTCTGGTCGATCCACGCCGGCGTGCCGCACGAGCATTTCATCATGGGGCGCGAAGGTCCCGGCACGGAACGCGTGCGGCGCATCTGGCTGTTCGTCATCGCCATCACGCTGCACAACGTGCCCGAGGGTCTCGCGGTGGGGGTGGGATTCGGCGGCGGCGACGTCGCGAACGGCGTGCCGCTCGCGCTCGGCATCGGACTGCAGAACGTCCCGGAAGGCGCGGCGACCGCGCTCGCGCTGCTGACGCTCGGCTATTCGCGGCTCACCGCGTTCCTGGTCACGTCCGCAACGGGCCTCATCGAGCCGCTGGCCGGGTTCGTCGGCATCACCGCCGTCAGCTTCGTCGGGTTCCTGCTGCCGTGGGGGCTCGCCTTCGCCGCCGGGGCGATGATCTTCGTGATCAGCGACGAGGTCATCCCGGAAACGCATCGCCACGGCGCCGAGGCGCAGGGCACCGCCGGGCTGATGGCCGGGTTCGTCGTGATGATGTGCCTGGACGTCGCGATCGGCTGAGCGATCCCCGTCAGTGCGCCGCGACGCTCCCGGCGCTTTCTTTCGCCACCAGCCAGTTCACGAGCTCGATGAGCCGGCTCACACTGCCCGCGGACTGCCCGTGTACACGGTACTTGCCGTTGACCACGATCGTCGGTGTGCGGTCGACGTGGCAGGCCTCGATCCAGTCGTCTGCGCGCCGCATGTCCAGCTCCACCGAGAAGGACCTGGCAGCGTCCAGGAACTGCTGTTCCGTCACGTCGGCGTGCCCTGCATAGAACCGTGCTACGTCCTCGAGGTCGGGGGGCGTCCGCAGCAGGCGGTGCGTCGCATAGTCGACGACGGCAAGCTCGCCGGTCTTCCAGATCGCGTCGTACATCGCCTGATGCGTCTCCTCGACGATGTTCAGCGCTTTCGCGGTGTAATAGGCGCGCTGGAACAACGGCCATTGCTCGCGCGGAATGAACGAAGCGGGCACGTGGGTCAGCACGGCATTCGGGGGCAGGCTGTCCTCGAGCTCGTGCATGACCGGCTCGAAGGCGTTGCAGGCCGGGCAGCCGTAAGAGAAAGCCTCGGTGACCTCCACCTTGCCTTCGCCAACGCTCGTCGGTTGCGCCGGCGTGATGAGGAAGTAATGCGTTCCCTCCACCCATTGCGGAGCAGCCTGTGCGCCTGCCGTGACCAGGAGGAGGCAGGCCAGCAACGAGACGGCATTCGTTCTCATGGCGACTTCCGGCAACCGATCGGTGTCGAAGAATAGCACCCGGTTAAACCAAACGGGGCGCGGCGTGCATCTGAATGCTGAATGCTTGCCCGACCGTGCCGGCACGGCGGGCGGGAGTAGCTCGAAGGGAATGCGAGGTGATTCGATGCAGGAAACGATCGGCCGTTGCTGGCTCACGATCCTGTTGCTGGCCGGAGCGCCGGCACTCGCGGAGACGCACACGGCCACGGCGGCGGCCATTCCCCCCGGCACGATCGTGCTCGACGGCAGGCTGGACGAGCCCGCGTGGAGCAGGGCGGAAGTGTTCGTGCTCACACAGCAGGATCCGCGCCCCGGCGAGCCGACGCCGTACGACACGGAAGTGCGCATCCTGTCCGACGGACAGCACCTGTACTTCGGCTTCACCAACGTCGATCCGGATCCCGACCTCGTGGCGATCCACACGCTGCAGCGCGACGACGACCAGGATGCGGACGATCACGTGACGATCGTGCTGGACACCTTCGGCGCCCGGCGGCTCGGTTACTGGTTCCAGGTCAACGCCGGCGGGGCGCGCGCGGACGGCCTGAACGTCAACGGCGACGCGGACGACAACTGGAACGGCATCTGGGACGCGGCCGTCGGGCGCACGCCGTCCGGCTGGACGGCGGAGATCGAGATCTCCACCCAGAGCCTGCAATTCGGCGCGAACCTGCCGGCGTGGGGATTGAACGCCGGGCGCTATGTCGCGCGCGACCAGCTCGCGCTGCGCTGGGCCGGCATCACGCTCGATTCCGACATCTTCGATCTCAAGCGGGCCGGCAGGTTGCAGGGCATCTCCGCGCTCGAGCAGGGTCTCGGATTCGCGGTGCAGCCGTATGCGCTCGCGCGCTACAACAGCGGATCCGGCGCGGGCGATTCGGGCGACATCGGCCTCGGCATCAAGTACCACTTCACGCCGCAGCTCGAAGGCATGCTGACCGTCAACCCGGATTTCGCCGAGGCGGAAGCCGAGGAAGGACAGGTGAACCTCGGCCGCTTCTCCCTGTTCTTCCCCGAAACCCGCCCCTTCTTCCTCGAAGGTTCGAACCTGTTCGAGTTCGGGCACGGGCAGAACATCGGCGACGACGGCAACCTGAGCACGTACTTCATACCGTACTTCTCGCGGCGCATCGGCCTCGTCGACGGACAGGTGGTGCCGATCGACGCCGGCGCGAAACTGGTCGGCCATGCGGGGAATTTCTCCATCGGCCTGCTCAACGTCCAGACCGCGGATGCGGAGGTCGCGCCGTCCACCAACCTGGGGGTTGCCCGCGCCGCCTGGGACGTGACCGAAGAGCTTCGGCTGGGCACCATGCTCACGCACGGAGATCCCGACGGGCTCGAGGACAACACGTTTGCGGGATTCGACGGCGTCTGGCACACGTCGCAGTTCCGCGGCGACAAGAATCTCACGCTCGGCGCCTGGTATGCCCGATCCTGGGGCGACCTGGCGCCGGGCCAGGCCGACGGGTACGGCGCGAGCATCGAGTACCCGAACGACCGCTGGTACGGCTTTCTCAAGGTCAACGAGTTCGGCGACGCGCTCGACCCCGCGCTGGGTTTCCTGCCGCGGCCGGGCACGCGCCAGTACCTCGGCATCGCGCTGTTCCGGCCGCGCCCGCAGGGCGGGGTCTTCGACTGGGTGCGCCAGTTCCAGTTCGGCGGCGAATACATCCAGGTCGACGACCTCGACGGCATCCCGCAGAGCAAGCAGCTCGCGGTGCTGCCGTTCCGCATGACCACGGAGGCCGGCTGGTTCTTCGATCCCGTGTTCGTCGCGAGCTACGAAGCGCTCGAGGAACCGTTCACGATCGAGGACGTGACCATCCCGCCGGGCGAGTACCGCTTCAACCAGTACAGCCTGCGCGGCAACACGCCGGAATCGCTTCCGTGGGTGCTCTCCGCGAACCTCACCGCGGGCGATTTCTATACCGGGACGATCAAGTCCGAATCGCTCGAGCTCGCGTGGACGTCCGCGGACGGCAGGGTGCGCTTCGGCCTCGAGAACGAGAACAACTTCATCGACCTGCCGCAAGGCAATGCGATCATCCGGCTCACGCAGCTCAATGCGGCCTGGTCGTTCACCCCGGACCTTGCGCTCGCGGCCTTCGTGCAGCGCGATTCGATCACCGACACCACCGGCGTCAACGCGCGGCTGCAATGGATCATCCAGCCCGGGCGCGAGCTGTTCGTCGTGTTCAATCACGGCATCGAGCCGCAGCTTGCCGATCTCAACCGCACGCCTCCTACCGGCAACGCCATCACCGTGAAGCTGCGCTGGGATACCTACTGGTAGTCCGGCTCACGCCAGGGCGGGTGCTGTGGCAACATGATGCGCGACCGGTTGCGCACCGGGCGGCTCCGCGGCGAGCCGCCCGGTGCGCCCGAGGAGAGGGGCGGAAGCACGATGTTGATGACGAAGCGGCATTTCCTGGCGGCGGGTGCGGCGGCCGCGGGCGCGGCGCTCATTGCGCCGGGGCGCGGCGAGGCGCAGGCAGAGCCGGCGCAGCCGGAGAACGGCCTCGCGCCGGTCACGGGCGACGCGGTCCCGATCGGCGTGCCGGAACGCCTCGCCCGCATCGACAAGGCGCAGCGCCTGATGAAAGAGCACGGCATGGACGCGCTCCTGCTCGAGCCCGGCTCGGCCATGCTCTACTTCACCGGGATCAGCTGGTGGCGCAGCGAGCGGCTGACCGCGGTCGTCATTCCCGCGAACGGCGACATCGGCGTGGTCACGCCGTATTTCGAGGAGCCGAGCGTCCGTGAATCGATGACTTTCGGCGACGACGTTCGCACCTGGAACGAGCACGAGAATCCGTTCGCGCGCGTGGCCGGGATCCTCGCGGATCGTGGCCTGAAGGAGGGCCGGATTGGTTTGGAGGACACCGTGCGCTGGTTCGTCGCCGCCGGGCTGCGCGAAGCCGCGCCGTCTTTCGCCGTCGTGCCCGGCCGCCCGGTCACGCTCGGCTGCCGCCTGTACAAGTCGCCGGCGGAGATCGCCCTCATGCAGAAGGCCAACGAGGTGACGCTCACGGCGTACCGCTACGTGTACGAGCGCCTGCAGCCCGGCATGCGCGCGGAGGACATCGCCGGGATGATGGGCGACGCGCAAACCGCGCTGGGCGGCTCCGACGCCTGGAACATGGTGCTGCTCGGCCGCGCCAGCGCTTACCCGCACGGCACCCGCCAGCCGCAGGTGCTCGAGGAAGGAAAGATCGTCCTGATGGACTGCGGCTGCGCCGTGCACGGGTATCAGTCGGACATCTCGCGCACTTTCGTGCTCGGCGAGGCGACGAAGCGCCAGCGCGAAGTCTGGGCGCAGGTCCGGCGCGGCCAGCAGATCGCCTTCGAAACGGCGCAGCCCGGCACGCCGGCGGGCGCGGTCGACGACGCCGTCCGCGAGTGGTACACGTCGCTCGGCTACGGGCCGGGTTACAGGACGCCGGGCCTGAGCCACCGGACGGGGCACGGCATCGGCATGGACGGCCACGAGCCGGTGCATTTCGTGCACGGCGAGAAAACGCCGCTCGCCCCCGGCATGTGCTTCTCGGACGAGCCCGGCCTCTACGACTTCGAGAGCTTCGGCGTGCGGCTCGAAGACTGCCTGTACGTGACGGAGAAGGGGCCCGCGTGGTTCACCGTGCCGCCGTCCAGCCTGGAGGACGACCCGCTCGGCTCGCTCGGCGACTGAGCCCGCACCGCGCGGCGTAAGCTCCTCGTCCGGGGCGCTTTCGCGGGTCGTCAACCGCGCCGCGCCCCGGCCCGGTCGGTGCCACCGGGCGGAGGCTAACCGGGAGGATGCCCGGCGCATCCAAGGACCAATGAGGGCAGCAAGCGAGCGCGGCGGCAGGCCGACCCGGGCGGAATTCCACGAGGCGATCGCCGCTCGCGCCGATCGCTGGTTCTCCGCCTGCCTCCGGATCACGCGCAACCGGCAGCTGGCCGAGGACGCGGTGCAGGAGGCGCTCCTGTCGGCCTGGCACAAGCGCGACCAGTTCCAGGGCAGCGCGAGCCTCGAGACCTGGATCCACCGCATCGCCGTCAACGCGGCCCTGCAGCTCATGCGGAAGGAGCGGCCGGACCGCCTGTTGCCGCTCGGGCCGGAGCTCGTGGATGACAGGGCATGTCCCGAGCAGGGCGTGCTGGACCGCGACGTCGATGCCGTGCTGGCGGCCGCCTTCCGCTGCCTGAGCGACCTCGAGCGCGTGTGCTTCGTGCTGAAACATCTCGAGCAATGGCGCCTGAAGGAAATTGCCGCCGAGTTGCATACGGACGTCGGCACCGTCAAGCAGGCGATCTTTCGTGCCGTGAGAAAGCTGCGGCCGCGCGTGCCGGAAATGCTGAGCGCATGATCATGAACGACGATACGCTGATTCTTTATTACTACGACGACGGCCTGAGTGAGGAGGAGCGGGCGGCCGTGGCGGCGGCCCTCGAGCAGGACGCGCGGCTGCGCGAGCGCTATCGTGCGTTGCGCAGCGAGCTCGAACGGCTGAGCGAGCAACCGATCACGGCGGCGCCGCGGGAGGCGGCGACACGCTGGCACTGCCACATCGAGAACGCCGCGTCGGCCGAGCGCAGTGCAAGGCGGATACGCGGTCGCGTGCGACGGTTCCCGTGGCTGTCGCTGGCGGCACCGCTCGCTGCCGCGCTCGTCGCCGGCATCGCCATCGGCCTTTACCTCGGTGCGCACGACAGCCCGGCACCGCCGGTCGCGGAGCCCGGGAACACGATTGCCCGCGACGATCGTCCCGGCGCGCAGGCGCTGCCCGTTGCCTTTACGCGCGGCCTCGCGTTTCACCTGCGGCGCAGCCGGCAGGAAATCGCGCACCTCGACGGCGAAGCCGATCGCCGGCTGCTCATCATGGACATCGTGCGCCAGAACCGCGTGTTCGCGCGGGCGGCCAAAGACAACGATGCGGAGGACGTGGCCCGCGTGCTGCGCGCCTTCGAGCCCGTCCTGCTGCGGCTCGCCGACGAGCGCACGAGTGCCGAAGACGCCGCGGCGCTGCGCTCGCGCCTCGCGTTCGAGCTCGACGTCGTGCTAACCAAAATGCAACGGCGCGACTCAGATCAGGCGGATGCCATTTAGCCGAAGGGACCTCCCATGTCGAATTCCCGGAAAGTCGTCATTGCCTGCCTGCTGCTCGCCATCGCCTCCGGCGCGCCGGCGCAGACGGCGCCGCGCGCGCCGCAAGAGCCGGTATCGCCGTCCGATACGGAGCAACTGAAGATCGCGGCGCTCGAGGCACTGGTGGCCGCGCCGCCGCAGAAGGCCCTGCCGATCGTAAAGAAGGTGCTGCAAGGCGACGGCAGCGACGAGCTGAAGCGGCGCGCGCTGTTCGTGCTGAGCCAGATCGACCTGCCCGAAGCGGAAACGCTGCTCATGGAAAGCGCTCGCTCGGGCGACAGCCCGGTGCGGCGCGAGGCCATCCGCATGATCGGAGTCGGGGGCGGCCCGCAGGCGCTCGCCTCGCTCGAAGAGCTGTACGCCGGCGGCGATCGCGAGACGAAACAGGCCGTGCTCGATGCGTACCTGATCGCCGACCAGGAGGATGCCGTCTATCGCATCGCGGCGAATGCCAGGGATCCGGAAGAGTTCCAGGCCGCGGTGAACGTCCTCGGCGCCATGGGTGCCCTGGAGCAACTCCGGGCCCTGCGGACCCGCGGCGACATGTCGGAAAGCCTGATCAATGCCTACGCCGTCGCGGGCGATACGGAGACGCTGCGGGAGCTGGCCGTGGACGGCAGCGATCCCAAGCGGCAGGCCCAGGCCATCCACGCGCTCGGCATCGCCGGCGGAGCGAACGTCGGGGAAACGCTGGTCGCCGCCTGGCGCGACACGGATTCGCCGGACGTCAGGGAGGCCGTGCGCGAAGGCCTGCTGATCGCCGGCGACGACGATGCGCTGCTCACGCTGTTTCGCGAAAGCCGCGACAGCGACGAGAAGCGCGAGCTGCTGCAGACGCTGGTCAACATGGACAGCGATGCCGCGTGGGACATCATCGATTCCACGCTGGAGGGCGCACAATGAGGAGCGACGGCCGCGGCATTGCCGCGGCGGCACTTCAGCCGGCCGCACTCTCAGCCGCGCCGTCGCTGCGGGTACCGGAGGGCACCGGCGGCCGGCACGCATAGCGGGCGACGGCTGCTGTGGATGCTCCGGCCCGGTGCTGCCCGATCGGGCGGCACCGCGGCCCGGGGTACCGGCCGGCGCAGGCCGGAATCCGACCGCGGTCCATCGATCCGGCGTGCGCACGGGAGGAGAATCCGCCCGGCACGGATGCCGGGCCCGCTGCCGCGTATCGACCGGAACGCGGCTGCTATGGTAGAAGCAGGGCGGGAATTTCCGAGGGCCGGACATGGCTCGCCCCGCGAGTCTGGAGAGGATCGACCGCTTCTATCGAGAGCTCCGCCGGCGCAAGGTCATCCGCGTCGCAGCCTTCTATGCCGTCGCGGCGTGGGTCGCGATCGAGGTCGCGTCCGTCATCCTTCCCGGCCTGAACCTGCCGCCGTGGAGCGTGACGCTCGTCATCGCGCTGGCGCTCATCGCGTTTCCGGTCGTCGTCGTCCTCGCCTGGGTGTTCGACCTCACGCCGTCCGGCGTCCAGCGCACGCCGCCCGATACGCCGGCGTTGCCCGACCCGCCGCAGTCGGCGGCCCTGCCGGCGCCGAAAGCGCCCCCGCCGGAGCGCTCGCTGGCGGTGCTGCCGTTCCGCAACATCGGCGGCGACCGTGAAAACGACTACTTCTGCGAAGGGCTGGCGGAGGACCTGCTGAACGTCCTGTCGCGCGTCGAGGGCCTGCGCGTCGCCGCCCGCAGCTCGGCGTTCGCGTTCCGCGATTCGGCCGACGACGTGCGGACCATCGGCGAGAAGCTGAACGTCGCGAACGTGCTGGAAGGCAGCGTGCGCAAGCGCGACGGCCACCTGCGCATCGTGGTGCGCCTGCTCGATGCGGCGGACGGATACCAGCGCTGGACGCAGGTGTTCGACCGCGAGGAGGGCGACATTTTCAGGATCCAGGACGAGATCTCGCGCGCCGTGTTCGACGCCCTGCACGGCGAGCTCAACGGCGGCCGGCATCCGCGCGTCGTTCCCGGCACGCGCGACATCGAGGCCTACAACCTGTACCTGATGGGCCGCCATCAGTTCCACAAGCGCACCGAAGAATCCCTGCGCAGCGCGCTGCGTTTCTTCGAGCAGGCGACGGAGCGGGATCCGAAGTTCGCGCTGCCGTACACGGGGCTCGCAGACTCATACTCGCTGCTCACCGCGAGCGGTGAGGGCTACGGGTCGATGCCGGTGGAAGAGGCGGTCGCGCACGCGTCGCCGCTGGTGGAAAAGGCGCTCGAGCTCGAGCCGCAGCTCGCGGAAGCGCACGCGTCGCGCGGCTTCATCGAGCGGCTGCAGGGCGATTTCGCGGCGGCGGAGCGGTCGCTGCGCCGCTCGCTGGAGCTGAACCCGGACTATGCGATGGCGCATACCTGGCTCGGCCTGACGCTCATGGATCTCGGACGCCTGCAGGAAGCGCGCGCACAATTCCAGCACGCCTGGGAGCGCGATCCGCTTTCTCCGATCATCGGCTGCAACCTCGGGTTCGCGCTGTCCAAGCTGGGCCGTTTCGACGAGGCGCGCGAGCATTTCCGCCGGGTCCTCGAGATCGCTCCCGAGTTCGCGGTAGCGCCGTCCGGCATGGCACAGGTGGAGCGCAGGGCGGGGCGGCTCGATACGCCGCTGGAATGGTTCGCGGCAGCCATGCGCGTCAATCCGCGCAGGGCGGATTACCCGGCGAGCCTCGCGCTGCTGCACCTCGACCGCGACGAGCTGCCGCAAGCCGAGCAGTGGCTGGCCCGCGCCGAGGCGCTGGCGCCCAACGACGCGCACGTCGTGCGCACGCACATGGCCGTGCTGATCGCGGGGCAGCGCGACGCCGAGCTCTGCTCGTTCACCGAGGGCCGCCTGCAGGGCGAACGCTCGAGCGACGAGGCGCTCGCCAACGCGGCGCTCGCGCAGCTGATCGCCGGCGAGGTCAAGAAAGCGCTCTCCTACTACGAGCGGGTCGGCGGCAGCCTGCAGCAGTGGGTCGCCGATGCGCTGCTCTGGACCTGGCGTTTCCCGCACGCGCTGTATTACGCGGACGCGCTCATGCGCGGCGGCTCGAAGCAACGCGGACTGGCCCTGCTCGACGAAGCGGAACGGCTGTTCGCGCGCCTCGCGGGGGAGGGCCTGGTCACCTTCGAGCTGGACTACGAGCGCGGCCTCCTGTACGCGCTGCGCGGCGATTACGCGGCGGCCGCCGCCGCAGTGCAGCGTGCAGAGGGGCAGGGCTGGCGCGCGCGCTGGCTCGCCCGGCGCGAACCCGCGTTCGCTGCCCTGCGCGCGCGCGGCTTGCTCGTGCTCTAGCCGCGCTCAGGAGAGCGCGTGCTCCGCTTCACTGCCCGCCGAACGATTGGCGCAGCGAGTCGATTTCCTCGGCGTGCTCTTCGAGCACGCGCGCCGGGTTCTGGTCCGTAATGGCACTGAGCCAGCGCGCCGCCGGCAGGCTGGCGGCCTCCGCGCGGTGTTCGTCGGAGTGCAGGATCTTGGCCGTCACGAGGACGTCGGTGAGCGAGGCGGGGCCGTCCGCGCGCTCGCCGATTTCCGACATCGGGTCGCGCTCGCAGGCGATGTCGTCCTGGTGCTCGACGGCGTGCTGCAGCGCCTCCGGCAATCCCCAGCTTTCGAGGATCGCCTTGCCGATGACCGCCTGCCAGCCGTTCGCGATGTCACGAATCTCCTGCGGTGTCACGTCGGTACGATCCTCCGCGCGCATCACGACGTACAGCCGTCCCAGGGCATGCAGCAGCCCGGTCAGGAGCGCCTGGTCGGCGTTGATCGGCGTGTAGCGCCTCGCCAGCACGTGGCAGATCGATGCGATCGCGAGGCTGTCCCGCCAGATCGCTTCGATCTCGGCGCGCGCGACCGGCGAGCGCGCCTGGCCGCTCTTCAGCTGGCGCATCGCGAACTCTACGGAGATCGTGCGTACCATGTTGAAGCCGAGCCGGCTCACGGCGTTGCGCAGGTCGGTGACCTCGCCGGTCGCGGGCCTGAACGCCGCGGAGTTGGCGATGCGCAGCACGTTCGCCGCGAGGCCGGGATCGGAGCCCAGGATCGCCACTATATCGGAGGCGCCGGTGTCGGGAGATTGCAGGGCGCGTTGCACGCGCAGCACGGCTTCCGGGAACGCGGGCAGCTCGAGCCGCGCGTCCCGCAGGTCCTCGGCCAGGCGCTCCACGAACCCGTAAGCCACCTTGTGAGGCGTCGTCGTCATGCGTGTTTCCTTCCTCCCGATACTTCCACGGGTATCGGCCGACGTCGCCGGGGCTTTAGCGTTAAGTGAAAACGTCGGATTTATTCAATATTTATGCGTGTTTTATGAGGTAAATTATACGATGCCGGGAGACGCGCCACGTCAACCGGCCGGCGCCGTGGCGGCGGGCGCGGTTTCGGCGCGTGCGACGAACAACCGCTGGGTCGGGATCGCGAACTCGATCTGCTCCTCGGCGAAACGTTCCAGGATCGTCAGGTTCACTTCCTGCTGGATGTTCATGTACAGGGTGTAGTCCGCGGACGTGACGTAATAGACGACTTCGAAGATCAATGCGAAGTCGCCGAACTTCTGGAAGTGCGCCCGATCGAAGCGGACCTTGTCGTGCTGCTCGACGGCTTCCCGCAAGATCACGGGAATCTTTCGCAGCTTGTCCGGCGGCGTCTCGTAGGTCACGCTG
Source organism: uncultured Woeseiaceae bacterium (assembly GCA_964491485.1). GTDB lineage: Bacteria > Pseudomonadota > Gammaproteobacteria > Steroidobacterales > Woeseiaceae > IDS-8. The sequence goes on along the minus strand of CAZBGV010000018.1, from coordinate 8,471 downwards.
ACGGAGAACACGACGCGCCGCTCGAACATCCGTCCGTAGTTGCGGATGCGGCTGCTCAGCAGGTCGTTGTTCGACAGGATCAGCTGCTCTCCGGAAATGCTGCGCAGGCGCGTGGTCTTGATGCCGATCTTCTCGACGCTGCCGAGATAGCCGTTCACGTCGAGGAAGTCCCCGCCCACGAACGGCTTGTCGAGCAGTATGGAGAGCGACGCGAACAGGTCGCCGAGGATGTTCTGGACGGCGAGCGCGACCGCGATACCGCCGATGCCGAGACCGGCAACGAGCGGTGTGATCTCGACCCCGAGGTTGTCGAGGGCGAGCAGCACCACGAACGTCCAGATCGCGATGCGCAGCACGAAGCCGAGGATGTCCATCGCCGCGACCGCGGAGGGATCGACCGCGACGCGCCGCTCCTGCCGCAGGCGCATGCCGATGGTGAATGCCGCGGTTGCCCAGAGGCCGAGCTGCACGAGCAGCCCGATCGTCGCCGCTTTCTCGAGCACCGAGCTCACGGAGGCCGGCAGCACGAGGAACTGCGCGGCGAAGAAGAGCGCGATCAGGAACAGGAACCAGCCGCGGGTGCGGGTGGCCGTCTGCGCGGCGATCTTCCAGGCCGCCGCCTCGTGGGTTTCCGATAACCGCCGCAAGCGCCCCCGGGCGACCCTCTGGGCAATCCCCAGGCCGAGCCAGGCCACCACGAAAACCACGGCCGCCGTGCCCCAGGCCAGCATCGAATTGCCGAGCAATGTCTGTTCCAGCGTGTCGATCGCTTCCATCGTCTCTCCTCCCGCAGCGCGCGAAATTCTAACAGGCCGCCGGGGCCGATCGTGGCTTGTCGGCGAGGCGGATCGTGATCTATGTTTGAAGCAGGCCAGGGAACCGAAGCGAGGCACGTCATGGCGTCATACAAGAACATCGGGCTTGCGGTCCTGCTCGCGGGCGCGGCGGCGGTGGCCGCGGCGCAGGAGCGGCCGGAGCGCGCTTTCGTCGCGACCGCCAAGGATTGCGGCCACGTCACGTGGGCGAAACGAACGCTGACTCTTTACCCGAACATCGCGCGCGCCTGCCGCGAGGTCGTCGCGCGCGAAGGCCAGTATTACGCGCGCTTCGAGGGTGAGGTGCTGCGGGTGTCCGGACAAGGCAGCCAGGTCACCGTCCGGCTCGCCGGCGGGGACCTGATGACGATGGCCCCGCCGCGGAACGTGTACGTGTACGTGAACGGCCGCAGAACTTCAGCGCGGGACCTCCGTGCGGGTGATCGCTTCAGTTTCTACATACCGCAGGACAGCCTCGCGGTTACGTTCTACGTCGAGAATCCGGGCGTCGCGCCCGTGCGCGCGCCGGTCATCTACGAAGAAGCTCCGGACACGCAGGAAGCGGAGTAATTCGCGCTGCGTGTAAAAAGCAGCGTGTGAAGCAACGCGGCTGCGCCGTTATCGTCGCGCGACCATGAGCTCGCGCCCGCTACTTCGTCGCGCGGCGATCGCTCTCGTTGCCGCCGTATGCCTGCTGGCCGCCGTGCTGGTCGGCAACACGCTGCGTTTGTCCGCGCCCGCGCACAGCGACGTCGCGGCGGTCGCACACCACGCGCCGGACGAGGCCGCCGCGCGCCGGCTGGCGACGGCGCTCACGTTCCGCACGATCTCCACCGAATCCGCCGCGCCGGATCGCGAGGCCTTCAGCGCGTTCCAGGATTTCCTTCGCCGCGCGTTTCCGCGCGTGCACGAGCACCTGGCGCAGACGACGGTCGCGGGTGCGAGCCTGTTCTACGAATGGCGCGGCAGCGATCCGGCCGCCCGTCCCGTGCTGTTGCTCGCGCACCAGGACGTCGTGCCCGTGCTCGAGCCCGCGGCGTGGACGCATCCGCCGTTCGCCGGCACGATCGCGGACGGCTACGTCTGGGGCCGCGGCGCAATGGACGACAAATCCAGCCTGATGGGGCTGCTCGAGGCGGTGGAGCAGCTCCTGGCCGCCGGTTTCCAGCCGCAGCGCACCGTGTATCTCGCGTTCGGTCACGACGAGGAGACCGGCGGCGAGGGCGCACGCGCGGTCGCCGCGCAGCTCGCCGCGCGCGGCGTGCAGCTCGACTTCGTGCTGGACGAGGGCGGCTTCGTGGCCGATGGCCTGGTTGCCGCGGTCGCGGCGCCGATCGCGCTGGTCGGCATCGCCGAGAAGGGTTACCTGACCGTGGAGCTCACGTCCGCGGAAGCCGGCGGACATTCGTCGCGCCCGCCCGCGCACACGGCCATCGGCAACGTGAGCCGTGCCGTGGCGCGTCTCGAAGCGAATCCCTTCCCGGCGCGCCTCGATGGCGCGGCGGAGCAGCTGTTCGTCGCCCTGGCGCCGTACCTGCCGTTCGGCGAGCGCCTGGTGATCGCGAATCGCCGGCTCCTCGCGCCCGTGCTGCTGTTGGCCCTCACCCGCGACCCGAACACGGCGACTCTCGTCCGCACGACCACGGCGCCGACCCTGTTCCGGGCGGGCGAGAAGGACAACGTGCTCGCGCAGCGCGCGACGGCCACCGTGAACCTGCGCATCCTGCCGGGCGAGACGGTGGACGGCGTGCTCGCGCGCCTGCGCGCAACCATCGACGATCCGCGTGTCGCAGTGCGCCCGCTGACCGCGATCGAGCCCTCGCCTGCGTCGAGCACGACGTCGCCGGCGTGGACGCTCCTCGACCGCACCATTCGCGAAGTGCTGGGTGACGACGTGATCGTCGCACCGTGGCTCATGGTCGCCGCCACGGATTCCCGGCATTTCGTGCCCATCGCCCGCGACGTGTACCGGTTCTTCGCGATGACGCTCGCGCCCGGGGACGTGGCGCGTTTTCACGGCGTGGACGAGCGGATCTCGCTCGGCGACTACGCTAACGTCGTCGCGGTCTACCGCGGGCTGCTGGAGAATCTCTGACCGAGCCGCGCCCGGGCCGGCTACGGCGCGGTGTGGCGCGCGAACCGGGCGAGGCGCGCCTCGAGGGCCGCGCCGAAGTACGCCTGCGGGTGCGAGGGCTCGATCTGCTCGCGCGCTTCGCGCGCTTCGATGGCCGCCACGGCCTGCCCGAAGGCTTCGCGCAGCGAGGCGGCTCCCGGCAGGGCATCGCGGTAGAACGCCTCGCCGAAATACGTGAGGTCGCGATCGTCGCTGCAGCCGAAGGAGCTGCGGTCCGCCGCCGCGGCCGTGATCACGATCGTGTTCGCGTCGCGCAGCACGTCGATGAAACTTCCCGAATAGCAGGCGGAGATCACGATGACGCGCCATTTGATGCCGGCATCGTCGAGCGCCCGCGCCAGCTCGTCGGCAGTGAGATCGCGCAACATGAGAGGCTCGTGCGACACGGCCAGCGTGCCCGTGCTGCCGTGCGAGGACAGCGCGAGGAACAGCACGTCCCGGTCGAGGTCCATCCGCCCGGCCAGTGCCCCCAGCGCATAGTGCAGGGACGACACCGTCGCGATGGGCGCCGAGCTCGAGTCGTGCCGGTCGTTCAGGAGGAGCAGGCTGCGGGCGCCGGTTCCGTAGCGTTCGGCGACGACGCTGGCCGCGAAGCGGATTTCCTCCGCGAACACCTTCTCCTCCCCGAAACCCGCGAATCCGAGGAAGAACATTGCCGGCCCGTCGCCTTCCGGGCGGGAGATAGCGGCGGTTGCCGCACTGATCCGGAGCGGCTGCTCGATGAGCAAGGTTTCCGCCGCGCGTTCTTCCGCGCCCGCCGGCGCCAGCCAGGCGATCGCGCACAGGCACAGCGGGAGGAGAAAAGCGGACTGCAATCGTCGGCGGCTCACCCGGCTCAGGATACGTGGCGCGCACCCGGAGGAACAGGGCGTGCCGGCGCCGCGCATCCGCCGAGACCGGCCGACGCGCTACAATGCGCCGGGTTCGGACTGCTCCGGGCCCGCGGCCGGCAATACCGGTCCATCGATCTTCCCGAACCATTCCCCGACGTGAGCGGCTTGCCGTGATCCGGATTCGCGCCTTTCAGCCCGACGACTGGCCCGCGGTGTGGCGCATCGTGGAGCCCGTCTTCCGCGCGGGCGAGACATGGCCGCTCGCGCTCGACGTCAGCGAAGAGGAAGCGCGCGCCTTTCTCGTGGAACGGCCGAGCGCCGCGTTCGTCGCGCTGGATGCCGCCGGTGCCGTGGTGGGCACTTATTACCTGAAGCCGAACCAGCCCGCGCTCGGCGCGCACGTGGCGAACGCGGGTTACATCGTGGCGGAAGGCGCGCGCGGCCGGGGCATCGCCACCGCGCTGTGCCGGCACTCGCAGGCGGAGGCCCTGGCGCGCGGCTTTCTCGCGATGCAGTTCAACCTGGTGGTCGCGACCAACGAAGCCGCCGTGCACCTGTGGCAGAAAGAGGGCTTTGCGATCGTCGGCACGCTCCCGCGCGCCTTCCGGCACCGCCGCCTCGGGCTGGTCGATGCGTTCGTGATGTACAAGCTGCTGGCGCCGGAGTGACGGCGCGTCAGGCCGGTGCCGGGGCCGGCGCTTCGCGGGCCAGCCATTCCAGGTAGCCGGCGCCGCCGGCGACGATCGGCAGCGCGACGATCTCCGGTACGTCGTAGGGATGGTGGGCCTCGATCGTCTGCATGGCCGACGCGGCGGCCGCTGCCGACGTCTTCACGAGCAGCAGGATCTCGGCGTCGCAGCGCACTTCGCCCTGCCAGCGATAGCGGCTCCTGATCTCGACCTGCTGCACGCAGGCCGCCTGCCGCTGCTCGATGAGCCGCGTCGCGAGCCGCGCCGCCGCCGCATCGCCGTCGACCGTCGTCATGATCAGCATCGCTTGCGCATCCATCGAGGTGCTCCTTTCCCGTCCCGCGCGGGCGTCCGTCCGGCGGGGTGACGTCATGTATACTCGCCACCCGCACCCGAAGAAGAACGGAGCGACGGGCCCGGCAACTCTCGCAAGCTTCCGGTGACGTCTCCGGCCCGGCTCATGCCGGGTCACCCGGTCGGTCCGCCGGTCCGCATTTCGTCCTCAGCATACGGGAGAAATGATCCGATGATGAAGCAAGGCGTCATCCTCGTTGCGTTGTTCCTCATGACCGCCGCCGCCGGCGCCCGCGGACTCGAGCCGCGGGATCTCGCGTCGCTGGCGCGGCTGTCGGACCCGCAGGTATCTCCCGACGGGCAGACCGTGGCGTTCGTCGTCACCGAGACCGATCTCGAGGCGAACAAGCGCAGGAGCGACGTGTGGCTGCTCGATCTCGGCCGGCGCGACGCCAAACCGCGCCGGCTCACCGAGGATGCCGCGAACGACAGCGCCCCGCAGTGGAGCGCCGACGGCGAATGGGTCTGGTTCATCTCGGCGCGCTCCGGCAAAAGCCAGGTCTGGCGCATGCGGGCCAGCGGGGGCAGGGCACAGCAGGTGACGGATTACCCGCTCGACGTCGCCAACCTGCGGGTCGCCCCGCGCGGCGACCGCATCGCGTTCACGGTGGAAGTTTTTGCCGACTGCAAGGCGCTCGCCTGCACGGCAGAACGGCTGAAAGAGCGCGAGCGGGACAACCGCAGCGGGCAGCTCTACGACCGGCTGTTCGTGCGCCACTGGGATACCTGGGAGGACGGGCGGCGCTCGTCCCTGTTCACCGCGCGCATCAAGGACGGCAGGGCGGCCGGCGAGCCGGTCCGGGTCTCGGGAGCGCTCGACGGCGACGTGCCGTCGGTGCCTTTCGGGGGCCGCGAGGAAATCGCCTTCGCCCCCGACGGCCAGGCCCTGTACTTCACGCTGCGCGAAGCCGGGCGGAGCGAGCCCTGGTCCATGAACTTCGACATCTTCCGCGTGCCCGCGGACGGCTCGTCGGCCCCGCAGAACCTGACGCGCGGCAACTCGGCCGCCGACAAGAATCCGCTCGTCTCGCCGGACGGCCGGCACCTCGTGTGGCTCGCGATGCGCCGTCCCGCGTACGAATCCGACCAGCTGGACGTCATGGTTCGCGATCTCGCGAGCGGCGAGACGCGTAATCTCACCGAAGACTGGGACCGCTCCGTCAAAGAGGCAACGTTCGCGCCGGACGGCGCGAGCCTGTACGTGAGCGCCGGGGACGTCGGCACGACGCGGATCTTCCGCATCGACCTGCATGGCGGATCGGTGACGCCGCTCACCGAAGGCGCCTCGGATGCGAGCGTGGCGGTGGCCGGGGAGCGGCTGATCTTCGTGCGCGACTCGTTCGCCGCGCCGGCCGACCTGTATGCGCTGCCGCTCGCCGGCGGCAACCTCGAGCGGCTCACCGCCGTCAACGCGCGGGCGCTCGAGGGCATCGAGATGGCCGGGTACGCGCAGTTCAGCTTCGCGGGCGCCGAAGGCGATACGGTGTACGGCTACGTGTTCCGTCCCGTGGGTTTTGCGGAAGGCGAGACTTATCCGATCGCGTTCCTGATCCACGGCGGTCCGCAGGGCAGCTTCAGCGAAGGCTGGAGCTACCGCTGGAACCCGCAGACTTACGCCGCGCAGGGCTACGGGGTCGTGCTCGTCGATTTTCACGGCTCGAGCAGCTACGGCCAGGCGTTCGTCGACTCGATCAACCGCGACTGGGGCGGCAAGCCGCTCGTCGACCTGCAGCGCGGCCTCGCCGCGGCCATCGAGCAGAATCCGTGGCTCGAGGAGGACAATGCGTGCGCGCTCGGCGCCTCCTACGGCGGCTACATGATCAACTGGATCGCCGGCCGCTGGCCGGAGCGCTTCAAGTGCCTCGTCAATCACGACGGGCTGTTCGATCTGCGGAGCTTCTACTACGCCACGGAGGAGCTCTGGTTCCCGGAGTGGGATTTCGGCGCACCGTATTTCGAGGACCCGGAAGCGTACGAGCGCTGGAACCCGGTGAACTACGTGTCCGAATGGCGCACGCCGATGCTGGTCGTGCAGGGACTCCAGGATTTCCGGGTGCCGCCCGACCAGGGGCTCGGCACCTTCACGGCGCTGCAGCGGCGCGGCATTCCGTCGCAGCTCCTCGTCTTCCCGGACGAGAATCACTGGGTGCTGTCGCCGGGCAACTCGATCCAGTGGCACGAGACGGTCGCGGCGTGGCTCAGGCACTACCTGAAAGGCGAGTAGGCCGGGGCGCCCCGCTCGGTCCGCTCCGGTCGAGGGCTGAGGCCTGCGCTACGCGGGCAGCGCGCCGCGCACGCGCGCCGCGACGCGGAGCGCGCGGGCGTGCTCGCCACGATAGACGAGGTTCGCACCGCTGATCCCCGGCACCGTCGCGACCTGCTCCAGGACTTCGCCGCACACGGCCTCGCCCTCGGCGGCAACGTCCTGCGACTGCCGCAGCCTTTCCAGGATCCCGGGGGGAACGAGGAGGGGGCGCCGCCCGCGGCGGAGCTCCTGCAGCATTTCCAGCGAATCGATCAGCGGCACCTGCACGATGACGGACAGCCGCTCGATCAGCTTGCGCCCGACGAGCGCGGCCATGTAGCGGCGCAGCACGGCGATATCGAGGCACGGCTGCGTCTGCACGAACTTGATGCCCGCGTCGGCCTTGCCGTCGACGCCGTCCGCCGCCCAGTCCTCCGGCGGATCGAGCGCCGTGACGTTGGAGCCGATGAAGAACCCGGGCGGCGGCACGAGCCGCGGGTTGGCCGCGAGCGCCTGCGCGGTTGCGATCAGGCGCTGCGCCCCGATGTCGAAAACACCTTTCACTTTTTGCTTGAGCGCGGCCGGGAGTTTCTCGCCGCGCGTCAGCACGAGGCTGGTCACGCCGAGGGCGGCAGCGCCCATGAGATCGCTCTGCAGCGCGATGCGGTTCCGGTCGCGGCAGCAGAGATGCACGATCGGGTCCATGCCGCCGGCGAGCACCAGGCTCGCAACTGCGATCGGGGAGAGGTGGGGGTGCGCGTTCGGATTGTCGGATACCTGCACCGCATCGAAGGCGTCGCAGAGCGCGGCGACCGCCGCACGCACGTCCTCGCCCGCGCTGCCCGAATCGAGCGGCAGGTGCGCCGTGAGCACGAAATCCGCCTGCCGCAGCGCGTCGCGGAAGGGACGGGGTGCGCTCATCGCGGCGCGGCCGGCGCCCGCGCGGCGTCCGCCGCGACCCGCGGTCGCGCGCCGGTGCCGGCAGCGTCCGCGGGCGCTGCGGGAGCGGCAGACGGCGAAGGAATAGGGACTGCGGCCGAAGGGTCCAACCTCATCCGCGGCATTATGCCGCTGGCCCGGCCGGCCGGGCCAGCGGCGCGGCGCGCACCGGCCGGCGCGCAAGGTCTCCGCCCGCAGCGGCGTCTGTGGTAATGTTGCGGGCCGCCGCGCGGCGGCGGACCTCACGGGGGCTAGGTGGCAGAGTGGTCATGCAGCGGCCTGCAAAGCCGTGTACGCCGGTTCGATTCCGACCCTAGCCTCCAACACCTGACTGCACATACCGTTCGGCCCGCGCCTGCCGGAGCGCCGGCGCGTGCCTGTTACAATCGCTGCGCTGGTACCACGAAGCCCGGGTGGCGGAATCGGTAGACGCTGCGGACTTAAAATTCGCTGGCCGCAAGG
>CAZBGV010000017.1:2002-49208 GCA_964491485.1 uncultured Woeseiaceae bacterium | reverse complement strand
CGCCGGCGTGGCGGTTTCCGTCGGGACGCATCGCCGCCGGCGTGGCGGTTTCCGTACGCGAACGGTTGACGCTCAGCGGGCCCTGGCGGGCTCCGGGATGAACTCCTGCCAGTCGCCCTCGTCCGGGCGCGGCGTCAGCAGGCTCACGATGACCAGCGTCGAGACGGAGACGATCACCGCCGGGATGGCGATGTAATCCGTGTCGAAGGGGAAGGAGAGGCCGAGGAGCCGGAACGGCTCGCCGTTCCTCGCGATCGAGCTCAGCGCCGTGATCGCGACCACGGTCAGCATGCCGAGCGCGATCGAGGCGACGCCGGCGAGGGCGGTGACGCGCTTCCAGAAGAACGCGGCGAGCAGCGGCGGCGCGAGCGAAGCGCCGATCATGGTATAGGATACGAGCGCCATCTCGAGGATGGTCTCGAACTGGCTCATCATCAGCCAGGCGAGCACGCCGAGCCCGACAATGCAGGCTCGCTGCATCCAGACGACCTGCCGCTGCGAGGCATTCCGCACGAAGAAGCCCTGCAGCAGGTCCCGCGTGAGGTTCGTCGAAGCCACCATCAGGAAGGTGTTGCCGGTGGAGAGGATGATGGCGGCGCCGGCCGCCATCAGTGTCGCGCCGACGACCGCCGGCAGCTGCTCGAAGCCGATGCGCAGGATGATCTCCTCGGCCATCGCGCGATCGATCGAGCCGTCGGCGAGGAAGAAGCGCGGATCGTCGGAATAGATCGCGAAGCCGACGAGCGCGATGAGCATCATCAGCGTCTCGACCAGCACGACGCCGAAGAACATGCCGAGCACCGCGCGCCGCGCGTTCTTCTCGTTGTCCGCCGACGAGAACTTCTGGTACATGCTGCTCTCGCTGATGAGCAGGAGGAACGTCGGCAGGGCAATGCCGATCACCCACAGCGCATCGTGCCCGCCCATCGCGGACAGGTGTCCGGGCTCCGTTGCACGGATCGTGGTGAAGACGGCGTCGAAGCCGCCGTGCGCGGCCGCCGCGAACGGCAGGGCGACGATCATGGCGAGCAGCATGATGGCGCCGTTGAACACGTCGATGGCGACGATGGAGACCATGCCCGCGAGCACGGTGAAGCCGACGATCAGTGCGCCCGAGATGAGCATGCCGGTTTCCGGCGAGATCGCGCCTTCCGACAGGATGGAGATGAAGCGGCCGCCGCCTTTGAACTGGTAGCCGGCGATCACGAGGTACGCGACGATGATGGTGATCGTGCCGAGGATCTTGGCAACGCGCCCGTAGCGTTTCTCGAGCAGGTCCGTGAGCGTGTATTGGGCGATGCGCCGGACCCGCGCGGCGACGAGGTATACGATCAGGATGCCGATCCACGCACCGGACGAGAACCAGAGCTCCGAGACGCCGGTGCGGAACGTGAGCCCCGCGGTGCCGAAGAGGCTGCCCGAGCCGATCCAGGTGCAGATGAGCGTCGCCACCAGCATGTACACGGGCACGCGCCGGCCGGCGACCATGAAATCGTCGGCGGAGCGCACCGCGCGCGTCTTGTAGACACTGACGCCGAGCAACACCATGACGTACACGACGACGACGGCGAGGTAGATCATGGGCGGCTCTTCCTGTCGCGCGGCAACCGCGGCCGATTATAGGCCGGGAGCGGCTTCCCGAGGGATAGGAGGCCCGGTGCCCCACTGCCCGCCATCCCGCGCTGCGCGACCAAACCACCCACCGCCTCCCGGACGCAGCCCCACCGTAGGAGCCCGCCATGCGGGCGACCGAACGAAGGCTACGTATCAAAACGAAGGCACCTGCCAAATCCAAGGGCGGGCCACGATCCGGTCGCCCGCATGGCGGGCTCCTACGGGGGGCAGGGACGTCCGTGCGGCGGCGTTATGTCGCGCGGTCGTAGTCGTACCAGACGGCTTCGACGTTGTTGCCGTCGGGATCGTAGACGAAGGCGGCGTAATAGCCGGGCCAGTACTCGGTGCGATAGCCCGGTGCGCCGTTGTCCCTGGCCCCGGCGGCGAGCGCGGCTTCGTAGAACGCTTCGACTGCTTCCCGGTTCTTCGCTTCGAAGGCGAGGTGCCCGGGCATCACGCTGTCCTTCTGCGCGATCCAGAAATCGGTGTTCCTGCCGTCGTTGAAGCCGACGGCCTCGCCGAAATCCATGTTCTTGTGATAGCCGAGCGGCGCCAGGGCGTCGACGTAGAACTGCGCTGCACGCGGGCAGTCGCGTACGGCGAGCATCGCATGCGCAATCATGGCATTCCTCCTCCGGGGTGGCGGTTTGGCGGCGCGGTACCGCCTAAGGAGCTTAGTCGAGACGCGCACGAGCGGAGCAGCGGCCGGGCTCGGCGGCTCCTGAGCGCAAGGCGCCGCCACCCCGGGGGGGTTGACCTTTAGTAAGCGGTAGCTTACGGTAAGTTATGGCTTACGAGAATGCCCTCCAGGCACTGGCCGACCCGACGCGCCGCCGTGTCTTCGAGCACCTGCGCGAGGGGCCGCGGGCCGTCGGCGAGATCGCGGCCCGGATGCCCGTCAGCCGTCCCGCCGTTTCCCAGCACCTGCGGGTGCTGAAGCAGGCGGGCCTCGTGGCCGACGAACGCGCAGGCAGCCGCCGGGTCTACCGCATCGATCCGGACGGGCTGGGCGAGCTCCGTCGCTGGCTCGACGGGTTCTGGGAAGATGCGCTGACGGCCTTCAAGGCGTACATCGAAAACGACGAGGAGGACCAGTGAGTCGAGCGAGAGCGGCACGAACCATCACGCCGGCCCCGGTGCGCAAGAGCGTGTGCGTCAACGCGAGCGTCGAGCGCGCTTTCGAGTTCTTCACCGGCGCGTACGATCGCTGGTGGCCGCGCTCGCGTCACATCGGGCAGGTCCCGGTGGAGGAGTTCGTCCTCGAGCCGTTCGAGGGCGGGCGCTGGTACGAGCGGCGGGTGGATGGCTCGGAATGCCAGTGGGGCAAGGTCCTCGCCTGGGAGCCGCCGTCGCGGCTCGTGCTGGCCTGGCAGCTCGACGCGCAGTTCGCCTACGATCCCGGGCTGGTCACGACGCTCGAGCTACGCTTCGTCGCCGAAACCGCGAACGTGACGCGGGTCGAGCTCGAGCATCGCGATCTCGAGCGGCTGGGCAGCGAGGCGCAGCGCGCGCGCACGAAATTCGAGTCGCCCGACGGTTGGAGCGGCGTGCTCGCGTCTTTTGCCGGTCATGCTCAAAAGGAGATGGATCATGTCGCTTGAGCTGTACGTTTTTCCGCCTTCGCCGCGCTCCTTCAAGGTGCTTGCGGCCGCCAGTTACCTCGATATCGATTTCGAAAAGCACGTGGTCGATTTCGCGCGCGGCGAGCAGCGCACGCCGGAATACCGGGCCATCAATCCGAACGGCAAGGCGCCGGTGCTGAAGGAGGGCGACTTCGTCCTGTTCGAATCGAATGCGATCCTCCAGCACCTGGCATCGATGCGGCCGGAGAAGGGCCTCATGCCCGAGGACCCGCAGCAACGCGCCAAAGTGGTGCAGTGGCAGTTCTGGGATCTCGGCCACTGGGAGCGCGCCTGGGTACCGCTGCTCTTCGAGCGCTTCGTGAAGCCGTTCTTCGGCATGGGCGAGGAGGATCCGGCGGAGATCGAGCGGGGCTTGAAGGAGCTGGCGATCGTCGCCCCGATCCTGGACGCCTGCCTCGCGCGCAACCGGTTCGTCGCCGGGCCGGAGCTCACGGCCGCGGATTTCTCCCTGGGCGCCGTGGTGAGCAGCGCGGAGCCGCTCGGCGTGCCACTCGACGCCTACCCGAACGTCGTCCGCTGGCACGACGAGCTGACGCAGCTTCCCGGCTGGCGCGAATCGCTGTTCTTCCCCGGCGCGTCGCACGCCGCCGCGTAACACCGTCCGCCGCCGGCCGGCCCGGCGGGCTGTCGAAAAGGCGCCCGGCGGTACGACAAGGGGTGTCTCCCGGCAAGTCGGATCGGTCGCTCCCGGCGCGTCGGGGGCGAGCGCGGCACGGGCGGGCCGGGTGACGGTTGTCATGGTGGGCGGGTGACGACCGGGGGTTTCGGTTATTTCCCGAGCTTGGCAAGGTATGCCACACTTCCGCCCCTTTTTGGATCGTCACCGGCGTGAATACCAGCGATCTGCTCAACGAGCTCCGCATCGAGCGCGAGCAGCGCGAGGATCAGCGCTCGCGCCGCTTGCCCTGGATCGTGGCCGCGGTGATCGTCGTCCTGCTGGCCGCGGGCGGCGTCGCGTGGTGGGCGTGGCCGGCGCGCGCCATCGAGGTGACCACGGTCCGCGCCGTCGCGCCGGCCGCGCGCACGTCGAGCGCGGTCCTGCAGGCGACCGGCTACGTCACCGCCCGGCGCATGGCCACGGTCTCCGCGCAGATCATCGGCACCCTGACCGAAGTGCTGTTCGAGGAAGGCGATCGCGTGGAAAAGGGCCAGGTCCTCGCCCGGCTCGAGGACAGCTCGCAGCTCGCGCAGCTGCACGCGGCGCGAGCGGCCGCCGGGGCGGCCGAGGCGCGGGTGGCCCAGTTGCGCACGCAGCTCGAGCAAGCGCGGCGCGACCGCGATCGCCTCGCCAATCTCGCCGGCCAGGGCCTGGTGTCCGAGCAGCTTGCCGAGCAGGCGCGCAGCCAGGTCGAAGAGCTCGAGGCGCAGCTGCGCGCCGAGGAAGCGCAGGCGAAATCGGCGGCGGCCCAGGTGGAAGTGGCCCAGGTGAGCTACGACTACACGGTCGTGCGCGCGCCGTTCACGGGCGTGATCACGCAGAAGACGGCCCAGGTCGGCGAGATCATCGCGCCCGCGGCCGCCGGCGGCGGCTTCACCCGCACCGGCGTCGGCACGATCGTGGACATGGGCTCGCTCGAGGTCGAAGTCGACGTCAACGAGGCCTACATCGCCCGCGTCACGGCGGGGATGCCGGCGCGCGCGGTGCTCGACGCCTATCCCGACTGGGAGATTCCCGCGCACGTGATCGCCATCGTGCCGACGGCCGATCGCGGAAAGGCGACGATCAAGGTGCGCGTGGGACTCGAGACCGAGGATCCGCGCGTCGTGCCCAACATGGGCGTGCGGGTCTCGTTCCTCGAGCCCGAAGCCGCTGACGCCGCCGCCGCGGGGCCGCCGGCCGGCGTGCTGCTTCCGCCTTCCGCGATCGTGCGGCGCGACGGCCAGGCGATCGTGTTCGTCGTCGACGACGGCGTGGCCCGTGCGCGGCAGGTCGTGACCGCGAACCGGAGCTACGGCGATCTCCTGCTCGTGACCGAGGGCGTCACCGCCGGTGCGCGGGTGGTCGACCGGCCGCCGGGCACGTTGCAGGACGGCAGCGCGGTGGTGTCCGCCGGAGCCGCCGCGGGTAAATCGAACTGAGCACGAACGAGGTGGGACTATGAGCAACATGATCCAGATCCGCGACGTGAGCAAGGTGTACCGGCGGGGCAAGCAGCAGGTCGAGGTGCTGCACCACATCAATCTCGACGTCGAGAGCGGCGATTTCCTGGCGCTGATGGGCCCGTCCGGGTCCGGCAAGACCACGCTCCTGAACCTGATCGGCGGGCTCGATGCCCCCACCTCCGGCAGCATCACCGTCGGCGGCCAGCGCATCGACCAGCTCGGCGCGGGGGCCCTCGCGCGCTGGCGTGCGGCCTACGTCGGCTTCATCTTCCAGTTCTACAACCTGATGCCGACGCTCTCCGCGCAGAAGAACGTCGAGCTGCCGCTCCTGCTCACCAAGCTCGGCCGCGCGCAGCGCCGGAAGAATGCCGCCATCGCGCTGCAGCTGGTCGGCCTCGCCGACCGTGCCTTGCACAAGCCGAGCGAGCTCTCGGGCGGCCAGCAGCAGCGCGTGGCGATCGCCCGCGCCATCGTCTCCGATCCCGAGCTCCTGGTCTGCGACGAGCCGACCGGCGATCTCGACCGGCAGTCGGCCGAGGAGGTGCTGGCGCTGCTCGAGCTCCTGAATCGCGAGCACGGCAAGACGATAGTGATGGTCACGCATGACCCGAAGGCCGCCGAGCACGCCAAACACATCCTGCATCTCGACAAGGGCACGCTGGTCGAGCAGGTCGAATCCGATCCGGCCCGCGCAGAGGCGGCACGGGCATGAAATACCTGCACCTGATCCGCGCCGCGCTGTTCCGGCGCAAGGGGCGCACGTTCCTGACGCTGATCTCGATCGTGGCCGCCTTCCTCCTGTTCGGCATGCTCGACGGCGTGCGCCAGAGCTTCGCGGACGCGGGCCAGAGCGCGGCCGGCGCCACCCGCCTGCAGACGGTCTCGCGCCTGTCGTTCATCCAGCCGCTGCCGATGTCGCTGGCGGCGCGCATCGAGCAGGTCGACGGCATCGAGGAAGTCACCTGGGCGAACTGGTTCGGCGGCGCCTACCAGGAGCCGAGCAACCAGATCTTCACTTTCGCGGTGCCGCCGAATTACCTCGACGTCTACCCGGAATCGAACGTCGACCAGGCGACGCGCGAGCGCTTCGCCGCGACGCGCACCGGTCTCCTCGTCGGCAAGACGCTGGCCAACCGCTATCAATGGAAGGTCGGCGACCAGATTCCCCTGCTGTCGAACATCTTCCCGAACGCCGACGGCAGCAAGGTCTGGACCTTCGACATCGTCGGCATCATGGACACGGACGACGCGTTCCTGTCGCAGACGGCGCTCCTGCACTGGAAGTACTTCGACGAGTCGAATGCGTGGAACCAGGGTAACGTCGGCTGGTACGTGAGCCGCATCGGCGACGTCGAGGCGGCCGACCGCATCGCCCGCGAGATCGACGCGATCTCGGTCAATTCCTCGCACGAGACGAAGACCCAGACGGAAGCCGCCGCCACCGCGAACTGGATCAAGCAGACGGCCGACATCACCCTCATCACGAGCTCGATCATGGGCGCCGTGTTTTTCACGCTGCTGCTCCTGACCGGCAACACGATGGCGCAGGCGGTGCGCGAACGCACGGCCGAGCTCGCGGTGCTGAAGACGATCGGCTTCCGCGACGTGCCGGTGCTGATGATGGTGCTCGCGGAATCCGTGTCGCTGATCGTGATCGGCGGGGTCATCGGCCTGGGTGTGGCCGCGCTGCTCGCGCCGATCGTCGGCGCCGGCAGCGGCGGCGTGATCAACATGCCGCCGGTCGGCTTGTCGAGCTGGGCGCTCGGCATCGCCATCATGGTGCTCATCGGCCTCATCGTCGGCGCACTGCCGGCGCTGCGGGCCATGCGCCTCAACGTCGTCGACGCCCTCGCCGGGCGCTGAGGAGGAACGCCATGCAAAAGCTGAAAGGATTCCTGCTCGGCACGGCCCTGCTGCTGCTCGTGATTGCCGGCATCGCCGGCTGGCTCGCCATGCCCTGGATCGGGGCCCTTGCCGTGGCGGTGCTGCTTGCGCTCTGGATGTCGTTCACGCGGCGCGGGCGCCAGGCGCGCTCGGTGGCGGCGGTCGGGCTCACCACCCTGCCGCAGCGCCTCGGCTCTTCGCTGGTGATCGTCATCGGCATCGCCGGCGTGGTCGGCGTGCTGGTCGCGCTGCTTGCCATGGCGGAGGGCTATCGCGCGACCTTGCGCAAGAGCGGCAGCGCGGACAGCGCCATCGTGCTGCGCGGCGGCTCGGCCAACGAGGTCAGCTCGGTGCTCACCAACGAGGAGATCAACGTGATCGGCGACCTCCCGGGCGTGGCCCGCGACGCCGCCGGCGAGCCGCTCATCTCGCCGGAGCTCGTGGTCGCCGCGAACCTGCCGCTCAGGGACGGAGGACCGGACGACCTCGGCAGCGTGCAGCTGCGCGGCGTCGGCGCCCAGGCTTTCGCCGTGCGGCCGAACGTCGAGCTGGTCGACGGCCGCCGCTTCGAGCCGGGCCTGCGCGAGCTCATTGCCGGCACCGGCGCGCGGCGCCAGTTCGCCGGGCTCGACGTGGGCAACGAGATCAAGCTCGGCAGCGAGACCTGGACCGTCGTCGGCATCTTCGAATCCGGCGATTCGATGGAGTCCGAGGTGTGGGCGGACGCCGCCACCGTCGCCTCCGCCTACCGCCGCGGCAGCAGCCGCACGTCCATCTTCGCCAGGCTGACGGGGGCGGACGCGTTCGATACGTTCAAGGCCGCGGTCGACGGCGACGCGCGCCTCAGCGCGGATACCATGACCTCGCTCGAGTATTTCGAGAAGCAGTCGGCGCAGATGACGACGATCCTCAAGGTCGTCGGCAGGGTGGTGGGCGCCATCATGGCGATCGGCGCCGTGTTCGGCGCATTGAACTGCATGTTCGCCGCCGTCGCCGCGCGCGCCCGGGAAATTGCCACGCTGCGAGCCATCGGCTTTCGCGGCCTGCCGGTGGTGATCGCGGTGATGCTGGAGACGATGCTGCTCGCGCTCGCGGGCGGCGTCATCGGCGGCGTGATCTCCTGGGTGCTGTTCAACGGGTTCACCGCATCGACCATCGCCGGCGGCGTGGGCCAGCTCACGTTCGAGTTCGAGGTGAACCCGGCGCTGCTCTGGACCGGCATCAAGTGGGCGCTCGCCATCGGCTTCGTCGGCGGGCTCTATCCCGCCGTGCGCGCGGCCACGCTGCCGGTGACCACGGCGCTGCGCGAATCCTGAGGCGCCGCTCCGCGAGCTCGGCAGCCGCCTGTCCGCGCCGATCGTGATCCTGCCGCTCGCGAGCCACGACGGCAACCCGCACGCGGGGAACGGGAACCTCCGCCGCGGAAACCTGTGGGATGCCATCGGCATTTACGGAGCGGTGCTCGCCGCGTTCGGCGACCGGCCGATGTGATCTCGACGCAGCTCCCGACAGACCGATTGTCGGGATACGGCGGCTCCTGTAGGGTCTGGCGGACCTGCGAGAAATAATCCCCGTCCATGTCCGACACGCCCGTACCGTCGGCGCTTTCCCTGCGCAGCGATGTGCTGCCTGCCGCCCTGTTCGCGCTCGCGTATTTCGCCGGCGCCGAGCTCGGGTACGCGCTGTCGCTCGGCCCGTCGGTCGGCGGGACGTTCTGGCCGCCCGCCGGGATCGCGCTGGCCGTGTTCCTCACCGCGCCGAGCCGGCGGTGGCCGCTGCTGCTCGCGGCCGCCGCGACCGCCAATTTCGTCTCGGACGAGGCACACGGCCAGGTGCTGACCGCGTCGCTGTCGTTCATGGCCGCCAACCTCGGCGAGGCGCTGCTCGGCGCCTGGCTGCTGCGGCGCATTTTCGGCGGGCCGGTCGCCTTCGCCCGGCTGTCGGAGATCCTCGCGCTCGCGGCCGTGGCGGTCGGCCTGTCCGCGCCGCTCGCCGCCGCCCTCGGTGCCCAGGCGGCGGAGTGGTGGACGCCGGATCCTCCCGGCTTCGTGGCCGGCTGGCGCACCTGGTGGGTGGGCGATGCGGTCGGTGCGCTCGTGCTGACGCCGGCGGTGGCGCGCCTCGTCACGGGCTGGCAGCGGGCGGCCGAGGTGCCGGCGCGCCGCTGGCTGGAAGCGGCGGCCTTCGCGATCCTGACGGTCGCCGTCACGCACATCGTGTTCAGCGCCCGCCCGTCCACGATCGCGATGCCGTTCCTCGTGTTCCCGGTGCTGCTGTGGGGGAGCCTGCGCTTCGGGCCGCTGGGCGTCGGTGGCGCGCTGTGCCTCGTCGTGGTGCTCACGGCGCTCGATACCGCCGCCGGCCAGGGCCCGTTCGCGGCCGCGCAGCTTTCGCTCGGCGAGCGCATCGTCGCGCTGCAGATCTACGTCGGCGTGATGGCGCTCACCTTCCACGGGCTGGGCGTGCTGTGGGAAGAGCGCGCGCGAACGGCGGCCGCGCTGCGGGCCGCCCACTCCGGCCTTGCGGCGCGCTACCGCTGGATCGTCGAGCAATTGCCGCTCGGGATCCTTGCCCTGCGGCCGGACGGCCGGGTGCAGGAGGCCAATCCCGCGTGGCGGGAGCTGTGGGCGCCCGGCCGGGACCAGGATCTCACCCGCCGGCCGTGGCGGGACCCCGAGATCGCGCCGCTGCTCCGCCGGGCTTTTGCCGGGGAAATCGTGGAACTGCCGGAGCGCTGCATCGGCCCGGGCGATGACGCGGGCGGCGGCAGGCGGCGCGTGCGCGGCTTCGCCTATCCGGTCAAGGACGAGGCGGGCAACGTGGCCGAAATCGTCCTCATCGAGCGCGACATCACGGAGGAGGTCGCGGCGCAGCAGCGGCTCGTCGACGCCAACCGCAGGCTGCGCGAGCGCGAGGAGGCGCTGTCGCAGGCGCTCGAGCAGATGGCGGAAGCCCAGGCCCACCGCGAGCAGCTGCTGGAAGCCGAACGCTTCGCGCGCGGCGAAGCGGAGCGGGCCTCGCGGCTCAAGGAGGAATTCCTGGCGACGCTGAGTCACGAGCTCAGGTCGCCGTTGAACGCGATTGTCGGCTGGACGCACGTGCTGCGGCAGAGCCCGGACGCCGCCGAGCTCGTCCCGACGGCCGTCGAGACGATCGAGCGCAACGCGCTGGCGCAGGCCAAGCTGATCGACGACCTGCTCGACATGTCGCGGATCATGGCGGGCAAGGTGGGGCTGACGCTCGCGCCCGTGCGGCCCGCCGGGATCGTCACCGCCGCGGCCGATGCGCTGCGGCCGGTCGCCGAGGCCAGGGAAGTGAGCCTTGCGATCGACCTCGGCAACGCGGCGGACGTCGTGATCACCTGCGACGCGACCCGGCTGCAGCAGGTCGTGACGAACCTGCTCAACAACGGCATCAAGTTCACGCCTCCCGGCGGCCGCGTCGAGGCGGAGCTCGCGGCGGGAGAGCGCGAGCTCCGGATCGTCGTGCGCGACACCGGCCAGGGCATTCCCGCGGAATTCATGCCCGCCGTCTTCGAACGCTTCCGCCAGGCCGACGGCTCGATCACGCGCCGCCACGGCGGGCTCGGGCTCGGCCTCAGCATCGCAAAGCAGATCGTCGAGATGCACGGCGGCTCGATCGCCGCGCACAGCGACGGGCCGGGGCGCGGCGCCGTCTTCACCGTGACCCTGCCGCTCGCCGGCGAAGGCGCCCCGGAGGAGCACGCGGTCGGCGACGAAGGGCACGCGGTGCCGCTGACCGGCCTGCGCGTGCTCGTCGTCGACGACGAAGCCGATGCCCGCGAGCTGCTGCGCCGGTTGCTGGCCGAGCAGGGCTGCGAGGTCGCCGTCGCGGGGTCCGCGGACGAAGCTGTGCCGGTGCTCGGCGCCGGCCGCTTTGACGTGTTGCTCACCGACATCGGCATGCCGGGCACCGACGGCTACGAGCTGCTCAGGCGGGTGCGCGCGAAGCATCCGGCGCAGAAAGCGATCGCGGTGACCGCGTTCGCACGCCCGCAGGACCGCGAGCGCGCGCTCGCCGCCGGCTTCGACGGCCACCTGCCCAAGCCCGTCAATCCCGCCCGGCTGCTGGCCGTGCTGGCGGAGGTCGCGGGCTCCGGTTCGGCGGACGCAGCGCGGGTTTCGTAGCTTTGCGCGTTGCGGGTGCGCGGCGCGGCGGCGTCAGGCGGTCGTGACCCGCTCGGCCACCCGGATCATCTGCGCCGCGTAGCCCCACTCGTTGTCGTACCAGGCGAAGACCTTGAGGAGATCGCCGTCGATGACCCGCGTGAGCGCCAGCGCGATGACCGCTGCGACCGGCCGCCCGATGATGTCCGAGGACACGAGCGCGTCCTCGCTCACCTCGACGATGCCGCGGTAGCGCTCGCTCGCGGCCTCCTCCCGGAACAGCTCGTTGGTTTCGTCCACCGTGGTCGGCTGCGGCAGCACGAACGTGATGTCGGCGAGCGAGCCGGTGGGCACCGGGGCGCGGATCGCGAGCCCGTCGAACCGGCCTGCGTAGTCCGGCAGCACCGATGTGGCCGCTTTCGCCGCGCCGGTGCTGGTCGGCACGAGATTGACCGCACCGGCGCGGCCGCGCTCCGGTTTCTTCGCCGGCGCGTCGACGATCGCCTGCGAGGACGTGTAGGCGTGCACCGTCGTCATCGCCGCCTTGCGCAGGCCCAGGCGGCGGCCGACGATCTCGACGACCGGCGCGATGCAGTTCGTGGTGCAGCTCGCAACGCAGAAGAGCTCGGCATCCCCGGCCTCGTTCACCCCCGGCACGACGAACGGCATGTCTTCCTGCTTGCTCGGCGCCGAGAGCAGCGCCTTCTTCGCGCCGGCCCGCGTGTGCGCCGCGAGCGCTTCCCGGCTCGTGAACTGGCCCGTGCATTCGAACACGAGGTCCACGCCCAGCGACTTCCACGGCAGTTTCGCGGGATCCGGCTCGTGGTAGAGCGGGATGCGCCGGTCGCCGATGCGCAGCGCTTCGGCGTCGGCTTCGAAAGCCTCCGAACGGCCGTAGACGCTGTCGTAGCGCAGCAGGTAGAGCAGGTTGTCGAGCGAGGTCAGGTCGTTGGCGCCGACGACCCGCAACTGCGGGTGATCGGAGAGCTGCCTCAGGGTCGCCCGACCGATGCGGCCGAGCCCGTTGATTGCGACGTTCGCCATCATGTGACTCCTGTGGAAATCGAGGGAAGCCCGGCGGTGTTGCAAAACGCATGCCGGCCCCAACTCCTTATAATCGGCAGACAGCAGCACCGAGGAGTCAGCATGGCTACCGGCTGGGCCCGCGACGGGGCCGTCCAGGAGCAGATCGATGCCAGCGTGGAGGACGCCGTGGAGCGCGCCCGAAGCGCGCTGCCGCGCGGCGAAAGCCGTGCGCACTGCGAGGAGTGCGGCGCGGAGATCCCGCCCGCGCGGCGCCAGGCGATCCCCGGCGTGAGCCGCTGCGTCGCCTGCCAGGCGGAGCAGGACGGCGACAAGGGCTACAGCGCCTACAACCGGCGCGGCAGCAAGGACAGCCAGCTCCGCTAGGACACCAGCCCATGCCCGCCCGCCAGACTTCCTTCATCTTCGATCTCGACGGCACGCTGGTCGACAGCGTGTACGAGCACGTGCTGGCCTGGCACGAAGCGCTGCGCAGCGAAGGCATCGATCTCTCGGTGTGGCGCATTCACCGGAAAATCGGCATGTCCGGCGGGCTGTTCGCGAACATGCTGCTGCGCGAGACCGGCGTCGAGATCGAGCCGCGGCGCACCGAGCGACTGGTGGCGCGGCATGCGGAAGCCTACAAGCGACGCTCCGGCGAGGTGCGCCCGCTGCCCGGCGCGCGCGAGCTCCTCGCGTATCTCAGCGGCGCGGGAATCCCGTGGGCGATTGCGACGAGCGGGTACATGGAAACGGCCGCGCCGGTGATCGAGACGCTCGGCGTGGATCCGCAGCGCGCGCCCGTCGTCACGCGCGACATGGTCCAGCACGCGAAGCCCGACCCCGACCTGTTTCTCGCGGCCGCGGAGCGGCTGCAGCAGCCGATCGAAGGCGCCTGCGTGGTCGGCGACAGCGTCTGGGACATGCTCGCCGCGCGCCGCGCGGGTGCGCTCGGCATCGGCCTCCTGTCGGGCGGCTACGGCGACGACGAGCTGGTGCGTGCCAGCGCGTTCCGGGTGTACGAGGACCCGGCGGACCTGCTCGAGCACATCGACGAGGTAGGCGGCCGGCGCTGACTCCGTGGCAGGCGCCGTTACCAGCGTTCGAGGCGGAGGCCTGCCACGCGACCGAGCTCCGCCGTGTTGCGCGTCACCAGCACGGCGTCGTGCGCGCGGGCAATCGCCGCAATCATGAGATCGTTGGGCCCGATCGGCTTCCCCTGCGCTGCGAGGTCGGCGCGAATGAGCCCGTAGTGAGCGGCGCAGTCGTCGTCGAACGGGAGACTCTGCAGCGGGGCGAAGAAAATCCTGAGCCGCTGGAGATTGGCGTCGGTCCGTGTGCTGCGATGAGCACCGTACAGGAGCTCGCCCTTTACGACGCTGCACAGCGCGATTTCCCGCGGCGACCGCCGGCGAAACTCGGCCTCGATCTGCGGATCCGCCTGGTTCAGAAGATGAATGCAGATGTCCGCATCCAGCAGGTACATCAGTCGAGCTCGCCGCGCCGCTCGTACTCGCCCTGGGGTGCCCGCTGCAGCGGCTCGCCCTCCCACTTCCCGAAGACTTCCTCGAAGTAATCCTCCGGCCATTGCTCGGGTTCGCGGACGCGGTCCCGGACGAGCGTCGCGAGATATCGGGAGAGCGGCATGCCGGCCTCGCGGGCGCGGCGCCGGAGGATTTTCTCCTCGTCGTCCGGCAGGTAGAAATGCAGCTGCGCCATGGGCAAAAGACAAATAGATGTGTACTATGTGCCGGCCAGCATAGGCCGGCCTGGCTGCGGGCGTCAAGCCTTACCGGCGATCAGCGGCCCGGCAGCCACCGGCCGCCGCCGAAGGCGCCTTCGACCGGCGCGGACAGGTGGCGATCCGCCTCGATGATCTCGTCCACGACGCCGGCGAAGGCCGGCCGCCTGAGCAGCCGCTTGTACCAGGCCGCCAGGGCGGCATGGCGCTCGAGGCCCGGCCCGCCGAGGCGCAGCGTCCAGAACACCATCATGAAGACCGAGATGTCGGCCGCGCCGAACGCGCCGCAGAAGTACTGGCGGGTGCCGAGCTTCGTTTCGAGCTCGGTGAAGTGGCGCACGAGCTCCGCCTCGGCTTCCTTTGCGCGCTTCTCGTTCGCTTCCCAGCGGGCGGGATCGCGCTCGCCCGGCGTGTTGCGATGCATCAGGGCGCGGATCGGCGGCAGCATGATCTCGTCGGCGTAGAGGTCGAGCAGGCGGCAGCGCGCGCGCTCGGCCGCATCGCGCGGGTAGAGCGCGGGTTTCGGGTAAGCATCCTCGAGGTACTCGAAGATCACCGTCGAATCGAACACCGCGAGCTCGCCGTCGAAGAGCACCGGCACCTGCCCTTTCGGATTGGCGGCGAGCAGCTCGGGTGGCTTCGGGCTGTAGCCCTTCGTCTGGCTGAACGGCACCAGCACGCGCTCGAACGGCCGGCCCTTCTCGAGCAGGGCGATCTCGACCTTGCGGGCGAAGAGGCTCAAGGGTCCTGTATAGAGTTTCATTGCGGAGTCACCGGGAAACCGGCAAGCGGCAGGCGGCCGGGCCGCTGATATTGCCCGACGCAACGGATTCCGTCGACACCCGGCAGATACCGCTGTGCCGGAGCCCGTTACCGCCGCGCCGGGCGTGTCCCGGCCCGGAACAGCGCTCCGCAGCGTCGGCGTCTCCGTGGCGGCGGACGCCGGGAGTTACAATCGCCGTGCCAAGGGGGGATCCCGTGACCGCCGACAGTGAATTGCGCAAGGGCTTTCGCCTCGGTTCGTGGACCGTGGTCCCGGGGCGCGGCGAGATCAGCGACGGCACGGAGACGCATCGCCTCGAACCGAAGGTGATGGACGTGCTGCATTGCCTTGCACGCCATGACGGCGAGCTGGTGAGCAAGCAGCAGCTCGTCGACCACGTCTGGAAGGGGCGCCCGGTCAGCGACGAGGTGATCACGCGCTGCATCTCGGCGCTGCGCTCGCACCTGCACGACGACCACAAGGACCCGAAGTACATCGAGACGCTGCCGAAGCGCGGTTATCGCCTGGTCGCCCCGGTACGGCCTGTCGAGACCGCTGCTCCGGCGCAGCCGCTCGAGGCGCTTGCTCCCGCCTCCCGGCCGCCGCTGCAGCAGCGGCGCAAGGCGTATGCCTTCGTTGCCATCGGCGTCGCGATCGCGGCGCTCGTGTACGCGGCGGTGCAGTTCTTCGCTCCGGAGCCTGCCGCCGGCAGCTTCGAATCGATCGCCGTGCTGCCGTTCCGCAACCTGAGCGCCGAACCGGACCAGTATCTCGCCGACGGCGTGACGGAGGAGCTGACGTACGCCTTGACGCAGTTGCCGGAGCTCAAGGTCGTCGCGCGAACTACCGCCGCGCAGTTCCGCGATACGCCGATGGACGTGCGCGAGATCGGGCGGAGAATCGGCGTCGACGGCGTCATCGGCGGCAGCGTGCGGCGCGCGGGCGACGACCTGCGCGTCACCGCGGAGCTCGTCGACGCGCGCACCGGCTACCAGCTCTGGGCGGTCACGTTCGACGGCAGCGTCTCGGACGTTTTCCGGCTGCAGCGGAGGGTGGCCGAGCGCGTGCGGGATTCGCTCGGTTCGAGGGGCCGCCGGCCGCGCGCGGTCGCGGTCGCGGAACCCGCCGATCCGGCCGCCTACGACCTGTACCTGCGCGGGCGTTATGCGCTGAACCGGCGCGGCGGCGATTCGCTGGAGCACGCCGTCGAGCTGTTCGAGGAATCGATCGCGCTCGATCCCGGCTACGGACCCGCTTACCTCGAGCTCGCGAACGCGTACCTGCTGATGCCCACCTATACCGCCGAGCGAACCGACGAGATGTACCAGTCCGCCGTGGCAACCGTCGATCTCGGCGTGCGGGCGGATCCGTCGATCGCCGAAGCCGCCGCGGCGGTGCGCGGCTACATCGACAACAAGCGCGGGGAATGGCTCGAAGCGGATCGGGCGTTCCAGCAGGCGCTCGCGGCACCGCACGTGGATTCGACCACGCACCAGTGGTACTCCAGCATGCTGGCGGCGGTCGGCCGGCTCGACGCTGCGCTGGAGCAGGCACGGCGCGCCCACGAGCTCGATCCGCTGTCGCCCGTGGCCGTGAGCCGGCTCGCCGTGATCGAGCTCTGGAACGACGACGATGCGGCGGCCGCGGAGCACTTCGCGGTGGCGGCGGAGCTCGGCATCGCGAGCCAGCTGCACACCGAAACGCACCTGCTGCTGCTCCTGCGGCAGCGGCGGTTCGGAGAGGCGCGGCAGCTGGCCGCCGCGTTCGGCGGAGGCACGGTGCCGGGCTGGGTCGACCTGCTGCTCGACTGCCTGGGCGAAGGTGCGCACTGCGCGGAAGCCACGGCGGCGCTGCAGGCCGAACCCGCCGTCTCGCCGCGCGTGCGGCTCGTCGCATGGTCCCTGCTCGGCAATCTCGACGAAGTCCGGGAAACGGCGCGCATGCTGGAGTCCGACATCGCCGCCTTCGACACGGAGCTCTTGTTCATCGCGGAGCTGGCGCCGTTTCGCCGCGACCCCGAGTTTCCCCGGCTGATGCAG
Organism: uncultured Woeseiaceae bacterium; assembly: GCA_964491485.1. Lineage (GTDB taxonomy): Bacteria > Pseudomonadota > Gammaproteobacteria > Steroidobacterales > Woeseiaceae > IDS-8. The sequence continues at coordinate 32,271 of CAZBGV010000017.1, read as the reverse complement.
GCGATCGGCATCGCGGACTACTGGCGGCAGGCCGGCTGCGCGTGGACGGACGCGGGCGTCGACTGCGGGGGGAGCCCGGGACGCGCAGGCCAGGCAATGCGGTCCGCCGGCGCGCTGACGTCGGGACGCGCCACCCGTCCGCCTCCCTGAAGGGTCCGGCGGGCCCGAACGAGGGCACGTCAGCGGCTCGCGCACTCGGGAGAACGGCTCACGACCAGGCGCGCGAGGTCGCCGACGGTGTCGACGGTGTGCATGTCTTCCTGTCGGAACGACACGCCGAACTCCTCCTGCAGCTCGATGACGAGCTCGACGATGCGGAACGAGCTGGGAGTGAGCGAGAACAGCGGCGCGTCGGCGTCGATGGCAGCTCGATCGAGCTCCAGCAGCTCGGCGATTTTCTCGAGGACCCGGTTTGCGTCGACGATGATCATCCAGCGTCTCCTACTTGTGTGCGAGCCGGAGCTCGCGGATGCGTTCTTCGTGCTCGCGCGCCGTGCGCCGGTAGACTTCGCGGTCCGCGAGCGTGTAGCGCCGCAGCGTGTCGCGGATGCCGTCGGCCCCGTACTCGCTTTCCATGCCGGCGAGCGCCTCCCGGATCCAGCGGATGTGCCAGCGCTCGTCCTGCATGATGGTCGCGAGCGTGCGGCGCACGGCCTCCGGCGTGTGCGGCAAAGCCGCGTGCAGCGCGTACTGGCCGACCACGCGTTTCTCGAACACCTGCGTGAGGGCGAGGATCTCCATCAGGTTGGCCGGCATCCCGGCCGCCGCGAGATACTGGTTCTGGTAGGCGGTCGCGAGCTTGAGCGGCTGCACCCCGAGCTCCTCCAGGCAATCGGTCCACCAGCGGGCGTGGTTGGCCTCGTCCGCGAAGTGCCGCGTCATGTCCTGCTGGATGGCGGACGGCCGCAACGAGCGCGCCAGCTCGCCGAAGAACAGCGCGCCGCCGATCTCGGAGGTGCGGTAGAAGCTCAGGATCCAGTGCAGGTTTTCGTCGATCATGCTGCCGCCTCCGCGGCGAGGCCCCAGCGGGTGCGGACCAGGAAGCGGGCGACGGCTTCCACCAGCGGCCGCGGGTCGTGTCCGCGGCGGCCGAGCGCGGCCGCGGTACGCGCCGTCTGCACGTCCTTGTCGCTGTAGAGCTGCCGCGCGAACGGCGCCACGCTGCCGAGTGACTGCGCCAGGACGCCGCCGAAGCGGCCCGCGGCTTCGACCAGCGAGACGAACGCGTCGTGATCGCAGAACAGCGGCTTCAGGATCTGCCGTTGCGCGAACGCCGGGTCGGTGAGGAATGCGGCATAGGCGACGTCGGCGAGCTCCCCGAGCGTCAGCGCCTCGTCGCCGGCATCCGAGACGTGCCAGATGCCCTGGCTGTCGTCATGAAGAAAAAGGAAGCCAACGGTGCGCGCGACTTCCGCCGCCGTGACCGTATAGACACGCGTGGCGGGATGACCCGGGATGATCGACAGCAAGCCGTAGTAGAGGAGCCTGAGCGTGTTGTGCAGCGCGTTGTGCTGCACGACGCTGCCGTTGCCGTCCTCGGCGACGATGGTCGCGAGGCGATAGATATGTGAGGGCAGCTGCGGCCGCTCGAGCACCAGGCGCTCGGCTTGCCACTTCGACCATTCGTAGTGGTTGGCGTAAGCGCACGCCGCCTCCAACGGGGCCTCCGGCACCGGGCCGCCGCGCAGGCCGGCCGCGTAGAGGGTGCTCACGAAGCCGAGGCGGCGCAGGCGGGTGCAACGCTCGGCAAAGTCCAGCGTCTTGCGGGTTCCGGCGACGTTGATCGCGGCGGCGGTGGGCCGGTCGACGGTGAAGGCGGTCACGGCGGCGCAGTGCAGGATCGCGGTCACGTCCTGCGGGTCCAGCGCGGCGAACGGCACCGGCTCGCGCAGGTCGCCGAAAACGACGCGGCAGCGCGCGTGCCGGGCCAGCGCGCCGAGCTTCCGCAGCTTCGCGCGTTGCTCCCCGGCATCGGCCGCGCGCACGAACAGCAGGAGCTCGTCCCGTGAGTCATCGAGCAGGCGCCGCGCCAGCCCGCGCCCGACGTGCCCGTCCGCGCCGGTGATCAGCGTGGCGCTCATCGCGGGCGATCCAGCGGCGGCCAGCCGCGCGCGTCCGCGCCGAAGCGCTGCACGAGGGCGAACAGCCAGCGCTCGATGCCGACGGCCACGCACGCCGAGTGCGCCGGCTCGTTGCGCAGGCGGATGTCGTAGCAGTCGGCGAAGAATGTGCGGTGCACGTTGCTCGAGGCGATGGCGAGACCGTCGTCCAGGCGCAGCTCGAGCTTCGAGGGCGCGAGGCGCTGCGCCAGCGCCTTCGGATCGTTCGCCGGGTCAAAGAACGGATCCGTCGCGGTGTGCCAGTCGGCCGCGATCCCGAGCCTGTCCGTGAACGCGTCGAGCAGCCGCCGGCAGCGGGCGGTGAAACGCTCGGTCGAACGGCGATCGCCGATGCACACGATCTCGCGCATCGAAAAGCACCGCTGGCGCCGCAGCGGCTCGTAGCGGTCTTCGCACCGGTGACACTGGCACGCGGCGGTCAGCACCAGCGGTGCCTCGAGACGGCTGCCGGCGAGGCGCGGATAGAAGTGATAGCAGGTGGCCGGCACCAGCAGGTGCGTGACCGGTTCCAACACTTCCGCGGTGATCGGCACGCTGGCGCCGTGAGCGACGCCCTCTGCCAGGGCTTCCAGCACGGGACGCCGGCGGGCAGCGCCGGTCACGAAGGTCGCGAGCTGCGGGAACGAGCGCAGCCAGGCCACCGGCGCGAGGTCGGCCGCGGCGATCGTGGCCGGGAAGCGGTGCTCGATCGCGTGGAGTCCGGCCGCCCAGCGGCGAAAGATGCCATCCAGCTCGAGGGCGCGCGCGAGGAGCGCGCCGTCCAGCGCGGCGCAGCCGTCCTCCGACCAGTGCAGCCCGCCGATGGCAGCGTTGCTTGCGGTCATCGTGCTTCCTCCGTTTCCAGGAACACGCGCGCGATCGTGCGCACGTCGCGGAAGCTGCCCGGGCGCAGGTGCTCGCGCGTGATCGGCGCGCCGCGCGCCTGCTCGAGGTGCAGGATCAGCTCGAGCAGATCGAAAGACGAGATGACGCGGTCCGCGAGCAACGGCGTGTCGTCGGCGAGCGTCCCGAGATCGAGTTGCGGCTTGACGGCAGCGAGGCAGGAGCGGACCGCCGCCCGTGCGGATTCCGGTGTCATGCGTCCTCCAGCAGCGCGAGCGTGCGCAGGAAACGCAGGCGCGATGCGTTGACGTCGTGGCGGCGCCGCTGCACGGCCGGCGATGCCGCCACCTCGCGCCACACGGCGAACGCGTCGTCGATGCCGGCATCCGCGTACGCGTCCGGGTTCGCGTATTGCTGCCACGTGTGGCGCAGGTAGCCCGACAGGTGACGGCGCAGGCCGGCGCGTCTCGCCTCGCTCCAGTTTGCGACGTGCGTCTCGACGCATTGGGCGAGGAAGCGGCGCCCGAACGCCAGGTGCCGCAGCTCTTCGACATGGTGGAGGCGATTGATCTCGCGCGCGATCGGCACGAGGCGCGCGTCCCGCGCCATGGTGCGGTTGTAATGATCGACGATTTCCTCGAAGACGTTGATCCGGGCGAACAGCAGGAAGCGGTCCAGCTCGGCGTCGTCGCCGCCCGCCGAGTGCACGCTGCGGTCCGCATAGAGGCGGCCGGCATAGCGCGTGCAGAAGCCGCTGAAATACATCATGTGGCGGGTTTCCTCGGCGACGAAGTGCAGCAGGTAGCGCGAAAGCTCGTAATCGTCGTCGCCGTACAGTTGCCTGCCGATCTCGCTGATGAGGTACTTCTCGCCGTGCACGTTCATGCTGAAGAAGCTCACCGCCTCGCAAAAGCTCAGGCGCTTGCGCCGGCGCTCGTCGAGCGCTTCCCACGCGGGCGTGCCGTACAGCGAAATGAGCTCCGGCGTGAAGTACCAAGCGTCCGGGTCGACCGCGTCCGGCCACTCGAGCGCGGCCGGATCGAGCACCTGCCGTTCGGAGGTCGCCGAAAGACCGCGCAGGAAGGCGTCGAAGTCGATGCCGCTCATACGGCCTCCAGCAGCGCGGCCTGCCAGTTGCTGCCATAGCCGGCCATGAAGGTGAGCACCTTGTCGCCGCGCGCGAGCGAGCCTTCAGCGCACAGGCATTGCAGGTTGATGACGTTGTCGGCGCTGATCACGTGACCGCAGGCCGGGAGCGAAGGGCACCAGTCCTGCTCCGGCGCGATTCCGAGCAGCTGCTTCAGGATCTTCCACGCCGTGCGGTTCGTGTTCTGCGGCACGATCCGGCGCAGGTCGGCAACGCGCAGGCCGTGGCGCTGCAGCGTCTCTTCCACCAGCCGGCAGCAGTACGTGAAGTAGCCGGCCGCGGTCTCCTCGTCGCCCGCATCGGCCATCGCGCCGTTCGTGATGTGGTGCACGTCGAGCAGCTCGAGGGGCGCCGTATGCCCGGATACGAGGCAGGCGGCCGCGCCGTCGGAGACCAGGTTGAATGCCTGCTCGTAGCGGGCGCCGGGTGGAAAGCGGTCGGCGGTGACGCAAAGCACGTTGCGGACTTCGGGCTCGGCGAGGAGCAGGTTGCGCGCGACGCGCAAGGCGCCGAGCATGCCGGTGCAGGCCTGCTGGTTGAGTCCGATCACGCAAGCGCGCGCCATGCCGAGCTCCGCCTGCAGCCGGCTCGCCGGAAACCGCATGAGGTGCTTGACGTCGCTGCTCTCCGCGAACGCGTCCGGCGCGCCGAGGTTGCCGTTCACCGGCAGGCAGGTGCTGTAGACGATGGCGTCGACCGTCGACGGGTCGATGCCGCTGGCCTGCACCGCCCGCGCCGCGAGCGAGTAGCCGGATTCGCCGGCGGCGCAGACGTGATGGGTATCGAAGCCCGCGGCGCGCAGCGCGGCGGCCGGGGAGAAGAGCCGTCCGGCGGCTGCCGCCTGCTCGACGCTCTGCCGGACGCTGCCCAGCGCGCTCGCAAAGCGGCTGACGTAAACGCGGCTCACGGGCGCAGCCTCGGCAGGAAGCGGCCGGTAGCCGCGACGTAGCGGCCATACTCGGCGCCGAAAGGCGAAGCGGCGAGGCGACGCTCTTCGCGCATCGCGGTCACGGTCAGTGCGATAACCGCGTACCCCAGGCAGGCGAGCATCGCGACATGCGGCAGCGCGAGAAAGGCGGCGAGCAACGCCAGCAGGAAGCTCGTATAAAAAGGATGCCGGATGCGCGCGTAGGGCCCGCGCGTCACGAGCTCCACGGGCGCGTCGTCGTCCTGGTGCCACAACGCGATCGGCACGCGATGCACCGCCCGTGTCGCGACCAGCAGCGCGACGGAGAGCGCGCTCAGCACGGCCGCGGTCGCATCCAGCCCCGCCCGAACGCCGGACGGCGCCTCCGGCAACATCGGCAGCCAGCCGTCACGGCCGAGCAGGAGCAACGACGGCGCGACGAAGAACGGCGCGGCCGTCAGCAGCCAGCGGGCGTTGAACCGGCCGCGCCGGAAAAAGACGGCCGGCAGCAGCCCGATCAGCGCGAAGTTGCCGAGCAGCAGGATCAGCAGCCCTTCGGCCGTCATGGCCGCACCACGCCCTGCATCAGCCGGCCGCGCACGGCGGGCCTCCGCACTTTGCGCGTGGACGTGCGCGGCAGCGGATCGCTCACGACGATGACGCGCGTCGGCCGCTTGTACGCCGGCAGGCCGAGCGCGCGCTTGCCGACGATGTGCCGCAGCGTCGCTTCCAGCTCCCCGGCGTTGCCCGCATAGCGGGCGACCGCGGCCTCGCTCGCGACGACGATGGCGCAGACTTCCTCCGAGCCCTGCTCGATGCCGCGCGTCGCGGGCAGGCCGATGACGCAGCCTTCGCGGATGTCCGGATGCTCGAACAGCAGCGCTTCCAGCTCCTCCGGCTGCACCTTCTTGCCGCTACCGAGCACGATGGTGCTTTTCCTGCGCCCGGAGACGTACAGGAAGCCGTCGCGGTCGAGGTGCCCGAGATCGCCGGTGTGCAGCCAGCCGTCGCCGTCGACCGGTGCGGCCATCGCTGCGCCCTTGCCGAAATAACCGCGCATGACATGCGGCCCGCGGGTCAGGATCTCGCCGCCGTCCGCGATCCTGACTTCGACCCCCGGCAGCGGCTTGCCCACCGAGCCGGCGCGCGCCGACCGCGGGCCGTTGGCGGCGACGATCGGGCTCGCTTCGGCGAGCCCGTAACCCTCGTAGACCGGCAGCCCGAGCCCGTTGAAGAAGCGCAGCGTGCCGCGATCGAGCGGCGCGCCGCCGCAGACGAAGTACTCGAGCGCGCCGCCGAAGCGCCGCAGCAGCGGAGCATGGAGCCGCCTGCGCGCCGCGAGCGGCAGCGCGGGCGCGAGCCGCATCAGCACGGCGAACAGCCGGCGCTCCCATGCCGGGCGCCGCGCCACCTCGTTCGAGATCGCGGTCTCGAGGAGCTTCAGGAACAGCGGCACGACCGCCATGGCGGTGACGCGCTCCGCGCGCATCGCCTCGATGACCTCCGCCGGCAGCAGGCTGTGGCAGTAGCAGACGTGCCCGCCGCCGTAGAGCACGGCGAGGAAACCGGCGGTCAGCTCGAACAGGTGGCAGAGCGGCAGGATCGACACGTGGGTCACGCGCTCGTCGTTCTGCATGACGGCGCGGATCGCGCGCACCTGGAACAGCAGGTTGCCGCAGGTCGTGACGATGCCCCTGGCGCTGCCGGTCGTGCCCGAGGTATAGGTGAGCACGGCCGCATCCTCCGGCGCCCGCGGCACGCACGGCCGGCCGGGAGTCGCGGGCAGCGTGTCCATGGAGGGCCAGGCGGCCGCGGTGCCGGGAGCTTCCAGGCTGAGCACCCGCGGGGCGCGACCGCAGGCCGCGAGGAGCTCGGCGGCGAGCGCCTCCTGCGCGCGGCCGACCAGCAGCAGGCGCGGACGGGCATCGGCGAGGATGGCCGCGAGCTCGGCGGCGCCCTGCCGCGCATCGAGCGGCAGGACCACCGCCCCGGCGCGCAGGGCGCCGAAGAAAGCCGCGGCGAACCGGGGGCGCGCGTCGCAGAGCACGGCGATGCGGTCGTCCGGCCGCACGCCGGCCCGGAGGAAGGCGCCGGCGAGGCGGCAGGAGGCGCGGTCCAGTGCGCCATAGGTGTAGTGCTCCGCCGGATCGCCGCCGTACAGGGTGAGCGCCGGTCGCAGCTCGAACTGCCGTGCCCGGCTCTCGATCAGCTGCGCCAGGCCTTGCTCGTCGTCAGGGTCGTTCACGGCATGCCTCCCCGGGCTGTCGTCGCGTGGTCGGGGGGATTCTTCGGCCGGGGGGCGCCGGGCGCCTGAGGGTTCCGTGATTTTTCCCGGAGGAGGGCGTGATTTTTTGCGGACGGCTCGATCCCCCGACGGCCTGTGAGGCGGCGGTTTGCGGGGTCGTTCCGGAGACGAGCTTGTGCGGATCGCCGATTGATATAATGCGGCCGTTGCCCGGCAACGCCAGAACCAATCCCGGGCAGCGTCCGGCGGGCTGCCTGCCTCACTTCCGACGACCGCCTGCCGCCCTGGGGTCCTGCCATCCGCGGCCGACGCCGCACGGTGTCTCCGATGAGCCCCTTCCGCCTTGCCTGTCCGGTGATGATCGGTGCGGCTTTCTGCTTTGGCCCCGACGCGTACTCCGCATCGGCCGACCCGCGCCCGCCCGGCATCACTCACTTCGAGGTCGCGACCGGGCTCGCCGTGGACGAGCCAACGGCTGTCACGGGTTCCGCCAAGCCCGGCGGGCCCGGACCGGCGACACTGAGGTTCAACGCCTTCGGCAACCGGTTCGAGCTGGAGGTCCGGCCCAATTACCGGCTGGTCGCACCGCTGCTCGCGCGTGGCCAGCTGGCCTACGATGACGTCCGCGTCTTTACCGCTACGCTGCCTTCGGTGCCGGGATCCTGGGGACGCTTCACGCTCCGGGGCGAACAGGTCACGGGCGTGCTCTGGGACGGCACGACGATGTACCTGGTCGATACGGCCGCCAACCTGCAGTCGTTGCTGCCGTCACCGGTGCCGGCCGGCTCCATCGTCGTGTTCAAGGCAGCCGACGTGCACTTCCCGATCGATGCGGGAGGCTCAGCGACGTCCGCGAGCATTTCGGGCGAAGAGCTCATCGCCCATTCGGTCGCCCTCATGCGGAAGAGCGAGCTGATGCAGCCGCTGCCGACACGCCGCATCGGCCTCGGCTTGCTGGGAGATTCCAGCTACGCCGTGATCGAGGCGCCCGGGGACCAGGCGATGACGGACGCCAACCAGGCGGACGGCATTTTCACGTCGCAGATGGACATTCACTTCCGGGTCGAGCGACTGAACATGCTGGACGAAAGCTCCGACCCGCTTCTCGGGAGCAGCGATGCGGGAGTGCTCCTCGAGCGGCTGGTCGCGTTCAAGAAGTCGTCGCCGGAGTACGGGCCGCTCGGCCTGGTGCACGTGCTCAGCCGGCGTGAGATGAACGACAACATCGGCGGCGTCGCGCAGCTGCGCTCCGTCTGCGGCCCGGACCAGGGCGCCGGTATCACCAGCGTGCTGCACGGCATTTCCTGGCTCATCATGGCGCACGAGATCGCGCACAATTTCGGCGCGCCGCACGACGGCGAGGCCGGTGCCTGCCAGGCCGTGCCGCCGACCTTCCTGATGGCGCCCGAGTACAACGCAAGCGAGCAGTTCTCGCAGTGCAGCCTGCAGCAGATGGAGCAGTTCCTGTCCCAGGCGAGCTGCCTCACGAGCGTCGGTGCGGGCGAGCTGGAGCTTGCGGTTCAGCCGCTGCCCCCCGTCCTCTACCACAACGAGCCGTTCCGCATCACGTATTTCCTGAACAGCGTCGGCGGTGATTCCGTCTTCGACGTCGGCACGCGCATCGAGACGGATCCCGATTTCGAGCTCACGCTGTTCTACACGGAAGGCTTCGGCGTGCTGTGCGATTTCATCGTCGGCCCGGACAGCGGCGAATGCCGCTTCGGCACGATGCATGGCGGCGGCTCCGCGCAGTTCGGCGCGGAGCTGATCCCGCACACGGCCGGGCCGGTGCAGTTCGTCCTGCGATCCAGCGCGCTGAACGACACCGATCCGGGCAACAATGAGGCCGTCATCACCGTGGAAGTGCAGCCGGCGACCTACATCTTCTCGAGAGGAGAGGACGTTCCCAACGTCGGCCGGGGGCAGACGGCCGTCACGACCATCAAGGTCGAGAACCTGGGTGATTTCCCGAGCGCCGCCGGACTCGAGATCTGGAACGACGAAGGCCACCAGCTCACCACCGCGGTGCCGTTCTGCCGGCAGGTTGACGCGTTCAGGTTGGCCTGCGACATCGATACGATGGCACCGCGCGAGGTGCGACGGTTCGAGCTCGAGGTCACGCCCGGGCCGGTGAGCCTCGGCCTGGACGACCAGAAGACGCTGAGCATCTGGCTCGAGACCGCCACGGAGCTGCACGGCAGCGTCGCAGCGGATCGCGTCCGCCACTTCCTTACCCTCTGGGGTTCCTGGAAGGACATGCGGACGGAGTTCGCCACCGCGCCTCCCGACGTGACGGTCGGCGAGAGCGGGGAGTACGTGGTCGCCGTCACCAACGACGGGCCGGACGCCACGCTGGCTACCTGGCTCGAGGTGACCCATACGCCGGGTGTCCAGATCGACGAGGTGCTGCGGGACGGCGGCGGCTGCACCTGGGCGAACCGGGAGGCTGCTTGCGAGATCACCCGGATGGAGGCGGGGGAGCGCGTCGAGGTCACGGTGCGGTTCAGTGCGTCGGCGGCGAGTACCCAGAGAGTCGTGGCTACGGCGTCGTCGATGGGGTTCGATTTCAACCGCGACAACGACTCCGCGACGGCGGCGCAGGTCGTCGCCCCGAAGCAGCCCCTTCCCGGCACTGCCGGCGGCGGCGGAGGGGCCGGGGACTGGCTGCTCCTGATGGGCGCCGTGGGCTTTGCGCTGCGGCGGCCCGCCCGTCGCCGCCGCGGGCCCGGGCGTCCGCCCGGCGTCCGGCCCTTGAAAACGCGCCGGGCCGCCCCATAGCAGGGTGACCATCCAGTCCGGGCGGCCGGTTCCGCGGCAAGAACTGGCGGCGGCCGTCCTCGACACACGCTCGTGGCATTGTCATCGAGGAGGTTGAACAACGATGGCTGCGAAACAACTGATCTTTTCCCAGGACGCGCGGCAGCAGATGCTGGCCGGCGTCAACGTGCTGGCGAACGCGGTGAAGGAAACGCTGGGACCGCGCGGCCGGAACGTGCTGATCGAGAAGAGCTGGGGCGCGCCCCTGGTTACCAAGGACGGCGTGACGGTCGCGAAGGAGATCGAGCTCAAGGACAAGTTCCAGAACCTGGGCGCCCAGATGGTGAAGGAAGTGGCGTCCAAGACCTCGGACGCCGCCGGTGACGGCACGACGACCGCTACCGTGCTGGCGCAGGCGATCTTCCGCGAGGGCCTGAAGGCCGTGACCGCGGGCATCGATCCCATGGACCTGAAGCGCGGCATCGAGAAAGCCGCCGGCGCGGCCATCGACGAGCTGAAGAAGCTCGCGAAGCCGGTGAAGGACAGCAACGCCATCGCCCAGGTCGGCACCGTATCCGCAAACGGGGACTCGGCCGTCGGCGAGATCCTCGCCGGCGCGATGGACAAGGTCGGCAAGGAAGGCGTGATCACCGTCGAGGACGGCAAGGGTCTCGAGAACGAGCTCGATCTCGTCGAGGGCATGCAGTTCGATCGCGGCTACGTCTCTCCTTATTTCATCAACAACAAGGATGCGATGGCGGCGGAGCTCGACGACCCGTTCATCCTGCTGCACGACAAGAAGATCTCGAACATCCGCGATCTCCTGCCGCTGCTCGAGGCGGTGGCGAAAGCGGGCAAGCCGCTCATGATCATCGCCGAGGACATCGAAGGCGAAGCGCTGGCCACCCTCGTGGTCAACAACCTGCGCGGCATCATCAAGGTGGCCGCGGCCAAGGCGCCGGGCTTCGGCGACCGCCGCAAGGCCATGCTGCAGGACATCGCCATCCTGACCGGCGGCAAGGTGATCTCCGAGGAAGTGGGCCTGAGCCTCGAGAAGGCGCAGCTCGCGGATCTCGGCACGGCGAAGAAAGTGCGTCTCACGAAGGAGGAGACGACGATCGTCGACGGCGGCGGCGACAAGAGCGCCATCGAAGGCCGCGTGAAGCAGATCAAGGCCGAGATCGAGGAAACCACATCGGACTATGATCGCGAGAAGCTCGAGGAGCGCGTGGCGAAGCTCGCGGGCGGTGTCGCGGTCGTGAAGGTCGGCGCCGCGACCGAGGTCGAGATGAAGGAGAAGAAGGCGCGCGTGGAGGACGCGTTGCACGCGACCCGCGCGGCCGTCGAGGAGGGCATCGTGCCCGGCGGCGGCGTTGCGCTGCTGCGCGTGCAGGGTGCGGCGCAGGCCGTGCCGACGGACAACCAGGACCAGGCGGCCGGTGCCCGGATCCTCGCGCGCGCGCTGGAGGAGCCGCTGCGCCAGATCGTCAGGAACGGCGGCGGCGATCCGTCGGTCGTGCTGAACAAGGTCAAGGAAAGCAACGGCAACTTCGGCTACAACGCGGCCACGGAGGAGTACGGCGATCTCGTCCAGATGGGTGTCATTGACCCGGTCAAGGTCACGCGGCTGGCGCTGCAGAACGCCATCTCGGTCGCGAGCCTGCTGCTCACCACCGAGGCGGCCATCGCCGAGCTGCCGAAGAAGGAGGAGAAGCACGCCGCCGGCATGCCGCCCGACATGGACGACATGATGTAACCATCCGGCACGAGGGTGGTTCTGGCTCCGTAGGAGCGCGCCATGCGCGCGACCCCGATCGCGGGTTCGCCCCGACGTCGACATAAAGCCCCGGCCGCATTCGCCGCCGGGGCTTTTTTCACCTGAGCCCACATCCCGGCCGAACCGCACCCCGACCCCTCCACCGCCTTCACGACGCCGATTGCAACCTATACTGGCTGCATGGCGTCTGCCCCGCCCGGGGCAGGAGACAGCGATGCCACTGCGGGTATTCCGGCTGGTCATGGCGCTCGCCTGTGCGGCCGCGCCGGCCGCCGTGCAGGCGCAGTGGCTGCAAATCGACGCACCGAAGCCGTTCACCGACGCCAACGGCGTGCTGCGCACGCCGACCTGCTCCGGCGGGCCGGAGCTGATCGAGACTCCCGAGGGCAAGGTGCCGGTCCCCGCCGACACCGCGTATTCCTTCTTCTTTCGCCCCGGCGACCCCGACCAGCTGGCCGTCTTCTGGGACGGCGGCGGCGCGTGCTGGGACGCGAACACCTGCATCGGCTCCGCCCTGGCGGGCCGGTCGCTCTATGCACAGAGCGTCGACGAAACCGCCGCGACACTCGACGCGGCGGATGGCCTCGCCGATTTCGACCATCCCGACAATCCGCTCGCCGGCTACAACCAGGTGTTCATCCCCTATTGCACGGCGGACCTGCACGCGGGGGCGGCGGACACCACCTATTTTTTCCAGCCGCCCGGGGGCCCGGTGCTGCCCTGGACCATCCACCACCGCGGAGCCGACAACGTGGCCGCGGTGCTCCGCTGGCTCACGGATTACTACGAAAACGAGATCGGCCGCGCCCCCGCACGGGTCTTCCTGCTCGGCGCGAGCGCCGGCGGGTACGGGGTGCTGTATCACTATCCCGGCGTCGACCAGCGGCTGCCGCCGTCCGCCGACATTCGCGTCATGGTCGACGCAGCCAACGGTGTCATGAACCAGGACTTCTACGACCGTGCGCTGACCCCGAACGGCGCCTGGGCCGTGTGGGGCAACCTTGCCCCGGAGCTGGCCAATGCGTTCGCGAGCGGGCCGGAGCAGCTGATGATCGAGACCTTCAAGAGCCTCGGGGCGCGCTATCCGCGGTCACGCTTCGGCCAGTACACGACCGCCTTCGACGCCACGCAAATCGAGTTTTTCAACATCGCACGGCACGTCGCGTCCCCGAATCTGTGGCTCGATCCGGACGAGATCGCCGCCGCCGGGGTCGAATGGACGATCCGCGCGCGCCGCGACATGCTGCTGACCGCCCTGCAGACACCGAACTACCGCTTCTACGTGGCGCGCGGCACGCAGCACACCGTGGTCGCGAACGACAAGTTTTACCTCGAAGACTCGGCACGTGGCGTGCCGCTGGTGGACTGGGTGGACGACATGATCCGCGGCGAGTCGTCCTTCTTCAGCCACTGGCGCAACGTGTCCTGCACACCGCACTGCCTGCGCTGACTGCGGCCGCCGAAACGCGGCCCGTCACTTCGTTTCGATCGGCGACAACGCGATGAGCAGCGCCACGAGCGCGAGCGCCGCCATGATCGAGCGGGCGACGTGCGAGCGTTCCCACCGGTCGCGCAGCACCCTCCAGTCGCCGGTGAGATCCGGCATCTCGCGGCTCGACTCCGACAGCCGGTCGCCGGACTCGGCCATTTTCTCCCTCTCCACCCAGATCCGGTTCAAGGGATGGGTGACGCGCCAGTAGATCGTATGCATCGCGAGCAGGCAGAGGAGGGCGAAGAGCGTCGACCAGAACGGCGTGGTATCGAACGGTGTGACGAAGAGCAGGAGCACGGCCGTCGCGATCGCCATCGGCTCCGCGATTCCCGTCAGCGTGAAACCGCGGTAATAGAACTTCTGCACGGCCACGTACACGTCTTCCGTCAGGCGCCGCTTCTCGGGCAGCTCGAGCGCGCGCGCCAGCGACGGGGTCAGGGCCAGCGTGACCAGTATGATGATCGAGATCTGCAGACTGACGCGCATCGCCTTCGCTCCCTGCGGTTCGGCTCGTTCCTTGCGAGAGCCAGACTCGCTGCTGCCGAAAAGGTTCGCGGCCTTTCGAATCCCTTGCGCTTCAGGACCGGTACGCTTCGCGCCCGACGCCCTGGATCGGGATGCCCTGCGCCGCCAGCACTTCGTGCTGCAAGGCGTACATGGCGGCGGCGGCCTCGTCGATGGCCCGGGTGAACGCGAGCGAGCCCGCGAGGATGGGCGCCAGCGCCGCCTTGTCCTGGATTCTCGCGGGCGGGTACTCGTGCTCCACGACGAGGTAGGTTTCGGCGGGATCGATGTCGAGCAGCTCGCGGGCGGCAAGCTGGTGATCCAGCCAGTCGACCGTGCGATTCTGCAGGTAAGCGAGCGGATCGTGACGCGCCGTGCCCGGCAGCTCGTGCTCGCAGAGCACCGTCTGCTTCTTCCAGGCGTTGGCGAGATCGGCCGGATTTTTCGAGGGAGCGCCGTCGTGCCAGTCGCCGCGCTGCATCGTCTGGCCGCCGTAGCCCCACGCCGCGACACCGCGTGAGTCGACGACCTGGCCTTTCACGTGGAAGCCGTCGATGAGGAAGTTGTAACCTTCGTCCTTCAGGTACTGGAACATCGAGCGCGTGTCCTGCCCCATCAGGATTGAATGCGACGGATCGTAGTGGATCCGGAACTGGTCGCCGACGCCGTGCTTTTCGCAGATCCGGTGCAGCGCGATCCAGGGGCCGGGCGCGTAGGCGATGTTGTTGTGCCAGCGATCGAGGGGTGTCCATCCCGGCATCGGGCACTGCTCGACGCGATAGGTGAGGCCGCGCGCTTTGGCCTCCTTCAGCAGCGGGATGAATTCCACCTCGAAGAGCTCGAGGTTCTGATCCATTTCGAGCTCCATGTTGCGGCCGACGAACCCGCAGACCGCGTCCGTGCCGAGCAGCACCGCGGCATCGAACACCCGCAGCATGAACTCGTGCTTGGTGCGCCGCGCTTCGCGATCGGCGACCAGCATGTTGTCGAAATAGCCGAGATCGGAGAGGCCGACGCCGGTTTCCCGCATGGCCGCGGCGACCCGGTCGGCGCGCTTGTCGTCGAAAGGCTGCCGCAGGTCGAGCGTGTTGGCGACCGGATCGAGCATCGCTTCCGCGGGCACGTCGCTGACGCTGGGGTGCAGGGCGGCCGAGAGCTGGATGTACGGCGCGCCGATGTCGCGCGCGAACGCGAGCCACTCCTCGATCGCGAGATCGGGGTCGGCATCGCGCTTCTCCCGCGGCGTCAGTTCCTGGAGCGCGGCGGTCAGGATGCTGAGCTTCATGGGTTTCGGCTGGAAAGGGGCTACGGTCCTGCTCATTGAACCCTCCGGCGGAACGTCGCGAACGCGGGCGGCAATCCTTCCATCGTGCCAGCCCGGCGCCGGCCGCTCCAGTGTCTCAGCCTCGCGACTCTGCCGGGTCCGCCTGCCCGGCGCCTTCCTCCGTGAGCCGGTGCGGTTGCAGCGCACGGGCGAGCGGCCGCCGATCCGCGGCCGCGGCGGATGGACGCAGGATCCCGGGAAGCGCCGGCACGCGCCGCGGCGCCGTGCATCGACCGGGCCGTTCGGGCCGTTCAGGACGCGGCGCCGTAGCGCTTCTCGCCGCGCAGGCGGGCCTTTGCCGCCTCCGTCTCCCGGTTCTTCGGCGCTGCGGAAGTCACGAGGCTGTCGAGCAGCCGGTGGACGACCGCGGCGACTTCGTCGACGGCGGCGTTGAATGCCGCTTCGTTCGCTTGCGACGGGCTCGTGGTTCCGCTGACCTTGCGCACGAACTGCAGCGCGGACGCGCGAACCTCCTCGTCAGTGGCCGGTGGCTCGAAGTTGAACAGCGTCTTGATGTTCCTGCACATGCATCGCTCCGGAAGTGCTCGTCACCGGCGGGTTCGCCGGGCGTGTCGTCCCGAGTGTAGTGCGCGGAAGAGCCTGCCCGGAAGGCAGCCGTTACAGCGGCGGCATGCCGAGCGAGCGCCGCTCGGCATTGACGAGGTCCGTCATGCGCGAGAGCAGCGCATCGAAGTCCGGGTCCTCTGGCAGGAAGGTGCGGAAGTCGCGCGAGAGGAAGTTCGGGGTACGCCAGCCTGCGTCGATGGCCGCATCGTAGAGCGTTTTAGCGGTGCTGAAGTCGCCCTCGAGCGCCGCGATGTCCGCGCGGTCGGTGCGCCAGGCAGAAGAGCCGGAATAGAGCTCGCGCTGAGCCTCGATCTCGCGCTTCCAGGCGTCGAGCAGCGGCTGGAAATCCGCATGCCCGGACTCTTTGAGAGCAAGCAGCAGCGGTACCGCGCTGCACTGGCAGTATTGCACCGCCGCGACGAAGCTCGCCGGCGTTCCCATCTCGGTTGCGTAGTACGCCACGACGGCTTTCGCATCGCCGGCGGCATAGTGCACGGGAATGTAGCTGCCGAGTGCCTCACCGGCAGTCTGTCGCGCAACAGGGTCGCTGTCGACGAGCTCGAGCGCGCTCCGGGTGTCACCCGCGAGCAGCGCCCCGAACGCCTGCCCGCGCAGGGTCTTGTCGTTTGCGAGCACCCACTGACCGTCACCGAGCTTCGAGCGGATGAGGTACTGCAGGAAATCGAGCAGGCTCTTCGGCACGGCGCCGGTATCGGAGATGCCGGCGGTCCGGCGCCAGGCGTCGGCCAGCCGGCCTCGTGACGCCAGGAGATACGCGCGCATGAGCTCGAGGTCGGGCGAATCCGGTCGGACGCGGGCCCAGCGGGCCAGCGCGGCCTCCGCGTCCTCGAACCGGCCGGTCCGCGCGACATTGTTGATGTACGAGAGGTTGGCATCCCGCAGACCCGGGTCGTTTGCCAGCACATCCTCCAGGATTGCGATCGCTTCCCCCTTTTCGCCCGTGAAGCCGACGAAGAACGCGAGATCGTTCTGAGCCTGCGGGAAGCTCGGACGCAGCGCCACCGCCCGGCGCAGTGTCGCGATGGCCTTGTCGAGATACTGCATGTCCTCGGACAAGGCCAGTTGCCCGTAGTAGTTGCCGAGGGCGAACACCGCCTCGGGCGACTCCGGGTCCTCGGCGATGGCCCGCTCGGCGTAGTCCCTGATCACGGGCAGCGCTTCCACCACGGGTTTGCCGCCGACGCTGCCGGAAACGTCCGAGAGCATCACAGCTGCATAGGAACGCCAGGCGAGCGCCGGCGCGTAGTGCGGATCCCTGGCGATCGCATCGTCGAGCAGCGCGACCGCCTCCTCGTAGGCGGCCTCCGAGCCGATCTGCGTCATCTTCTCGCGCGCGAGCAGGAACGCCTCGTAGGCGTCGATGTCCGCGCGCGCGACGGGGTGCATCGCGTCCAGGGCGCGCGCGAGGGCGGGCAGCGCGGTGCTCATCTCCCTGACGATCGCGCCGGCGATTTCGTCCTGGACGGCGAAGATGTCCGTCAGGTCGCGATCGTAGGTGTTCGACCACTGGTGATAGCCGTCGTTGGCCTTGATGAGCTGCGCGGTGATGCGCACCTTGTTGCCGGCCTTGCGGATCGAGCCCTCGACGATGTACGCGACGTCGAGGATGTCGCCGATCTCACGCAGGTCCTTGTGCTGGCCCTTGAAGGCGAAGGAAGAAGTCCGGCCCGCGACGCGCAGGCCCTGCACCTGGGCCAGCACGTTCAGCAGTTCCTCCGAGATGCCGTCCGAGAAATATTCCTGGTCCTTGCCGGGCGACATGTCGACGAACGGCAGGACGGCGATCGAGTTGTCCGGCTGGCCTGCAGCGGCGCCGGCGACCGTCGCGGCGTTCGCCGCGGCGCCGGCCGCCTCCGGCGCCGCCGGGCCGATGAAACGGTCGGCGACGATGACGACGGCCAGGACGGCCACGGCGCCGATCAGCACGAAGTCGAGCTTGCGGCCGGTGCTCGGCGTGATGCTCGCTTCCGGCGGAACATCGGCGGTGCGCTTCAGGCCTTCCGGGGTGAGCTCGAAGGCCCAGGCGAAGATGAGCGCGACAGGCAGGCCGATCAGGAGCAGGCTGACGACGACCGCATCGAACCATCCGGGAAGGGCAAGGGCGCTCTCCAGCAACGATGCCACCTGCGCCAGCACCCAGCCGACGACACCGTAGATGCCGGCGACCCGGATGACGTTCCGGCGCCTGAGTTCTTCAAGGATTGCCATGCTCTCCCCTAAGCGTGGCGGAGTTTAGCACGCCGCGGCGGAGCGACCGGGGGCGCGCGTCACGCGCGCAACGCGGCGCAGCGGTTGGCGAAAACGGCGTGCGGCAGTGCGGGGAGGGTGCTAGCGCGCGGATCCCGGCGGCGGCCGGAAGCGCGGTGCCTGCCGTTCGAACGCGTACGCCAACGCGAGCACCTGCGCGTCCTCGCCGGGGAGTCCGACGATCGAGAGGTTGAGCGCCGGCATGCCGTCGGCGCCGTAGCCCGCCGACACCGAGACTTCGGGCAGGCCGAGCCAGTTGCCGTAGCCGAGCGGAGTGCGGACGTCGGGCCAGTCGTCCACGGCGCGCGGCGCGTTGAACGGCATGGTCGGATAGACCATCGCCGTGACGCGCTCCGCGCGCATGGAAGCCGCGAGCGCTTCGATGACCGCTGCGCGCGAGCGCGCGAACGACTGCCCGGCGGGATCCTGGATCATGGGCCGCTCGAAGAGCGGCTCGCATTCCTCGTAAGTGGCAGGCAGCACGTCGTAGAACGAGCGGTACGCCGGGTAACCGCGGCGCACCGCGGCGCGGGGATCGTTCGTACGCCCGGCGAAGTATTCGTACAGCGCGTTCGCGGTCGGCGCGGGCGACTTCGGATTCGGCGCGACGTCGCCGCGCGCCCTGGCGGCGCGGGCGAAAGCGTCCTGGACGTTTTGCAGCGTGACGGCGGGCGTGAACGGCTCGATGGTCGCCCCGGCGGAGTGAAGGTCCGCGAGCGCCCGGCCCCATACGGCGAGCGCTTCGGCCGTCATCTTCGCGCGCGGCACGTGCGCCTCGACCAGCCCGAGCCGCACGCCGTCGAGCGCGTCGTCGCGCAGCGCGACCAGCTCCTCGCCGTGCCAGGCGCGCTCGAGCGCCAGCGGATCGGAGGCGTCGGGACCGGCGATGACCGCGAGCAGCCGCGCCGCGTCGGCCGCGCTGCGGGCGAGCGGTCCGTGCGTGTCGAGGTACGGCCAGGTCGGGATCACGCCGGTGCGCGGCACGAGCCCGAAGGTGGGCTTCATGCCGACCACGCCGGTGAATTGCGCGGGGATGCGGTTCGAGCCGCCGTCGTCGGTGCCGAGGGCGGCGAACGCCATCGCGCCGGCGACGGCCACCGCGGAGCCGGCGCTCGAGCCGCCGGGCGTGCGCGTCCCGGTGCGGTCGTACGGATTGAGCACCTGGCCCGTGTGACTGCTGGTGCCGTTGCCGCGATAGGCGAAGTCGTCGGCCGCGGTCTTGCCGAGCACGACGGCGCCGCCGGCGCGCAGCCGCTGTATCTCGAGGGCGTCGCGCGCGAGCGGCTCGGGGAAGAGCTCGGCCCACTCGGCGCTCGAGCCGGTGGTGGGCAGGCCGCGCATGTCATAGATCGACTTGGCGAACACCGGCACGCCGTCGAGCGGGCCGAGTCGCTCGCCCTTGCGCCGCCGTTCGTCGGCCGCACGTGCCGCGGCCAGCGCGCCGTCCGGATCAAGCGCGTCGATGGCGCGCCACGCGGCGCCGTCGGTGCGGCAGCGTTCCAGCGCCTGCTCCGTGACCTCCGCGGCCGTCCAGTCGCCGGCGTGCAGCCCGGCGAGGTAGTCGGCGATGGCGCCGTCGAGCGGGTCGGCCGATCTCGCGGCCGCCGGCGCGCGTCGGGCAACGGCGCTCATCGCCAGCAGGCCGGCGAGTCGGGCGAGGGCTTCGCGGCGTGTGATGCTCATGGGCGATCCGGCGGGTTACGGCGCTGCGTTGCGCGGTGAATCACGGGCGGGATGTGCGTCCGCCGGCCTGGCTCATTGCCCCGAGCCGCGACAGCATCGCCGACAGGTCTTCGGGGCCGATATAGAAGTGCTCGCAGACGCGGCCCCACAGCATGGCCGTGGGAACGTTGCGCCCCTTGCGCTCCGCCTGCGCTTCGCGCAGCACGTGCAGGACCACTCGCTCCTCGCGGGTGAGGCCGTCGCGAACGTCCGGCAGCGCGCGGTCAGGGATCGTCATACGATGGCTCCCACGCTCTCGAATCCGGCATGGTACCTTCCCCTCGATCCGGAGCGAAGCCGACGCGACCGGCGGACGTGCGGTTGGTCTATCTTTGAGGTAAGGAAGCTCGCGGAGCTTGCGTTGGGCAGTCAGCGACACCGCTCGTCCGGGGCTCGCTCGCGGCAGGACCCGACCGGGAGGCACCGGTTTCGGGCCGCCGTGAGCAGGCTGGCAGGAAAGTTGCCGTGAATCCGCATCGTCGCAGGTTTCTTGTCGCTGCCGGCGCCGCCGTTGCGGCGGCCGCCCTCCGGTTCTCTCCGCGTGCTGCCGGGGAGGTGAAGATGAAGATCGGCATCATCGGCTCGGGCGACGTCGGCAGCGCGATCGGCGCCGCCTGGGTCAGGGCAGGGCACGAGGTCATGTTCTCCTCGCGTCACCTCGAGAACGATCAGGCGCTGGCTGCCCGGCTCGGCGCCGGCGCGCGTGCCGGCACGCCGCACGAGGCCGCGGCTTTCGGCGACGTGATCATGGTCTCCGTTCCGTACGGCTCGCTGCCGAGCGTGGGCAAGGAAGTGGGGGAGCTGCTCGACGGCAAGGTGGTCATCGACACGTGCAACCCGTTCCCGTCGCGCGACGGCGAGATCGCCGACTGGGCGCGCGAGAAGGGCGCCGGCCTGGCCTCGGCGGAGCTGTTGCCCGGTGCCCGCCTGGTGCGCGCGTTCAATGCCATCGGTGCCGAGCGCATGGGTGCTGCGGACAAGCAGCCCGGGCGCGTCGGCATGCCGATAGCGGGCGACGATGCCGGGGCCGTCGAGGTGGCTTCCGGCCTGATCCGCCAGATCGGCTACGAGCCGGTCCTCATCGGCGGACTGGATATGGGCCGCTACCTGGTGCCGGGATCGGCGCTGGCGGGCGAGCACAGCCCGGAGGAGATCCGGCGGATCGCGGCGGAGCTGGAGTAGGCGGCTGCTTCGGCGACTTTCCGGCGCGGGGACTCCGGGTGCTTTCGTGCCCCGGCGGAAGCGCCTTCGGGCGGGAACGTACGGGTGCACGCGGGTTGCGACCCCCGGCGTGCGCTCCTAGAATCCAGTGAACTGCGGGGAGGCTTCTATGCGGGTAATCGGAACGGTCGTCGAAGAGGAATCGGGGCAGCCGCTTTCCGGGCTGCGCGTCCGGGCATACGACAAGGACCTGGTGTTCGACGACGACCTCGGCGAGGCGACCACCGACGAGGCCGGCCGCTTCGAGATCGACTACATGGAGGTCCAGTACCGGGACCTCAACGAGACGCAGCCCGATCTCTACCTGCGCGTGTACAACGCCGACGGCTCGGTGCTCCTGCACTCGACCGAGAAGCAGGTGCGGCGCAGCGCGCAGGTGACCGAACGCTACGAGATCAAGATCCCGCGCAGCAAGCTCGGGAGCTGAGCGCGGCGTTTGCCGGGGCCCGGGCCATCGGGCTCGCCGGCTTCCCGGGTGCGCCAGAGCGGTAGCCGCCGGTCGGACCGAAATCCAGCACGGCACGTCGCAGGGCATCCGTTTCGTTCTCTTCCTGCTGTGGCCGTCCGGCCGCGGACAAGTGAGCGCCTATGCAACGGGCGATCGGCATCAGCATTCACACTGGTAGTCAGGCGATGCGCGCCCTGCGCGCGGCGGGCGGTCCGCCGGTCAGGAACCGCAGCGCCGGTAATCGAAGGCGATCACCTCTTCCCCGTTCTCGCCCGGCCCCGCGGTCTCGGCGCGCAGCGCATTGCCTTCGCGCCGGAATTCGATGCGTTGCGGGAAATCGTGCTCGGGATTCTCGAAGCGGATCCAGTTGTCACCGCTCGCGGTGCGGGTGAACGTGGTGGGTGGCCGCCCGCCGGGTTGTGCGATGTAGCTCGGCACACCGTCCACCTCGACGATGCGCAGGTATTCGAAGGCGGTGGTCCGTTCGCCCGTGCGCGTGCGGCTGAGGCCGATCGCGACGCCGCCGTGCGGAGGCAGCCACACCTCTTCGACGGTTTCCTCACCGAGCTCGGTGCACCAGTGGCCGCCGATCCAGTCGAGCAACGGGGCCGGAGCGGCGCCGGCTACTCCGAGCAACAGGATGGGTGCAATGACTGGTCGCAACATACGTCACTCCTGAAGATCAGCGTTTCCCGCGACGGAAGTCTGGCAGATCGCCAGGCCATCGGCTCGCCTGCGAGCGGCGCCTCAATCGGCGTCGGCTTCCGCCAGGAATCCCTGCCCGGCGAGCCACGCATGAAACGCCTCGATCCAATGATCGCTCGGGAGGCGCTGCTCGAGCATGCCGAAGCCGTGTCCGCCCTTGGCGTAGACGTGCAGCTCGGCCGAGCGGCCGGCGTCCCGCCAGCGCTCGAACAGGCGGACGGCGTTACGGGCCGGCACGACCGGATCGTCGACGGCCGCCACGATGAAGAGCGGCGGGGCATCTTCCGGGACGGGCGTGTCCGCACCGGCGCCGTAGATGATGGCGCCGAACGCCGGCCGCTCGCCGGCTGCGTATTTGGAGGCCGCGCCGAGCGCCACGCCGCCGCCCGCCGAAAAGCCGAGGATGCCGATCCGATCCGGATCGAGATCCCATTCGTCTGCCCGTGCCCGCAGCAGCGCGACGGCCGCCCGGCCGTCCGCGATCGAGAGCGGCGCCTGCGCTTCGATGATCGGGCCGAGTAGCGCGGGCTCGCGCATCTGCCGGTCGCGCTCCGCCTTGAAGCCAGCGTCGGTTTTCGGCATCGGCGCCACGCGGTACCTGAGCACAAACGCGGCGATGCCGCGCGCGGCGAGCCAGCGGGCGACGTCCGTGCCTTCGTGCTCTATCGCCAGCATGATGTAGGCGCCGCCCGGCGCCACGATGACGGCGGCGCCGGTGGCGTTCGCCGGGTCCGGCAGGTACGCCGTCAGCGTGGGACTCGTCACGTTGCGCAGCAGCGGGACGGCGGGCTCGCCGTAGACCGTCGTCGCTTCCGTCGCCGTCGCTTCTTCCGCTGATTGGCCGGGCTCGAGCGGGATGACGAGCGGCTCGCGTGGCTCCGCGGCGTGCGCGTTGGCCGACATCAGAATGAGGAAAGCGCACGCGAGGGTCTTCACTTGCCGGCAGCCATATTCCGTCACGAGTCCACCGTCCTCCCGGAGCTCCGCTGTTCTCAAGGAACCGAGACGATCCGCTCGATCAGCGCGTCGTCGTCCGGCAGCAGGCCCGACGCCGGCAGGCGCGGCACCAGCTCGCGCCAGCGCGGCCACATGCCGAACGCCTTCTCGAACAGTGGCAGCGATTCGTCGACGCGGCCGACGGAGGCCAGCGTCACCGCGTGCCAGAACACCGTCTCATGGTTCTCCGGCATGAGCTCGGAGGCGGCGCTGTACGCCTCGGTGGCCCGCTCGATGTCGCCGTCGGCCACGTAGGCATCGCCCTGGTTCATCAGGTTGTAGGCGCGCGCGACGAGCAGGAGGCGGCGCAGCTCGGCCAGGGGCTTCTCGCTGTCCTCGACCCGCAGGTCGAACAGGCGCCCGCCCCATGCCGGCGCGGAGCGATCGGCGCTGACGACCAGCAGCGCCGCCGATTGCCGGCCGCGGATGTCGCCGCCTTCCGCCTGCGCCGCCTCGAGTGCGGCCATGAGGCGCGCCGCGAGATCGCCTTCCGCGCCTTCGAAAGCTTTCACCATCGCGTCGCACACCGTGGGCTTCCACATCAGGTTCGCCTGCACGGTGTAACTCTCGCCTGCATGCTCGCAGTACTCGGCGATGGAATTGTGGCCGGTGTGATTGGCCACCGTGCCGTCCGCGTCGACCATGCCGACCTGGCGGACGTCCGCGTGCTCGTCCGCGGCGAGCAACGCGGTGAGCGCCTGCTCTGCGTTCTTGCCGGAACGCATCAGCGCGAGGCCGAGCGGCCCGTAGCTGGGATCGGTGAAGGACTGCGTCGCGACGGCGCCGACCCCCGGTTCCGCCCACACTACGCCGCTGCCGACGGAGAACCAGTGCGACTGGACGGCGACGCCGAGCTGCCCGGTGGCGGGGTCGCGGGCGACGATCGAGTAAGTGTGCACCGGCCGGCGCGGCTCGGGCGATTCGTCGGCCCGGACGGTCGTCCACGCGGGTGCCGAGAAGACGGCGACCCACAGCAGCAAATGCTTCATCCCGGTTCCCCTCATATTGATTGTTCCGGTCGCTCAATCCGACGACGCCATGGTGCGCCGCTCAATGCGGCGAGGCCAATTGTGCACCAGCGACATGGCCGTGAAGCGGGCGTTGAAAACGCCACTCGAGACCTCCGCGATTCGCAGCGTCCCCAGCACCGGGCTGTCCTCGCCCTTGCGCGTCCAGACCGAGCCGACGCTCATGTTGCCGCTCCAGCCGGCATCGGCCGTCCAGCCTTGCGCGCGGATCTGGTCGTCGAAATGCTTCAGGAGCGCGTCGGGGCGCAGATCGGTCGAGAGCACGACGACGGCGCTGTATTCGTCGCCGCCGCCTTCGGTGTGGTTTTCCTTCAGCTCGGCACCTTTCGGCACTTCCAGGTCCGGCAGGTATTTCTCCAGGCGCAACAAGCTGCTCACGTCGGGCACAGAGCATACGTCCCCGATCGTGTGCCGAAACAGGGAAAAAGTCAGCAGGGCATGCCCACGGTAACTCCAGGCTTCGACGCTGAGCGGGCCCGGCTCGGACGGATGGCACAGAAAATTGCCGCTCGACTCCACGCTGCCGTGAAATCCGTAAGCTGTGCCCCCGTCCGCAGGCGGGTCCTTCCATCCTGCGCGTTTCAGCGACTCGATGCTGCTCGACAGCGCGGTGGCGACGTTCTCGCCGGACCGGTAGGCAACGGTAACGTACGATTCGCTCGACTTGCTGCCCACCAGCTCGAATTCCGCGGGCAAGCGCAGCCGGGCCGCTTCCGCCGGCAGCTCGGTGGAGAATCGGGTCGATTCGCCTTGGCCGCTCTCCAGGAAGGCGTTGATGAAGGCCGGATCGACGCAGGCGAGCGGGTCAGCGGCAAAACCGGCGACGGGGAGCAAAAGGAGGAACAGCGCGCGGTGCGTCATGGTTGTCTCCTTCGTAGTCTTACGGCTTTGATGTTCCGAAGCCTGGGGGAGTTGGCGTTGCCGGCGCTCGTTCGCTCGCTCATTCCTGCGAGCCGGCGAGTGTTGTGGCGATGCCGTCCCGGTACGACGTCGGCACGCTTCCGTAGCGCGCCTCGATCTTGCTGCTATCGAAGCGGTAGTCGTACTCGAACTGGTACATCATCTCGCTGTTCTCCCGCAACACCGGGAGGAAGACGCCCATCAGCGACAGCAGCCACCGCGGCGCGACCTGGAGCTTGTACGGGCGGCCGGCCAGTTCGCACGCCAGCTGTGCGAATCGCTGTCCCGTCATCGGCTCCTTCGACGTGGGCAAATGCCAGGTCTGGCCGTACGCCGCCTCGGATCTTCCCAGCACGGCTACGGCCTTGCCTGCATCGGGTGTGTACGTGAACGTGTGAATGGCCTGCGGATCGCCGATCCACTGCGGCGCCTTGCCCGCCCGGATCCGGGTGAATACCGTGGCGTGCGTAAGGCTCAGTACGGCTCCCGGCCCGTAGAAATCGGCGGACCTCACGATCATCCCGCGAAGATTGCCGGCCCGCATCTCGTCGAGAAGCATCGTCGCGATCCTCGCCCGGACTTCCCCCTTGCGGCTGCACGGGTTGAAGGGAGTCTCTTCCGTCATCGCGCCTTCTACCTTTCCGTACGCGTAGACGTTGTCGAAGAAGACCAGCGCGCTGCCGTGCCGTTTGCAGCCGTCGATGACGTTGCGCATCACGCGCGGCCATTGCTCCTGCCATACGCGCGTGTCGTATTTCAGGCCTGCCACCAGGTACGCCACTTCGCTCCCGGCTATCGCGCGGGCCGTCGTATCCTCGTCCAGGAGGTCGGCCGCGAGAACCTCGTCCGTGTCGTTCTGCTTGTGCGGCGTACGGCTCACCTGCCGGACACGTTCACCTTCGCCGGAAAGTGCTTTCGAGAGCTCGCGTCCAATGACACCGTTGGCGCCGAGAATCGTGTGCATGCAGGGCCGGGCTCCTCGCTGCCGGAGGCGACGACAAAGCCATGATAACGCTCATCAGGCGCGTGATCCGCCTGTCAGGACGCCAGTGCCGCTGGTCGAGGCGATCGTCATCGCCTTCCCGTTCGCGGCGGGCATGGATATTGCAGCGATTCAATAACCTGCGCCGCCTGCTAGGGGCGAAGGACGATGACGCAACTGGATGAAAGCACGGCATGGAGAGATGCGATGGACGCAGCACAGGCCATTCAAACCTGGCCCGAGGAATCCCGCGAGGCGGCGCGACTGGTGCTCGACGAGCACGGTGAGCCGGATGAAGTCACGGAAACGCAGTTGACCTGGCACGGCGTCGGCCCGTGGAAGCGGATCGTCGCGACCAGGACGTTCTACCAGCATCACTTTCCGGTACCGCACATCGATGCCGTGGAATCGGTGATCGAGTATCGCGTCCCGGTCGACAAGTTCTCTGAGCTGGCGGCGTTCGACGGCAGCGTGGTCGTCGAGCGCACGGCGGGTGAAGTATCCGCCCGCTGCCACGATTTGCAGGCAAACAACCTCGCGCTGAACCTGATGCACGACATCGTGACGGGTGCAAAGGACGTCGAAGAGGCGCGCCAGTACTACGCGAAAGAGTTCGCCGATTACCGGCGCAAGAAGCCGACGCCGTACATGGAAAAGCTGAGGTTCCCCGCCACGGACAAGAACGCTGCAGATCCCGACGAACGCCTGCTGTCGGACGAAGAGTTGAAGCAGGCGGCAGCCGAAGGCAAAAAGCGCGAGAAATCCGGCGACCGCTCGTCGTGAGCTGAAATTTCACGGAAATTTCCGGTTGCCTCCCGCATTTATTGTCAAATGCCGGGTGATCCGCTGCGCTCGGCACCTACAATGCAAGGTCCCGCAGGAGTGTGTAATGAGAAAAAGAACAACGAAGGCCTTCGCGGTGTCGATGGCCGTGGCCGTGCTGCTGCCGTTGAGCGCACACGCCATCCCGATCGGTACCTTCGATTCCAGCGAATATCCCTATATCGGGTTTACCTACATGGGCTGGTCAGAGGGCACGGGAGTCCTGATCGCCCCGGATGTCGTCCTGACGGCAGGGCACGTTGCAGGCAGTTACCAGCCCGGTTCGAGCCTGTTCGTCACGGGCTCCTGGGCGCTCGACCCGGAGCAAGTCGTGAACGTGGCCGGCAGCATCCTGCATCCCTTGTACGACGGCTTCTCATTCGATCTCGGGTTGCTTTTCCTGGACCAGGCGATCACTCTCTCCGCGTATGCGACCCTGTGGCCGTCCGATCCTGCTCTGCTGCTGGGGATGCCCGTCGAAGCGGTGGGTTACGGGGGAAGCCGGCGGCGCGCGGTAGGATCCACATCGATAGAAGGAATGTTCGATTCGTTCCTGGTGACCGGCCCGGTTGCCGAGCCGGGCGACAGCGGCGGCGGGTTGTTCATCAACGTGGACGGACAGAACGTCCTGGCCGGGATCATGAGCTTCATCACGCCGTCGAACACCTATCACTCGTCCGTCGCGTATGGCCGGAGCTTCATCGACGAGTACGTTCCCGAGGCCACCTGGTTCGGAGAATCGGTGATCGAGGAGCCGGTACCGGTGCCCGAACCCGCGACTTTGGCGCTGCTCGCTTTGGGGCTTTTTGCGTTGCTGTTTGGCCGCGCTCCGAGCCGTCAGTTGTCGCCCCAGACCTCCATCCTTACCGGCACACCGCCGGCCCGCTAGTCGCCGAGACGAAGTGTCGGCTCGAGGCGCGCCGGGCCCGTGGGTCGAGGTACCGGCGGCGGGTTCTGCGGCAGCAAGGGTTCCAGTTTCCGCTGGGTCGCTTCCAGCACCTTCACCCTGAGGTCCGGCAACGAGTAGGTCTTGCTCGCGGCGATCCTGAGCAGCGGCAAACCGGTGTTGCGGCAAACCCGCGTGAGGAACGCGTCGCGCTCTTTGCGCGAGCTCCTGTTGTGGCTCTTGTCGTCGAGCTCGACCGCGCAGACGACGGAAAGATTCTCCTTGTCGCAGAGCAAGAAGTCGAAATGCTTGGCGCTGATGCGGTTGAACGCGGCCTGCCACTCGCTCCTACTCACGTCGCGCTTCACTTCGATCACGTCGGCGACGCGGACCTTGCCCAGGATCCGATAGTGCTGGCCGACCGCCTGTTCCAGGACGCCCAGGAACGATCGCTCCGCGGGAGTGAACAGGGCCGCCTTCCGGCTGTACGGATACCTGGCCGGTCTTCCACGAGGCAGCACCAGGCGGATGACGACGGCCACCAGCAGCAGGAGCGCGCTTGCGATCAGGAGCTTCAGGATCATTGCCGAAATAGTGGCAGGCCCGGGCGCCCGGGAATGTGATCTGCTGCACCTTACGCGCCTGTACGGCGTTTGCCCGCTTTGGGTGCTGGATCGTGATGCCGCGAGGCGGCGCGCAGCGGGATACGGCCCGCGAGGTTCTCGGCGGGGTGGAGGCTCAAGCGAGCGGCGGCTGAACAGACCGTCGCCCGTTGACGGCCGGATTTTCAAGCAGCTACTGTGGTCCTGAACTTGCCCAATATGCTGCGATAGCGCTGGTCCCCTGCAACTTAGATCGCCACTTTCGGTTCGTACTTGCCGACGTCCGAGTCGGACAGCACGACGGGCGATTCGCGACGGCACAATTGTTCGAGCTGATGTGCGATGGCTGTGATCTCTTCGGCCGTCAGCCTTTTACCCCTGAACTTTGGAACAACATCGACTTGCCCGGAGGCGATCACGTGACACCGTGGGTGCTGCCCGGTGAGTTCGACCCACCAGCCCGGAAGGATCACTATCGCTCCGACCCAAATGTTGCGTCCCGTTGCTTTGGACAGGAATCGGCTGAGCGAGGCGGCATTGCGCTGGGATTGCTCGACAGCCTGAGCATCATTCCTGTCGGGATAGCGGATGACCCGGCCGTCAAACGTCGCTTTATGCCCCGACGCCGGCTTGGCGTGAGCCTTTGTCTCAACAGCGAAGACACCATTCGGCCCGACTATCGCGTGATCGATGTTGTAATTCGCGCCCGGGATATCGTGAAAGACATAGTAGCCGCGCCGCATCAGATGATTGAGCGCCTCACCCGCTGCCATCTCGCCATCCAGCGCCAGCCGGAGTCGCTGAATGCGCTGGAACGAGCGAACCGACCACCAAGCCAACACACCCAAGCCGATGATCAAAGCACAGCTCGTGGCGATCCAGAACGTCGTTCCGATCCCTGAACCTGCCTTCTGACCAGCGACAAAGCCGCCGGCGTAAGCGCCGACAATGCCTGACCCCAGGAGAAACCCGAGCAGGTTGTCTTGCTCGTCCGAGAGTTGCGCCCGCAGGGTTGCTCCCGGCGCGTTGAGTAGCGCTTTTGTAAGGGGATTCCGGCCGCTTCTCGATCGGTTGCGCCAGCGGTAAAGAAATACCGCCGCGGTAACCACGGCCATAGGCAGGACCATGAGGACGAACGTACTGAACTGATTCGAGATGAACTTCATTCGGACGCCTCGAAAGCAGAGATAAGCCAGATCTTAGCGGCGTGATCTGGTTCGCATAGGAAAGCGGTCACGTTAGGGAGACTTGTCGGGAGTGCCGTGGAGTCAGTAGCCCACGGCGTTTCTCACTTGTATGCTCCCGGGGCGTCGACAGTTGGGGAATGGGATGACGGAGGATCATGCGGCAACGGAATACGTGCTGATCGATTTCGAGAACGTACAGCCGAAGAACCTGGAGATACTGAGGGGGCATCCGTTCAAGGTCCTCGTGTTTTGCGGCGCCAACCAGGCGAAGATACCGCTGGCACTCGCCTCGGCGATGCAGGAACTTGGCGCCAACGGTCGTTACGTCAACATGTCGGGAAACGGCCGTAACGCGCTCGACTTTCACATCGCCTGCTATTTAGGCGAGCTGGTGAGCCGGGATCCACAAGGTCATTTCCACATCATCAGCCGGGACACAGGATTCGACCCTTTGATCCGGCATCTACAAGACAGGGACATCAGCGTGCGGCGAGAAGAGGATCTCGCGGAAATTCCGGTGCTACGGATGGCCGGCACGGTGAGCCGCAATGAGAAAATCGATTCGATCGTCAAGAATCTGAAGGGCAGAGGCCAGTCTCGGCCGCGGAAGCTGAAGACGCTCGCCAACACTATCAACTCGCTGTTCACGAAAAAGCTGGAAGAAGCCGAACTCCTGTCGCTCATCGACGAGCTCAAAAAGCGCCGGTACATCTCGGTCAACGAAGGCAAGGTCAGCTACCAGTTCGGGAAATAGGAGAGGGAGCCGCAGCTGCAAGCCGCAATCGAATCCGCCGCCCGCGCGATCGAGAAGGCCGACGCCCTGGTGATCACCGCGGGCGC
>CAZBGV010000017.1:0-1902 GCA_964491485.1 uncultured Woeseiaceae bacterium | reverse complement strand
AATCCGCCGCCCGCGCGATCGAGAAGGCCGACGCCCTGGTGATCACCGCGGGCGCTGGCATGGGCGTCGATTCCGGGCTGCCGGATTATCGCGGCAACCAGGGTCTCTGGCGCGCGTACCCGCGATTGCAGCATCTCGGGCTTTCCTTCGAAGAGATGGCCACGCCCGTGTGGTTCGAGGAGAACCCGCGCATGGCGTGGGCTTTCTACGGGCATCGCAGGCAGCTGTACGGGGAGACGCTGCCGCATCGCGGTTACTCACTGCTGAAGGAGTGGGGCGAGGCCATGCCTGGCGGCTCGTTCGTGTTCACTTCCAACGTGGACGGCCATTTCCAGCGCGCAGGCTTCGGTGCCGATCGCGTCGTCGAGTGCCACGGCAGCATCCATCGCAACCAGTGCTCCGCCCCCTGCCACGACGCCGTATGGCAGGACACTCGCGACGACCTCGACATCGATCTCGAGCAGCTCGAGGCACGCGGCCGGCTGCCGACATGCCCGGAATGCGCCAACATCTCGCGGCCGAACGTGCTGATGTTCAACGATTGGAGCTGGATCAGCGACGTGACGGCGGCGCAGATAAAGGGGTACGGAGCCTGGATCGGAAGGCTCCGCAGCGCGCGGGCACGTGTCGCGATCGTCGAGCTCGGTGCCGGCACCCGGCTGCCGACGATCCGGTACGAGTCCGAGCGCCTGGCCGCGGAGCTCTACGGAAACCTGGTCCGCATCAACCTGCGCGAACCCGAAGGCCCGGAAGGGACCATAAAGATCCAGCTCCCGGCGCTCGAGGCGTTGGAGCGCATCGACGCTGTGCTCTCGCCCGTCTGAGGCTGACAGCCAGAGAACCTCGTACGACTCATCTTGTCTCCTGCCGCGGGCTGGTCATAGCTGGTCACCCCGGAGAATTTTCAGCCAGCTCCTGAATTCTCGCGACGATCAATGGCAATCTTGCCTGCCTCGATTGCGTCGACGTCCTTTGTCGCCCGAACGGTGGCGCCGCGGTGTCGGTGAGGAGCAGGCCGGTTGCGCATCCACCAAGGAATACCATTTGGTCCGCAAGCGGCCCAAGCTGTTCCACGGCGGCCTCCAGTATCTGGAGGTTCGGATTCTGCACCCTACGCATACCGCTTCAGCCGTTGTCTCAGCTCCCGGATGCCCATCTCCCGCTCGCGAGCTCGTCCGCCGCGGATTGCATCGACGATAACGAGAAGCTCGTAGAGGCGTGGATCGGCCATAGCTGCCCGCGGTGCCAGTTTATAGAGCGGCGAGAAGGCAAATCCCCTTGTCTCGCCTTTCGGATCGGGCCAGACCGGTGGAGGCTCTTCGCTCGAAACGAAATGTTTGTCCAACGGTGGTGCAGCGTGCGCCGTCGGAATGCCGCGCGTCAGCTCGCCTTTTTCCGGGATGAAGACGTATTTGAGCCCATGTACGAGAAACTCCTCGAGGTTTCGGATGTGGGAGGCCGTCCGGTCGCGGTCGCGTACCAGCAGCTGGGCGGCCAGTGCACGCCTGACCGCGGAGTGGAGCTGTGACGGGCTCATCCCGAGCTCCACGGCCAGCGCAGCGTATGACCACTGTGGCGGCTGCGGGCCCAATAGCGAATCCCGGGGAAATCTCAAGCCTCGTCTGTATCCGCTGTCCGCTTTTGGTGGATGTGCTCCCGGGCTCCCGGCCCGACAGACCCAGCGCACTGCGTCTCGGCGGGTATCACGGAGCCTCCGGAGCATGATGGGTGGAGCAGGATCTTCAGTCGGAAAGTCGGCCGCACTCGGTCAGCTAGATCGAGCGATAGCCAGCGGCACGCCGGCAGCTTGGCCACTCCGATTCCGCGTGTTTTGCCCTTAGGTATACGCCGGGAGCACTCGCAGGTATGAATCTTCCGAACGAGCTTGAGCGCTCGCTCAGA
>CAZBGV010000016.1:0-49600 GCA_964491485.1 uncultured Woeseiaceae bacterium | reverse complement strand
GTCGTCCATCTTCAGGCCCGTGCGCTCGAGCAGCTTCGGCACGGCGAACACCGGGCCGATGCCCATCTCGTCGGGCTGCGTGCCGGCGACCGCGACGGCGCGGTACGCGCCGAGCGGCTCGAGGCCGCGCTTCTCCGCGAGCCGGCTGTCCATGAGCACCGCCGCCGACGCGCCGTCGGAGAGCTGGCTCGCGTTGCCGGCGGTGATGTGCCCGCCCTCGAACACCGGCGAGAGGCCCGCGAGCGCCTCGAGCGTGGTCTCCGGCCGGTTGCCTTCGTCGCGCGCCAGCGTGACGGTCTCGAGCGTCGTCTCGCCGGTGACCTTGTTCTTCACGGCCCTGGTCGCCGTGACCGGCACGATTTCGTCGTCGAACGCGCCGCGCGCCTGCCCTTCGGCGGTGCGCTGCTGGCTCTGCAGCGCGTATTCGTCCTGGCGCTCGCGCGAGATGCCGTAACGCTTCGTCACCACCTCGGCGGTCTCGAGCATGCTCATGTAGATGTCGGGGGCGGCCGCGAGGACGTTCGGGTCCTCGGCCCGGTAGCGGTTGTAGTGCTCGTTCTGCACCAGGCTGATGGACTCGAGGCCGCCGCCGATCACGATGCTCATGTTGTCGTCGAGGATCTGCTTGGCCGCGATCGCGATCGCCATCATGCCCGACGAGCACTGCCGGTCCACGGTCATGCCCGCGACGCTGGGCGGCAGGCCGGCCGCGAGCAGCGCCTGGCGCGCCACGTTGCGGCCGCTCGTGCCCTGCTGCATGGCGCAGCCCAGCACGACGTCGTCGACCTCGGCGGGGTCGAGCCGCGCGCGGCGCACCGCCTCGCCGATCGCGTGTGCGGCCAGCGTCGGCGCCTCGAGATTGTTGAACGCGCCGCGATACGCCTTGCCGATCGGCGTACGGGCGGTGGAGACGATGACGGCTTCCTTCATTTTTCGGTGCTCAGTTCCCGTAGGAGCCCGCCATGCGGGCGACCCAAAACCTCGAAGTCGCCCGCAGGCCGGCTCCTACCGCGCGAGGCCGTTGCCGTCGAGCTTGACCAGCTCGATGTCGCCCAGGTCGAGCGCGCGCACGCCCTCGCCGATGCGTGCCCAGTCGCCGACGACCACCCACACGAGCGCGTCCGGGTGCAGGTACTTGCCGGCGGCGGCCGTGACGGTCGGTACGTCGAGCGCCCGGACCCGCTGCGGATAGCTATCCCAGTAGTCGTCGTCCAGGCCGAAGCGCACGATTTCGCCGATCGATCCGAGCACGGCATTCGAGGTCTCCCAGCGCCCGGGCAACGTGAGAATGCTCTGGTTCTTGATCTTCACGATCTCGTCCGCCGTGGGCGGCTCGTCGCCGACGATGCCGCGGACTTCGCTCGCGATCTCGGCCATCGATTCCGCGGCCTTGTCCGTCTGCACCGGCGCGTAGGCGAAGAACGGGCGCGGACCCCGCGCGTCGATGATCGCGGTCTGCGCACCGTACGACCAGTGCTTGTCCTCGCGCAGGTTCATGTTGAGGCGCGCGGTGAAGCTGCCGCCCAGGACGTCGTTCGCGGCGGCCAGCGCGAGCTTGTCCGGGTTTTCATACGGGGGCACGACGTGGCCGGCGATGATGACGGCCTGCTCGGAGTCGGGCCGGTCCACGACGTACACGGTGCCGCCCGTCTCGACTTCGCTCGGACCGACGTTCTTGGCGGGCACGTCCTGCGGCTGCCAGCGGCCGAAATACTTGCGGAGCAAGGGCTCGATCTCCGCCAGGGTGGTGTCGCCGACCACGATCAGGGTGGCGTTGTTGGGCCGCAGCCACGTGTCGTGGAAGGCCACGAGGTCCGCGCGCGTCATCGCCTGCACCGACGCGAGCGTGCCCGAGCCGGTGAAGGGGATCGAATAGGCGTGGTCCGGCGCGTAGATGAGCTGCGGGAACAGGCGCAAGGCGATCGTGAACGGTTGCGCGAGCTCCTGCTGGATGCCGGCGATCTGCAACGCGCGCAGGCGCTCCAGCTCCTCCTCGGGGAACGTCGGGTTAAGCACGACGTCGGCGTACAGCTCGAGCGACGGCTCGAGGTTCGCCTTGAGCGCGGAGAGCGTCGCGTACGAGGTATCCAGGTTGGACCCGAGATTGATGTCGGCGCCAAGGCGTGTCGCGGTGGCGGCGATCTCGAGCGCATCGCGCTTCTTGGTGCCCTCGTCCATCATGTCGAGCGCCAGGTTCGCGGCGCCGAGCGCGCCGGACTTGTCGGCGGCGTAACCCGCGTCGAACAGCAATGCGAGCTCGACCACCGGTACGGCGCCGTGGCGCGCGACGATCACGTCGAGGCCGTTGTCGAGCTGGCCGCGCTCGAACCCGGGAAAATCGACCTGCGGAAAATCCTGCGGCATCGGAGGGCCGCCGGCGCGGTCCACCGTGGCGTCGGTGGCGGCGAGCTGCGGGTATGGGTGCACCTCCAGCACGTACACGCCGTCGCGCAGCCACTCCCGCGCGTCGGCCATGATGCCCTGCTCCGTCGCGCCGCGGACGTTCTGGAGACTGCGCTCGTAGCCGTCCGGGCTGCCGTAGTAGACCTCGCTCGAGGCCAGCACGTCGGACTTGCCGCCGAAACCGCCGATGCGCTCCACCCCGCGGATGAAGCCGGCGAAGCGGTTCGTCCTGACCCGTGTGAGCTCCTCGTCGTCGAAGCCCTCGTCGAGCAGCTTGCGCATCTCGGCATCCAGCATCGCCTCCAGCTCGCCGAGGTCCTGGTCCGGTGCCGCGTTCGCGTACACCATGAACAGGCTGCCGAGCTCGCGGCCCCAAAGGTAGGCACCGACGCCGGTAGCGATTCTCTCCTCGTACACGAGCTTCTGGTACAGGCGCGAGTTCTTGCCGTTGGCGAGAATGTCACCGAACAGCGACAGGCGGTCGGCCACCGGGTTCGTCAGCTCCGGCACGTTCCATACCTTGTATATGCGTGCCTGCGGTACCCGGTCCTGCAGCACCTGCCGATGCATGCCCTGGCGCTTCGCGACCCATACGGCCTGGCGCTCGATCGGCGGGCTCGGCGGGATGCCGCCGAAATAGTGCTTCACCTTCTCGAGCACCTGCTCCGTGTCCACGTCGCCGGCGATGACGAGCGTCGCGTTGTTCGGACCGTAGTACTGGCTGAACCACTGGTGCACGTCGTCGAGCGAGGCGGCGTTCAGGTCCTCCATCGAGCCGATGACGGTGTGATCGTAAGGATGGCCCTCGGGATAGGTCGCTTCCTGGATCAGGTTGAACACTTCGCCATAGGGCTGGTTCTCGCCCTGCCGCTTCTCGTTTTGCACGACGCCGCGCTGCTCGTCCAGCCGCGCCTGGTCGACGGCCTTGTTCATGCAGCACATGCGGTCGGATTCCATCCACAGCACCATGTCGAGCGCGGTCTTCGGCACGTTCTGGAAATAGTTCGTGCGGTCGTTGTTCGTCGTGCCGTTCATCTCCGTCGCGCCGACCGCGTCGAACGGCTTGAAGTAATCGTCGTTGTAATGCTCCGAGCCGTTGAACATGAGGTGCTCGAACAGGTGCGCAAAACCGGTCTTGCCGGGAACCTCGTTCTTCGAGCCCACGTGATACCAGACGTTGACCGCCACGATCGGGGCCTTGTGGTCCTCGTGGAT
The DNA here is from genome assembly GCA_964491485.1 of uncultured Woeseiaceae bacterium. GTDB lineage: Bacteria > Pseudomonadota > Gammaproteobacteria > Steroidobacterales > Woeseiaceae > IDS-8. The sequence goes on along the minus strand of CAZBGV010000016.1, from coordinate 45,982 downwards.
GACGACGGTCAAGCCGTTCTCCAGGACGAATTTCTGGTACGGGATCTCGGGGATCGGCAGCTCGCCTTTCGCCAGTGCCGGGGCCGTGCATGCGATGAGGGCGAGGCTGGCGCAGGTTGCACCCGAGCAGAGCATACGGAACAGCGCGATTACGCAGCGCACGGCTGGCTCCTTTGTTGTCGTTGTCCGGGTCGGGGGGTTCCGAGCATACCGGCGGCAGGGGGGTGCGACAACTCTGCGCGGAAAATCCCGCTGGCAGCAGGCGCTTATCGCACGCTGCGCACCCGCGACACGGCCGTGCACCACGCGTCGTAGAGCGCGCCGCGGCGTGCGTCGGCCATGTGCGGCTCGAAGCGGCGCTCGCATGCCCACACGTCCGCCACGGATTCGAAGGATGCGAACACGCCGCGCGCGAGTCCTGCGAGGAACGCCGCACCGGCGACCGTGGATTCGATGTTGACCGGGCGCTCGACCGGCACGTCGAGCACGTCGGCGAGGAACTGCAGCAGCCAGTCGTTCGCCGCCATGCCGCCGTCGACGCGCAGCACGGCGGGCGCGATGCCGTCCGCGATCATCGCTTCCAGCAAGTCGCGCGCCTGGTAAGCAATGGCCTGCAGCGTCGCGGTGACGATCTCGCCCCTGCCGGTGTCACGCGTGAGCCCCAGGATCGCGCCGCGTGCGTCCGGGTCCCACCACGGTGCGCCGAGACCCGTGAACGCCGGCACGACGTGCACGTGCTCGACGATGCCGGTCGCCTCGGCGATCGCCTGCGTCTCCCCCGCGCTCGCGATCAGCTTCAGCTCGTCGCGCAGCCATTTTACCGCGGAGCCCGCGACGAAGATGCTGCCCTCGATGGCGTAAGTCGGCCGGCCGCGCACGCGGCAGGCCACCGTCGTCAGCAGCCGGTGGCGCGAGGCGAGCGCCGTATCGCCCGTATGCGTGATGACGAAGCAGCCCGTGCCGAACGTGGCCTTGGTCATGCCCGCCGCGTAGCCGGCCTGGCCGACGAGCGCCGCCTGCTGGTCGCCCGCCACGCCGGCGATCGGCACCGCGGCGCCGAGCAGCGCCGCGTCGCTCGTGCCGAAGTCGCCCGCCGAGTCCCTGACTTCCGGCAGCACCGACGGCGGTATGCCGAAGAGCGCGAGCAACTCCTCGTCCCAGCGCTGCGCATGGATGTCGAAGAGCATCGTGCGCGACGCGTTGGTCGCGTCGGTCGCGTGCACGCGGCCGCCGGTCAGGCGCCAGATGAGGAACGCATCGACGGTGCCGAACGCGAGCCGGCCGGCGTTCGCGAGGCGCCGCGCTTCGGGCACGTGCTCGAGGATCCAGGCGAGCTTGGTGGCGGAGAAGTACGGATCGATCACGAGCCCGGTCCTGGCCGCGATCGCCGGGCCGGCGCCGTCCGCTTCGAGCTTGCGGCAAAGCTCCGCCGTGCGGCGGTCCTGCCACACGATCGCGGGATATGGGCACTGCCCCGTCTCGCGATCCCAGGCGACGGTCGTTTCGCGCTGGTTGGTAATGCCGATGGCGGCGATGGAGCCGGGCTTCACGCCGCTGTCCGCAATCGCGCGCCGCGCAACGGCCAGCGTCGAAGACCAGATCTCTTCCGGGTCGTGCTCGACCCAGCCGGGCTGCGGGAAATGCTGTGCGAACTCGCGCTGCGCGGCGGTCACGGGGCGCAACTCCGCGTCGAAGACCACCGCGCGGCTGCTGCTCGTGCCCTGGTCGATGCCGAGCAGGAAGGTCTCAGCCACGCGGCGCCTCGCGCCCATCGATGCGATAGAGCGGCGTCCTGATGCTCATTCGCCGTCCCGCCTCTTCCGGGAACTCGCCGCGCGGCTGCCCGGCTGCCAGCTCGGCCAGGGCGCGCAAGGTCGCGTCCGGCCAGCGGCTCACGCGCCGCGTGTTCAGGTCGACGTGCAGGTTCATCCACTCCGCGGTCGCCGCCACCCAGCCCTCCTCCGCGTGCAGCATGCGCTGGAACTGGTGCACGCGTTTCTCGTCGTATGCGAGCACGCGCGATTCGATGCGGTAGCGCTGCCCTTCGGTCAGCTCGCGCGCGTAGGTGACGTGCGCCTCGACGGCGAACGTCGTCCCGCGCGCCTCGCGGATGTAGTCGTCGGTGATGCCGACGCCCGCGAACAGCTCGTCCACCGCCTTGTCGAACGCGAGCACGTAATAGGCCACGTTCATGTGGCCGTTGATGTCGATCCACTCCGGCCGGACCACGCCGGCATGGATCGCGAAGCCGCCGCCGGCCGGCCCGCTCAACTCAGGGTTCCTTCAGCTCGGGGATGTCGCGGAAATGCTCGAGCGCCTGCGGATTCGCGAGCGCGGCCGTGTTCTTCACCGGCTTGCCGTGCACGACCGAGCGCACGGCGAGCTCGACGATCTTGCCGCTGATCGTGCGCGGGATCTCGGGGACCGCGATGATCTTCGCCGGCACGTGGCGCGGCGTCGTGTTCTCCCGAATGACCTTGCGGATGCGATCCTCGAGCGCGTCGTCGAGCTCCATGCCTTCGCGCAGCACGACGAACAGCACGACACGCACGTCGTCGTCCCAGTCCTGCCCGATTGCAATCGCCTCGAGCACCTCGTCGAGCTTCTCGACCTGGCGATAGATCTCGGAGGTGCCGATGCGGACGCCGCCCGGGTTCAGCACCGCGTCCGAGCGGCCGTGCATGATCACCCCGCCGCTCGCGGTGATCTCCGCGTAATCGCCGTGCGCCCAGACGCCGGGGAAACGCTCGAAATAGGCGGCGCGGTATTTCGCGTTGCCCGGATCGTTCCAGAAGCCGACGGGCATCGACGGGAACGCCTTCGTGCAGACGAGCTCGCCGCTATTGCCGACCAGCGGACGGCCGTCGTCGTCGTAGATTTCGACGGCCATGCCGAGCCCGAGGCACTGGATCTCGCCGCGCCGCACCGGCAGGACCGGGTTGCCGCCGGCGAAGCAGCTGATGATGTCGGTGCCGCCGGTGATCGAGGAAAGCTGCACGTCCGCGGCGATCGCGTCGTACACGTAATCGAAGCTCGCCGGCGCCAGCGGCGAGCCGGTCGACAGGACGGTACGCAACGCCGGCAGCTCGAACTCGTCCCGCGGGCGGATGCCCGCCTTTTCCAGCGCCGAAAGGTATTTCGCGCTGGTGCCGAACACCGTCATCGCTTCGCGTTCGGCAATGCGCCACAGGATGCGGCCGTCGCCGGCGAACGGCGCGCCGTCATAGAGGATGAGCGTGGCGCCCGAGGCGAGCGCGCTCGCGAGCCAGTTCCACATCATCCAGCCGCAGGTCGTGAAGTAGAAGACGCGATCGCCGGCGCCGATGCCCGAATGCAGCTGATGCTCCTTCAGGTGCTGGATGAGAGTGCCGCCGGCGCCGTGCACGATGCATTTCGGCACGCCGGTCGTGCCCGAGGAATACATGATGTAGAGCGGGTGGTCGAACGGCAGCGATACGAACTCGAGTCGTGCGCCGCGCTCCGCGAACTCGTCCCACGCGACCGCGGCAGGCAATGCGGACAGGTCGAGCGCGTCGCCGGTGAACGGCACGACCACGGTACGGCGGATGGCGGCGATGCGCTCGAGCACGCCCTTGACCGCCGGTAACGAGGCGATGCGCTTGCCGTTGTAGAAATAGCCGTCCGCGCAGAACAGCACTTTCGGCTCGATTTGCCCGAAGCGGTCGACGACGCCGCTGATGCCGAAATCCGGCGAGCACGACGACCAGGTCGCGCCGATCGACGAAGTCGCCAGCATCGCGACGATCGCTTCCGGGCAGTTCGGCAGGAAGCCCGCGACGCGATCGCCGCGTTGCACGCCTTCGCGCCGCAGGGCGGCGGCGATACCCGCGACCGCCGTGCGCAGCTCGTCGAGTGAGAGCTCGCGGCGCGCGCCGTTCTCGCCGCAAAAAATCATCGCGGTGCGCTCGCCCGGACCGCGCAGCAGTTGCTGCGCGAAATTGAGCTCGCTGCCGGTGAACCAGCGGGCCGTCGTCATGTCGCCCGGCTGCTCGAGGACCTGCTGCGGCGGCTTGTCGAACTCGAGCCCGCAGAAGTCCGCGACCGCGGGCCAGAATGCCTCCGGCTGCTCGATGGACCAGCGGTGCAGCTGCGCGTAATCCGGCGCGCCGTGCGCGCGCATGAACCGGTACATCGCCGATTGCTCCCGGCGCGTGTCGTCCGGCTGCCAGAGAACGGGATTGTCGATCACGTCTGCTCTATCATGTTTTGAATGCTTGCCGATTATCGCAACTTGCCGCAAGAAATGCTGGCGGTGCGCATCGCGCGGCCGGGCGGGCCGGAGGTGCTGGAGCCGGTCAGGGTTCCTGTCCCCGAGCCCGGCGCGGGCGAGGTGCTGGTGCGGGTCGCGGCGGCCGGCATCAACCGCCCGGACGTGCTGCAGCGGCTGGGCCGCTATGCCCCGCCGCCCGATGCCGACCCGCGGCCCGGCCTGGAAGTGGCCGGCGAGGTCGTCGCGCTCGGGCCGGACGCGCATCGCTTCAGCATCGGCGAGCGGGTGATGGCGCTCGCGCACGGCGGCGGCTATGCGGAGTACTGCCGCGTGCACGAGTCGCATTGCCTGCCCGTACCGGCGCGCATGAGCTTCGAAACGGCGGCCGCCGTGCCCGAGACGTTCTTCACCGTGCAGTACAACGTCTTCATGCGCGCCCGACTCGCGGCCGGCGAGATCCTGCTCGTCCACGGCGGGTCGAGCGGCATCGGCAGCACCGCGATCCAGCTCGCGCGCGCCCGGGGGGCCAGGGTCGTGACCACCGCGGGCAGCGACGAGAAGTGCCGGTTCTGCGAGCGGCTCGGCGCAGAGCTCGCGATCAACTACCGCGAGACGGACTGGCTGGAGGCGCTGCGCGCCGAGCTCGGCGAGCGCGGTGTGGACGTCGTGCTCGACATGGTCGGCGGCACGTACCTGCAGAAGAACCTCGACGTGCTCGCGCGTGACGGGCGCTACGCGATCATCGCGTTCCTCGCGGGCTCGAAGGCCGAGCTCGACCTGCGGCCGGTGCTCGCGAAGCGGCTTACGATCACCGCCTCGACGCTCAGGCCGCAGTCGGTGGAGGAGAAATCGGCGATTCGCGAGGAGCTCGAGGCCCACGTGCTCCCCCTGCTCGCCTCCGGCGAAGTCGCGCCGGTGATCCACGCCACCTTCCCGCTGGCCGCCGCGCGCGACGCGCACGCGCTCATGGAATCCGGCCGCCACATGGGCAAGATCGTGCTGACGACGGGGCAACCACCGCAGGACCCCGCCACGCGGGCGACCCGATCGTTCGGTCGCGCCCGCATGGCGGGTCCTGCGGCGCAGCGGCTAACAAACGATCGCGACGCTCGGATCAGGCGGATTTTGCGGCGGCGATGATCCGGCGGGCCTGCTCGTCCGCGATGGCGTTCGTCGGGCGGCCGGTGCGCGCGGCTTCCTCGAAGATGGCCGTGAGCTTCGGGCCGATGGCCTCGACCTGCGCGATGACGGCGGCATCGTCGGCGGTGCCGTAGTACTCGGCGGCGACGTTGATGATGCCGCCGGCGTTGATCACGTAGTCGGGCGCGTACAGGATGCCGGCATCGGCCAGGCGCCGGCCGTCGGCGGCCGTCTCGAGCTGGTTGTTGGCCGAGCCCGCGACGACCCGTGCCCTGATCTTCGGAATGCTGCGCTCGTTCAGGATCGCGCCGAGGGCGCAGGGCGCGAGCACGTCGACGGGCTGGAACAGGATCTCGTCCAGGCCGGCCGCCTCCGCGCCGAACTCCTCGCACGCGGCGGCGACGCGCTTCTCGTCGATGTCCGCGACCACGAGCTTCGCCCCGGCCTCCGAGAGATAGCGGCACAGCTGGTAGCCGACGTTGCCCACGCCCTGCACCGCGACGGTCAGGCCGGCGAGGTCGTCGCGCCCGAGCTTGTGGCGCACGGCGGCCGCGATGCCCTTGAAGACGCCCCAGGCGGTTTTCGGCGACGGGTCGCCGCCGGCGTGGCCCTCCTTCATGGCGAGGCCGGTCACGTAACGGGTCCGGCGCGCCACCACCTCCATGATCGCCACGGACATGCCGACGTCCTCGGCGGTGATGTAGCGGCCGCCCAGCGAGTCGACGAAGTCGCCGAACTTCTCGAACAGCGCGTCGTCCGGCGTGAAGTCGGCGCCCTTCAGGATCACCGCCTTGCCGCCGCCGAACGCGAGGCCGGCCATCGCGTTCTTGTAGCTCATGCCCTGCGAGAGCCGCAGCACGTCGTGGATCGCGTCCTGCTCGGATGCATACCGCCACACGCGGCAGCCGCCCGCCGCCGGGCCGAGCGCCGTCGAGTGGATGGCGATGATGGCGGAGAGCCCGGAAGCGGCGTCGCGGCAGAAGAGGACGCGCTCGTGATCGTCGAAGGCGGAGTCGTCGAAAACTGACATCGGATCACCTGCTGGTCGTGCTGTTCGGCTCGCCGGCCCGGCGAGGCTCGCACGGTGCGGCGAGGCTGGCAGGATGCGGCGTCCGGCCGGCGCGCGGCGCGGATTCTAGCACGTCACGGGCAGGGGTCCGGGGCAGCGCAGGGGGCGAAATCGCCCCGTCTCAGCAGGATTCGATGTCCTTGCCGGGCTGGGGGAACATGTCGGATTCGTCCTCCCCCGCGCGTGGCGCCAGGCAGGCGAAATCCTTTTCCACGAGGATGGAAAGCGCGGCGGCGCCGCCGAGCGGCTGCTCCCCGGCGATCGAGACCCGCTCGGAGCCGGCCCAGGCGCGCACCTCGTCGGCCGGCACGGTGACCCGGACCGCGCCCCCGGCGTAGTCGGCGCCGGGCGCCTGCGTGCCGGGCGCGCTCTGGACCGCGTATTCGAGGCGGGCGCCGCCCGGGAAAGCAACCGTCGACGCCACGCGCCCGTCGCGCGCGAGTGCCTCTACCTCGCCGCGCGTGAGCCGCAGGCGGATCGAATTGTCACGGATACGCAGCTTCATGCCGATTCACCTGGCCCGGACCGTTGATGGACGCGCTGGCGCCGGGATTACGGCCCAATTTACGGGTGCACGACACCCCGCGCAATCCCCCGAAAGAGCGCGTTCCCGAGGGCGGTAACGTCTCCGCGCGCGCCCGGGCGGGCCGCGGCGGAATCCGCCGTGGGGGGCGGCCGGGTGTCGTCCTGGTTGCCGGCAGACCCTGTTCTTTTCGTTCGCTATTCGGCGATGACGCTTTCCGCCTGCGGTCCTTTCTGGCCCTGGGTCACGATCATCGTGACGCGCTGCCCTTCCTTGAGCGACTTGAACCCTTCCATCTGGATGGCGCTGTGATGGACGAAGACGTCCTGTCCCCCCTCGCGCGCGATAAAGCCAAAGCCTTTGTCGTCATTGAACCACTTGACGGTACCGCTCACTCTTTCGCCTGCCATAAACACCTCGTCACTGTAGCCGCCGGCCGGGGCCGGCGCAGCAACAGTGTACTCTGAAACTATCCCTGCGGCGCGAGGATTTCCGCCGCCCGTGCGAACAAATGGCCAAAGGCAGCGGCCCGGGGGGCAGGCGGCGGGGCGCTGCGCCGGCGCGACCGGGGCGGCGGGGAAGCCCGGCGGGAGGCCCGGAGGGCGGCCGGGACGGACCTCAGGCTTCCGGCCCGAGCACCCCGCGGCGGATCTGGTCGAGCTCCAGCGATTCGAAGAGCGCCTTGAAGTTGCCCTCGCCGAAGCCCTCGTTGCCCTTGCGCTGGATGATCTCGAAGAAGATGGGGCCGATCACGTTCTTCGTGAAGATCTGCAGGAGGAGCCCCTGCCCCTGCTCGGGCGCGCCGTCGATGAGGATGCGGCGCTTTTTCAGCTCCTCGAGCGGCTCGCCGTGGCCCGGAACGCGCTCGTCGACCCGCTCGTAATAGGTTTCTGTCGTGTCCTGCAGCTCGATGCCGTTGGCCCGCAGGCGATCGACGGTGCCGTAGATGTCATCGGTGCCGAGGGCGATGTGCTGGATGCCTTCGCCCTTGTACTCGCGCAGGTACTCCTCGATCTGGCTCTTTTCGTCCTGGCTCTCGTTCAACGGGATGCGGATGCGGCCGCAGGGGCTGGTCATGGCCTTCGAGAACAGCCCGGTGTGCTTCCCTTCGATGTCGAAATAGCGGATCTCGCGGAAATTGAAGAGCTTTTCGTAGAACTCCGCCCACGCCTGCATGCGCCCGCGGTGCACGTTGTGGGTCAGGTGATCGATGCCCGTGAGGCCGGTATCCAGGCGCGCTACCTGCTCCTCCCAGCCGGGCTCGAAGCGGAAATCGATGTCGTAGATGGATTCGTCGCCGTAGCGGTCGACGAGATACAGCCGGCTGCCGCCGATGCCCTCGATCGCCGGAATGTTGAGCTCCATCGGCCCCGGATCGCCGGGCAGCGCCTTTGCGCCGAGGTCGACGGCGCGGTTCAGCGCGTAATTCGCGTCCTTCACCCGGAACGCCATGGCGCAGGCCGAGGGGCCGTGCTCGCGCGCGAACGCCTGGGCGAAGCTGTCCGGCTCCGCGTTGACGATGAAATTGATGTCGCGCTGCTTGTGCAGCGTGACGTCCTTCGACCGGTGGTGCGCCACGGCGGGCATGCCGAGCCGCGCGAACAGCTCGCGCAGGCGCTCGGGCTCGGGCGCCGCGTATTCCACGAATTCGAAGCCGTCCGTGCCCATCGGATTCCGCGGGTCCGGCGCGCTGCCCGCGATCCTGGTCCTCGTCGTAACCACAGCTGTCCGTCCTGTGCCGATCATGGAAAGTGTCATGCGCAACTATGGTAGCGCAGCCCGGGGGGCTCCGGGTCGCCCGACCGGGCGTCAGGGACGGGGTGCGAGCTTCGAGCGATCGAGCTCCGCCAGCGAGCGGCACCCCATGAGCAGGAGGTCGCGCTCGATCTCCGCGCGCATCAGGGTCGCGGCGCGGCGCACGCCCGCGGTGCCCGCGGCCGCCAGCGCGTACAGGTAGAAGCGGCCGCCGGAGCAGGCCGTCGCGCCCATCGCCAGCGCTTTCAGGACGTGCGTGCCGCGCCGGATCCCCCCGTCCAGGATGATCTCGATGCGGCCGCCGACCGCGTCGGCGATCGCGGGCAGCTGGTCGAACGGCGCGCGCGAGCCGTCGAGCTGCCGGCCGCCGTGGTTGGAGATCATGATGGCGCTCGCGCCGATGTCGGCGGCCCGTTTCGCGTCGTCGACGGACATGACGCCCTTGATGGCGAACGGCCCGCCCCACTCCTCCACCATGCGCGCCGCGTCGTCCCAGTCGATCGAGCGCTTCATCTGCGTGTCGATGTACTCGGCGACCGAGGACGCGACACCCGAGCCCTTGCGGATGTAAGCGGACACGTTCGGCAGGTCGAAGCGCTCGCCGGCGAGGTAGCGGAACGTCCAGCCCGGGTGCGTGAGAAAGCTCAGCACGCTCTTCGGCGTGAGCTTCGGCGGGGTCGTCATGCCGGTCACGATGTCGCGCTCGCGGTTGCCGGCCACGATCGTGTCGACGGTGAGCGCGAGCGCGTCGAAACCCGCGCTCTTGCAGCGCGCGATCAGGTCGGACGTGAGCGCCGGGTCGTTGTGCACGTAGATCTGGAAGAGCTTCGGCGCCGGCAGCGGCCCGAGCTCCTCGATGCTGCGCGTGCCGATGGTGGACACGCCGAACATCGTGCCGAGCTCCGCGGCGACGGTGGCGATGGCGCGCTCCCCGTCCGGGTGGAACAGGCGCTGCATCGCCGTCGGCGAGAAAAACAGCGGCATCGCGAGCCTGCGGCCCAGCACCTCGGTCGAGAGGTCGACGGCATCGACGCCGGCGAGCACGTTGGGCACGAGATCGACGGCCTCGAACGCCTCCGTGTTGCGGCGCATCGTGCCCTCGTCGTCGGCGCCGCCGTCGATGTAATGGAAGATCGGCGACGGCAGCCGCGCTTCCGCGAGCCTGCGGAAATCCGCGGTCCTGCAGCACTGCGCCAGCCGCATCCCCACTCCTCTCTTCCCCGACTGGCGCAAGAGCCTACCACGCGCGCGCCGGCGGTTCCCAAGGCGCCCGGCACCCACTAAGATGGCGCGCGCCGGAACCGCCCTGTATCGCCATGGAAGCCACAACGAACGTCCGGAACCGCCGCATTGCGCGGTGGCTCTTCACCCTGTGCGCACTCGTCTTCGCGATGGTCGTGCTGGGCGGCGTCACGCGGCTGACCGGCTCCGGGCTGTCCATGGCGGACTGGCGCCCGGTGGTCGGCTGGCTGCCGCCGCTGGATGCGGCCGGCTGGGAGCGTGCCTTCGATCTCTACCGCCAGACGCCGGAGTTCCGCCACGTGAACCCGGACATGGACGTGCACGGCTTCAAGACGATTTTCTGGCTCGAGTACCTGCACCGGCTGTTCGGGCGGCTGATCGGGGTCGCCTTCCTGGTGCCGTTCGTGGCCTTCGTGTGGAAGCGCTACATCGGCTGGCGGGACGCTCCGAAGTACGCGCTCATGTTCGTGCTCGGCGGGCTGCAGGGCGTGCTCGGCTGGTACATGGTGAAAAGCGGGCTGGTCGACGACCCGCGGGTCAGCCAGTACCGGCTCACCGCGCACCTGCTCTCCGCGTTCACGATCTACGCCTACATGTTCTGGATCGCGCTGTCGCTCGTGCACGGCCGGCCGGAGCGGCCGCATTATCCCTGGTTCGGCCGCAGCCTGGCGCTGTTCGCGCTGGTCACCGTCACCGTGATATCCGGCGGCTTCGTCGCCGGGCTCGACGCCGGCCTCATCTACAACACGTTCCCGAAGATGGGCGAATACTGGCTGCCCCCCGGGCTGTTCGCGCTCGAGCCGTGGTGGCTCAACTTCTTCGAGAACATGGCGACCGCGCAGTTCGATCACCGCGTGCTCGCGATCACGACGTTCTGCGCCGTCGTGCTGTACTGGTGGTTCGCCTGGCCGCAGTTCCCGCAACTGAGGCAGCGGCGCGCGGCCAACCTCCTGCTGCTGGTGGCGGTGATCCAGGTATCGCTCGGCATCTCCACGCTGCTGCTGCGGGTGCCCACGGCGCTCGGCGCCGCGCACCAGGCGGTCGGCCTCACGCTGTTCACGGTGGCGCTCTACCTGCTGCACGCGTCGCGCTACCGCTGAGCGAGCGCGCGGCGTGCGTGGTGTATCCTGTCCGCCGTGAAAATCTGCCTCGTCACGGCGGAGCTCGCGCCGCTCGCGAAGACCGGCGGACTCGCCGACGTCTGCGCGGCGCTCGCGCGCTTCTTCCATGCAACGGGCCACGACGTGCGCGTGCTGATGCCGCGCTACGCGTCGCTCGACCTCGCCGGGCTCGACCCCGTGCCCGTGGATTACCTGCAGGACGTGCCGGTCCGGCTCGGCGGAACGGATGCCGCGTGGTCGATCGATACCGCCACCCTGCCCGGCAGCACGCTCTCCATTTACCTGCTTCGCTGCCCCGCGCTCTACGAGCGTCCCGGCATCTACACGCTCGACTGGGACGAATACCTGCGCTTCGGCACGCTGTCGCGCGCGGCGCTCGAGATGTGCCAGCGCATGGCGTTCGCGCCCGACATCGTGCACTGCCACGACTGGCACGCGGCGCTCGTGCCGCTGTACCTGAAATCGATCTATGCCTGGGACCGGCTGTTCGCGCAAACGCGCTCTGTCCTCACGCTGCACAACATCGGTTACCAGGGCGAGTTTCCGGCACACGCGATCGGCGACCTCGGCCTGGAGCCGGCGGCGCACGATTTCCCGCCGGACGACCTCGCGCACGGCCGCATCAATTTCCTGAAGACCGGCATCGTGCACGCGGACGCGCTCACCACCGTGAGCCCGACCTATGCGCAGGAAATCCAGGGCGACGAGCTGGGCATGGGCCTCCAGCACCGGCTGCGCGAGCGCCGCGCGTCGCTCACCGGCATCCTGAACGGCGTCGATTACACGGACTGGGATCCCGCGGTCGATCCCCACATCCCGTACCGTTACGGGCCGAACGACCTGCGCGGCAAGGCGCAGTGCAAGCACGCGCTCATGACGGAGCTCGGCCTCGAGCCGGCAATGACACGCCCGCTCGCCGCCATGGTGACGCGGCTGGTCACGCAAAAGGGCATCGACCTCGTGCGTGACGCCGTGCCGGACCTGCTGCGCGAGCGCGACTTCGCGCTCGCCGCGCTGGGCAGCGGTGAGCCTCGGTACGAGCAGTTCTTCGACTCGCTCGCCCGCAGCTTCCCCGGCCGGGTCGCGTTCAGGCAGGGCTACGACAACCCGCTCGCGCACCGCATCGAGGCCGGCAGCGATTTCTTCCTGATGCCGTCACGCTACGAGCCCTGCGGGCTGAACCAGATGTACAGCCTGCGCTACGGCACGGTTCCGGTCGTGCGCGCGACCGGCGGGCTCGCCGACTCGGTGCAGCCCTACGACCGCGCGTCGGGGACGGGCACGGGGATCGTGTTCGGCGAATACTCGGCGGACGCGCTGCGCCGGGCGATCGAGACGGCGCTCGACCTGTATGCGGAGCCGCCGGCCTGGCGCCGCGTCGTGGCGAACGGCATGGCGCAGGACTTCTCCTGGGAACGCCAGGGCCAGCGCTACCTCGACCTCTTCCGCAGCCTGCTCGCAGCCCGGGTGGCGGGAACTTAGATGCTTATCCGAGGTTGCGTGCTAAATGCCGGTCGATATATCGTCACGTCCACCTGTTTGATGATGGGGCCCTTGGCAGATCGCATTGGTATAGCCATCCTCTTAAGCATCGGTCGGCGGACGAAAAACTCACACCAACTTACTAGCAGTGGCACGACGAACTCCATATACGCGCGTTGAAAAAACCGACCAATTGCGCGCCGAACATGTTCGAGGAATGGGCGATGTTCCACTCAAGGTATTCCAGTGCCTAAATTACGAGTGCACAAATTTTTTGCTTGTCCGGGCAGACGAAATTGCCGACGACTTCTCAATTGTGTGTCCGGCTTGCGGCTTCATACTTGAGAATGGCGGGGCGACAAAATTCTACAGCTATCAGCTTGTCAAACGAGATCCGGAACATGGAGAAACAGCTGAGGTCGTCCAGGAAGGGGACTTTGAGGTTGACCATCGCGAGTACGTCGATAATTCGCCCGCCTACAAGTACTGCATAATCTGCAATACTGCAAAGCCCTTAACCGCATTCGACCGGCACAGCGCGCGTGAGACTGGTAGGCAAGGAGAATGCCGGCAATGCAAGACTATTTACAATGCGATCAAGAATCCTACTCGAATAAGCGATCAGCATCGCGAAGCGGCTCAGAAGCGACGCATATATGTAGATGTTTCAGGCGCGACAGAAAAAATCGACAGCAAGGAGATATTTCGTCGATTCGAAGGGAAATGCTTTAAGTGTGGGAAGCAGCTCATTGACCAGAACGGCGCCCCGATAGCTGGCACATACCAGCTCGATCACACCCTTCCGGCCTTCTATCTTTGGCCCTTAACAACAGATAACGGTACGCTGCTATGTAGCAAACACAATAACGAAAAGTCGGGTAAGTGGCCATCTGAATATTACAACGACCATCAGTTACGCAGGTTACAAGCCCTGACGGGGCTCGACTACCAACTGCTAAAGGGTGAGCCGCAGATTAACCCAGCAGCGACAGAGTCGCTCAAAGATCCCGCAAATGTACAGGCACTACTTGCAAAGTACGCTTCCTATATGGGTGAAGTTGTGAACCTCCGCAACCGTATATTGAAGCATGCCGGGTTCGACTTCTTTGCAGTTGTTAACGACACAATCGCAAAACGGTGGGTCGAAGACGCAGACGCCCAGCTAAAGGGAGACGAGCGCTAGTCTAATAAAGTAAAAGATATTGATGATCTGTCACCGTGCCCTTGTCCCTTATTCCGTGAGACTCGCAGTGAGCCACCGATTCGTCGAATAGTTCGGATTTTGAAAACCATTTTCGGGCAATCCTCCGAAGCTCCATCCCCATGTTGCACTTGCTGCTCTTGCCTAAATGCATCAACAGCACTCCGCCGCAAACTAACCGTTCCTTAGATTGCCTAAAGATTGGTTCGTAACACGTGAGGGAGCGCTTTTGCTGTTCCTCCAAAAATCTTCGTTGGCCAGATTTGAAATCGTATTCCGTCCACCCGGCAAACCATAGGCGAATCCAGTTCGCTAAGAAAAAGCGTGTCGAATCGAAGAAAGGTGGCGAGGTTATGACTGCATCAAGATCATAAATATGGCTCGGCCACCAGCTAGTGGCGTCATGCTCATAGACAAAGCCGTCCTGAAAGCCAGCGGGCAACGGTTCACTCAAAACCCTACTGGTCTTATCGCGAAGCTTATCCATGAACGACTTGTAAACGGACTCTCCGGAGGGCGCATATGGCGTCACCGGGTGGGACCGGCGGCTGAGAGCATAAGGGCGGTTGCCGTGAAGTATGTGCATCGCACAGGCCAAGAGCATCGAATCGCTTGGCCCCCAAGGATGCTGAGCGGCAAACCACGATCTCGCCGCCAGAATCTCGTTCAGCGTTTCTGGGTGATAATAGTGCGCCAGTGGACGGTTGAATTTCGGTTGCCATATACCTGAATAGTCAACAGAGCGCGCGTGAGCTATATGCGCTTCTAGTGCATCCATGCGCTGTAAGATTTCGTCCACGTTAGGCGAGCAAATCTTTGCTTTCGAAATCGCAATCGCAGCTGGACTGAGGTCGAACCCATAGGCAAGCTTCCCGGCAAGAGCGGCTTCGAACGGAATCGTCCCGACACCTGCGAATGGGTCCAATACAGATCCGCCTGTGGGAACGAAGGCGTCAGTCAGAAATTTTGCAATGGCGGGCTTCAGTTTTCCCTGAAAACTACAAATAGAGTGCCGAGGATGTCCCCAATTTCTCTTGCAAAACGGCTGCTTCGTATGGGGAAGGCTTGATTGAAAATCGTGCCAAGCCCTCAAGTCAGGCTTTAGTACTTGGACCCCCTTGGCCCATTCCCCCCGAGCTTCAGCAACAATGCACACTTGGTGCACTCGTCGCCCCTGCCTCGCCATTCTTTGGCGAATCAGAATTTCCTCCACGACGTCGCATCCGCTTCGGCGCAGAATGTCAGCAACAAGTTTGTCGGTTGGAACTCTCACTCCTGAATAGACCGAATCGCCTATATCGACGAAGACTTTAGCTCCCGGCTTCGCATGGGACATAGTCGCTTTTATGGCCCTTTCGAGGTCAAATGCGTACCAACGAACCATCATTGGGATACGGCGATCGTAAGCATTGTTCTCAAGTTGCTCAACACACTCTGTCATGCATTCTGGAAGTGCTGCAGGCGGATGGGACCTGCCTCGCACTCCGCGAACATCGTTAATTCCCGCTGTGATCGCTTGGTCTCGCAGTCTCGCCAAATCGTTAGATGTATTGAGTACTCTTAAGAACCAGAGCTCAATCTTGGTATTGCGGAAATAATTCGTTCCATTTAAGTAAGGGGGTGACGTGATTATCAGATCTGCCCCTATGGACGGAATCTTGGATAATGAGCGCGCATCTTCCGCGAGCAACTGGGATGCACATGCCATCTGATCGAACAGTTCCAGTCCATCTTCGATTTGTTTGAGAGACTTGGCCATGTGTTCAAGCAAGTCGTGCGATATCTTGGACCTTTCGTCTGGCCGTTTCTTTCTAAGATCTCCGGCGCGCTGCATATTTGACGCTGGTACCAAAGATGCTAATGCTGCAATTTCAAGAATATTCGAAAGGGCTTCATCCTCTGTCCTTAGATTTTCGATAAGCGTCTTTATGCGCAACACCTGATCCAGGGTTTCTAAGGGAAAAATGGATGAATGGCCGAATACAGGTAGATAGGTAGCCTCTAGCAAGTCGTGACGATGCACAGAGGCTAGATGATGGGCCAGCGTGGACCGGATTACAGCAATGCGTTCTCGCAATCTCGATCGAACATCATTCGGTTGTGAACGTAGCCATTCTTTGAGTGACACGATGCGTTGGAGCAGCGGATTGAGCTCACAGTAGTAGGCAATGCGTTTGCCCGGTCGGTCGTACGCGAAGGTCAGGGGTGCAGTTCCGCAGCCGCCGAAAGGATCTAGCAACACTTTCGCGTGGGGCGCATATCGATCGGTGAGGCTTCTTACGAATGCTGGCGAAAAGGCTTCAAGATATGGAAACAGATCATGAAAAAAATCGCCCTTCCCACCGCGATATGTCGCAATAGTAGGATTGTGTAGAACGCTTAGCTGTCCCGGGTCAGTTAGAAGCCGCTCCGAAAGAATGGAAATGGCTTGAGCATTAATGCTGCGTCGCTCGGACCGCGCCGATGCTGTGAGCTCCGCATAGCTGCACCCTAGAGCCGTCCGCAGCTCACTGCTTGAGCATTGAATTACCGATTCGGCAAGAGCAGGGGCTTCACCATCCAGTCGCAACCGTAGAACCTTGCGTTCGCCATCAGGCTCTTCGGCGCCCGGAAAATGGATTGATGTACCCATAGAGGCAGTGTAGAACAATGTAGTCAGAAAGGCTATAAGCTTCGGGCCGCCTCGACGAGGTTTTTCTGTACTGTGCAGATCTCTAGGAAAAAGCTGGCTCACAGCAAATCGAGGCAGCGTGGAAGGTTCGGCCCAGCTTCTACTTTCAAGCTCGCCCTGCCGCACTGTTCGCCGGCCGATGGGTCCCGCGGCACGAGTTCGGGCCGGGCCGAAACACAGGACGAAGTCGCCGGCTGCATTGCTGGGATGGTTCACGCGGGCTTCCGAGCCTGAGCCGTCCCAATCCCGCATGGGTACAATCTCAAAGGCGAGGAAGCGAGCGAGGACCGCATTCATGGCGCGCTAGAGCATGTCGCAGGCGCTTCCGCCGAGAACGCGAGCACTTCGTGCTGCACGCGGCCAGCGAGCGAGCGGATATGGCTGTTGGGAGCGGCAGGGCCAGAGCTACATCAACGCCCCGCCGCCAACCACCGCGAAGAACCGCATTCAACGGCAGCGCAGGCACGCAGTACTTTTGCGGATTGACGAATTCACCAGCTCGCGGACGGTGCCGCGCGTCAGGTTGGCAGGTGGCGGTGTACAGGCATGCCTTCACGGCGCTGCCAGCGTTGCACCGTGCTGACGTCACGCTTCAGGTACGACGCGATCCTCTTCCACAAATCAAGCCGGCCTTCCTGCCGGACCCGATTCGCCTCACCATTCGCTCCCGTCTCGGGAATCGACTAAACGGCACCCCCGCGCCTTCCGTCATGGGATGGACGTGTACGCTCGGACCGACAACCCGGGATTTTGCACCCGTTGTAGTCACAGCGCGATCGACCGCGTCAGCGGTCGACGGCAGCAACGGCGGCGGCGATGCGCGCGGCGAGCCCGGGGGTGAGATCGTCCGGGCCGAGCTGCCAGCGCCAGTTGCCGGCGGCGATGCCCGGGCGGTTCATGCGGGCTTCGGACCCCAGGCCCAGGAAATCCTGCATCGGCACCACGGCGAGGCGCGCGCGCGAGGCGAGGACCGCCTCGATCGCGGGCCAGGGCATGTCCTCGGCCGTGCCCCCGATCGCCGCGAGCACGTCCCGCTGCGCGACCGGATCGAGCGAGCGGAACCAGCCGAGCGTCGTGTCGTTGTCGTGCGTGCCGGTGTAGGCGACGCCCTGCTCCTCGTGGCGCTCGGGCCGGTGCGGGTTCCCGGGCGTGCCGTCGAACGCGAACTGCAGGACGTGCATGCCGGGCAGGCCGAACGCGCGCCGCAGCGCTTCGACCTCCGGCGTGATCACCCCGAGGTTCTCCGCGACCAGAGGCAGGCGCCCGAGCGCGTCGCGGGCCGCGCCCAGAAGCTCGTACCCGGGTACCTCGCGCCACGCGCCCTCGCGGGCGCTCGCGGCGCCGGCAGGCACCTCCCAGGTCTCGACGAGGCCGCGAAAGTGATCGAGGCGCAGGAGGTCGCAACGTTCGAGCTCGTGGCGGAGGCGCTCGATCCACCAGCGGAAACCCTCCGCGCGCAGCGCTTCCCAGTCGAACAGCGGATTGCCCCAGAGCTGGCCGTCCTCGGTGAATGCGTCCGGCGGCACGCCGGCCACGGCCGTGGCGCGGCCCTCATCGTCCAGCCGGAACAGGTGCCGGTGCACCCATACGTCGGCGCTGTCCGCAATGGTGAACATCGGCATGTCCCCGTACAGCGTGATGCCGCGCTCGTGCGCCGCCGCGCGCACTTCCCTCCAGCCGGCCGCGAAACGGAACTGCTCGACGTACACGCTTTCGACGACGTTCGCGTGCCGCTTGGCGAGCGCGCGCAAGGCGTCCGGATCGCGATCGCGCAACGCGGGCGCCCAGGACCACCACGGCGCGCCGCCCGCCGTCCGCTTCGCGGCGAGGAACAGCGCGTAATCGGGCAGCCACGCCCGCTCGCGATCGACGAAATCGGCGAGCGCCGAGCGCGCGGGCGGCCGGCCGGCGCGCGCGGGCACGAGCTCCGGGTTGCCCGCGAACACCGACGACGGGCTGTAGGGCGAGCGGTCCGGGCCGGTGGGCCCGAGCGGCAGCACCTGCCACACCCGGCAGGCCGCCGCGTGCAGGAAATCGAGAAACTCGAGCGCGGCGCCGAGATCGCCGCCCGGCAGCGACGTGGGATGCAGCAGCACGCCGGCGGCGCGCCGCTCCAGCACCCCGCCCGCCGGCGAAGGCTGATTGCCGGCTTCCAGGCCCGCTCCTAGTGCAGCATGTGCGGGCACACGAGGACGACGCCCTCCTCCGTGCGATGGTAGCGGCGGGCGTCCTCTTCGGGGTCTTCGCCGATGACGCAGCCGTCCGGAATCGCGCAATCCTCGTCGATGATGGCCTGGCTGATGCGGCAGTTGGCCCCGATCGACGCGCGCGGCAGCGCGAGCGTGCGGGTGAGCCGCGAGCCTTCCTGTACGTGCACGTTGGAGAACAGGATGGAATCGCGGATCTCCGCGCCGGAGACGATGCACCCGCCCGAGATCAGCGAATTGAGCGCCATCCCGGAACGCCCCGGCCCGTCGAGGATGAACTTGGCGGGCGGCAGCTGCTCCTGGTAAGTCCAGATCGGCCACGCTTCGTCATAGAGGTTCAGCTCCGGGCTGACCTGCGCCAGCTCGAGATTGGATTTGAAGAAGCCGTCGATCGTGCCCACGTCGCGCCAGTAGCTCTGCGCCTTGGTGACGACGTCGCGGAACGGGTACGCGTACACACGCTGCTGCCGCTCGATCGTCTCGGGGACGATGTTGCGGCCGAAGTCGTGCGCGGAATCGGGGTTCTGCGCGTCCTCCACCAGCTTCTCGTAGAGAAAATCCGTGTCAAATACATAGATGCCCATGGACGCCAGCGCAAGGTCGGGGCGTCCCGGCATCGGCGTCGGCTCGGCCGGCTTCTCGTCGAAGCGGCGAATGCGATTGTCGTCGTCCACGGACATGACGCCGAAGGAGCGCGCGTCCGCCACGGGCACCTCGATCACGCCGACCGTGATGTCGGCCTTCTTGCTCGTGTGGTACGCGATCATCGGGCCGTAGTCCATCTTGTAGATGTGATCGCCCGCGAGGATCAGCACGTGCTCGAGCCCGCTCTCGCGCACGATGTCGAGGTTCTGGTACACGGAATCCGCGGTGCCGAGATACCAGCGCTCGCCCATCTGCTGTTGGGCGGGAACGATCTGGATGAACTCGCCGAACTCGCCCCGCAGGTACCCCCAGCCGCGATAGATGTGCTGGATCAGCGAGTGCGCCTTGTACTGCGTCAGCACGAAGATCTGGCGGATGCCGGAGTTCACGCAGTTGGACAGCGGGAAGTCGATGATCCGGTACTTGCCGCCGAACGGCGCCGCGGGCTTGGCCCGGTTCGCCGTCAGGTCGCCCAGCCGGGAGCCGCGGCCGCCGGCCATGATGACGGCCATGGTGCTCCGCGTGAGGCTGCTGACGAAACGACCGGAACGTCGAGGTCTCATGGCGGCTCCTGAACCGACGAGCGGGATGACGCGACCAGCGGGCGCAGGTGGCGAACGCGGTCAGTATGCTACATTGGCGACACGCTCATCCAGACTCGCATGCTTCGTCCCGACGATCCCGACGCGATCCGCCTGCTCGAGGCGCGCCATCACGACCCGTTCGGCGTGCTCGGCCGCCACGGGGATGCCGTGCGGGCGTTCCTGCCGCGCACCCGCAACGCATGGCTCGAAACGGAAGACCGGCCGATGCGGCGCGTCGGGAACACCGATCTCTTCGAGTACGCGGGCAATCTGGACGGTTTGCCCCGCCATTACCGCCTGGTCGTCGAGGACGAGCACGGGACACGCCGTACTCGCCACGAGCCCTGGAGCTTCGACCCCGCGATCGGCGACCAGGACCTGTGGTACTTCAACGGCGGCACGCACACCCGGGCGCAGGACTTCCTCGGCGCGAATCCGCACGTGCAGGACGGCATCGGCGGCACGCTGTTCGCGGTCTGGGCGCCGAACGCGGAGCGCGTGAGCGTGGTGGGCGATTTCAACCGCTGGGACGGCCGCTGCCACCCGATGCGCAACCGCGGCGCGAGCGGCGTGTGGGAGCTGTTCGTGCCCGACCTCTGCGAAGGCATTTACAAGTTCGAGCTGCGCAACCGGCAGACCGGCGAGATCCACCTGAAAGCGGACCCGTACGCGAAGGCCGCCGAGCTCAGGCCGGCGACCGGCAGCGTGATCGCGCGTTCGCGGCACACCTGGAACGATGCCGGATGGATGGGCGCGCGCGCAGGGCGCGATGCGCGGCGGGCGCCGCTCACGATCTACGAGGTGCACCCGGGCTCCTGGCGGCGCGGCGAGAACGGGCGGCCGCTCGACTACCGCACTCTCGCCGATCAGCTCGCCGACCACGTGCTGCATCTCGGCTTCACGCACGTCGAGCTGCTGCCCGTCAGCGAGCATCCGCTGGACGAGTCCTGGGGCTACCAGACCACGGGCTATTTCGCGCCGACGAGCCGCTTCGGCACGCCCGACGATTTCCGGGCCTTCGTCGATCTCCTGCACCGGCGCGGCATCGGTGTGCTGCTCGACTGGGTGCCGGCGCATTTTCCGCGTGACGCGCACGCGCTCGCCAACTTCGACGGCACCGCGCTCTACGAGTACCACGATCCGCGCAAGGCCGAGCATCGCGACTGGGGCACGCTCGTGTTCAACTACGAGCGCAACGAGGTGCGATCCTTCCTCGTCTCCAACGCGCTGTACTGGCTGAACGAGTTCCACATCGACGGCCTGCGCGTGGACGCCGTCGCGTCGATGCTGTATCTCGATTTCTCGAAGCGCGGCGGCGACTGGGTGCCGAACCGCTACGGCGGCAATCACAACCTCGAGGCCATCGATTTCATCCGCGCGCTGAACGACGCCGTCGCCCGCCACGCTCCCGGCTGCCTGACGATCGCCGAAGAGTCGACGGACTGGGCCGGCGTGACCGCGCCGACGGAATCGGGAGGGCTCGGCTTCAGCTTCAAATGGAACATGGGCTGGATGCATGACACGCTGCGCTATTTCGCGAAGGATCCGGTGCACCGCAAGCACCATCACGACTCGCTGACGTTCTCCTCGGTATACGCCTTCCACGAGCATTTCGTGCTGCCGCTGTCGCACGACGAGGTGGTGCACCTCAAGCGCTCGCTGCTCGGCAAGATGCCCGGCGACGAGTGGCAGCGCTTCGCCAATTTACGGCTGCTCTACACCTACCAGTGGAGCTTCCCCGGCAAGAAGCTCCTGTTCATGGGCGGCGAGCTCGCGCAGGAAACCGAATGGAGCTCCGGGGAGGCGCTGCCGTGGTGGCGCGCCGGCGAGCCGCTGCCGGCCGGCGTCGGCGCCCTGCTCCGCGACCTCAACCGGCTGCACCGGGAGCGGCCGGCGCTGCACGCGGGCGATTGCGAGCCCGCGGGCTTCGAATGGCTGAGCGGCGACGACCGGCAGCATTCCGTGCTGGCCTGGGTGCGCCGGGGCGGCGGCGACGCGGTCGTGGTCGTGCTGAATTTCACGCCCGTGGTGCGCCACAACTACCGCATCGGCGTGCCGGAGGCCGGCACGTGGAGGGAGATCCTGAGCTCCGATCGCCCGGGCTACGGCGGGAGCGGGATCTGGAACGGCCAGCCTTTGGCGAGCGAGCCCGTGCCGTGGCACAGCAGGGCGCAGAGCATCGTGCTCACGCTGCCGCCGCTCGCCGGCGTGCTGCTCGCACGCGAGTGACGGCCGGAAGGATCAGCGATCGCCGGGGCGCGTGTGCCAGATCTTGTCGTCATACTCGCGGACGGCGCGGTCCGAGGAGAACCAGCCGACCCGCGCCGTGTTGAGCAGCGCGGAGCGCCACCAGCGCGCCGGATCGCGATAAGCCGCGAGCGCCTGCTCCTGGGCCGCGCAGTAGGCGGCGAAATCGGCGGTGTTCATGAACCAGTCGTGATCGTAGAGGTTGCCCACTACCGGGTGGAACCGGTTCGGGTCGCCGGGTGAGAACTCGCCGTTGCCGATGGCCTCGACGACGTTGCGCAGGACCGGATCGTTCTCGATCGTGGCGCGGGGGTCGTGGCCATTGTGCCGGCGCGCCGCCACCTCTTCCGCCGTCAGGCCGAAGATGAACATGTTCTCCGCGCCGACGCGCTCGCGGATCTCCACGTTGGCGCCGTCGAGCGTGCCGATGGTCAGCGCGCCGTTCAGCGCGAGCTTCATGTTGCCGGTGCCGGATGCTTCCATGCCGGCGGTCGAGATCTGCTCCGAGAGATCGGCGCCGGGGATGATCACTTCCGCGCGCGACACGTTGTAATCGGCGACGTATACCACCTTGAGGCGATCGCCGACGACCGTGTCGCGATTCACCGAGGCCGCGATGTCGTTGATGAGCTTGATGATGAGCTTCGCCATCGTGTAGCTCGGCGCCGCCTTGCCGCTGAAAATCTTCACGACCGGCAGCCAGTCTTCCTCGGGCCGCTCGCGGATTGCCTGGTAGCGCGCGACGGTTTGCAGGACGTTGAGCAGCTGCCGCTTGTATTCGTGGATGCGCTTGATCTGCACGTCGAACAGCGCGTCCGGATCGACGGTGATGCCGGTGCGCTTTGCAATATCGGCCGCGAGACGCAGCTTGTTCCGGCGCCTTGCCGCCGCGAACCGCTCGCGCACCTGCCTGTCGTCGGCATGCTCCGCCAGCGACTCGATGCGGCCGAGATCGGCCACCCAGGCGTCGCCGATCGTCTCGTTCAGAAGCTCGCGCAGCGGCCGGTTGCATTCGTACAGCCAGCGGCGCGGCGTGATGCCGTTCGTCACGTTGACGATGCGTTCCGGGTAGACGGCATGCAGCCCCTTGAACACCGTCTCCTTCATGAGGCCGGTGTGCAGGGCGGAGACGCCGTTCACACGATGGCTGCCGATGAACGCGAGATGCCCCATGCGCACCGAGCCGCCGTTGTCGTGGTCGATCGTGGTCAGCGCAGCCGGGTTCAGCTCGTTTCCCCTGGTTTGCACCTCGGCGACGAAGCGGCGGTCGATCGCCTCGATGAGCTGCAGGTGGCGCGGCAACACGCGGGCGAACAGCGGCATCGGCCAGCGCTCCAGCGCCTCGGGCAGCAGGGTGTGATTCGTGTAGCTCATGCACGCGCGCGTGATGTCGAACGCGCGGTCCTCGCCCAGCGCGTGCTCGTCGATCAGGAGGCGCATGAGCTCGGGCACCGCGATCGCCGGGTGCGTGTCGTTGAGCTGGATCGCGACGTGGCACGGCAGCGCGTCGAGGTCGTCGTGATCGAGGAGGAAGCGCCGCAGCAGGTCCTGCAGCGACGCGGACGTGAAGAAGTACTCCTGCTTCAGCCGCAGCTCCCGCCCCTGCTCGGTCGAATCGTCCGGATAGAGCACGCGCGTGATCGTCTCCGCGAGGACTTCCTGGGCCGCGGCATGCAGGAAGTCGCCCTGGTTGAAACGGGAGAGATCGAAAAGCCCCGCGGGCTTCGCCGACCAGAGCCGCAGCGTGTTCACGTGCCGGCCGCCCCAGCCCGTGACCGGCGTGTCGTAGGCGCTCGCAACGACCTTCTCGCCGGGCTGCCAGCGCAGCTCGGCCGGGCGGCCCGGATCGGCGTTGCCGCCGAAGTTGATCGTATAGCTCGACTCCGGGCGCTCGAACTCCCACGGATTGCCGAGCATGAGCCAGTTCTCCGCCTGCTCGACCTGCCAGCCGTCGGCCAGCAGCTGGCGGAACAGGCCGTTCCGGTAGCGGATCCCGTAGCCGAAGCCGGCGATGCCGATCGCGGACATCGAGTCGAGAAAGCAGGCTGCCAGCCGCCCGAGGCCGCCGTTCCCGAGCGCCGCATCCGGCTCGCTCGCCAGCACCGCCTCGTAGTCGAGGCCGAGCTCGTCGAGTGCGGCGCGGCAGACGTCGCTGAGGCCCAGGTTGGACATGGCGTCGGAAAGCAACCGGCCGATGAGGAATTCCATCGAGAGGTAATAGACGCGCTTCGCACCGCTCTTGTAGGTGGCGCGCGTCGATTCCATCCAGGCGTCCACGATGCGGTCGCGGATCGCGAGCGTAAGCGCCACGCACCAGTCCCGGGGCACAGCGTGAGCCGGATCCTTGCCGACGGAATACACGAGGCGCTGGTGGAGCGCTGATTTCAGCTCTTGGGTGGTCGGTTGCGACATCGCTTGCCGTAGTAATCGGGACGGCGGATTAGACAATGGGAGGGTGCGGGCGCGCAACGCACTGCGTTCTTGATTTCGGCCGCGGAAAGCAGTACGCGGCGCCGCCGGCGCCAGGCAGGCGAGCCCGCTAGCGATCGGCATCTCCGCAAAAGAGCCGGTCTTAAGGCCCGGAACGCTGCATGCTAGACTCGGCGGGCGAAGCCTTCTTTCGTGCCGCGACCGCGCCGCGCCGCCTCTCACATCCCCCAGACTGCGACCGGAGACATGTTTCACACGCTCGACCGCTGCATGATGCAGGATTATCCGCCCATTGAGAGCTACGGCATCATCGGGAATCTCGACACCGTGGCGCTGATCGGCCACAACGGCTCGGTCGATTTCTACTGCTATCCCGATTTCGACTCCCCTTCGGTATTCGCCCGCCTGCTCGACCGCCGGAAGGGCGGCTTTTTCCAGGTGCGCCCGCAAGCGGACGAATGGACCGAGCGCCAGATGTACCTGCCCGACACCAACGTGCTGGTCACCCGCTTCCTGTCCTCGCGCGGCATCCTCGAGATCATCGATTTCATGCCGCTGACCTGGAAATCGAGCCGCCACCAGCTCGTGCGCATCGTGAAAGCCATTCACGGCGACACCGACATCGTGATGGAATGCTTCCCCGCCTTCGACTATGCGCGTGCCCGGACCAGCGCGGTGCAGGACGAGGATCGCTGCTCCGTACGCTTCGAGTGCGACAGCCAGGACTTCAAGCCGGCGCGTCTTTACAGCAATCGAACGCTCGACGTGGAGGACGGGGGCGCGGTGTGCCGGTTCACGCTGCGCGAGAAAGAGCAGGCGGTGTTCGCGTATCTCTGCGACGACACCCACAGGGGTGCGTTCCAGCTGGAGGCCGTCGACGAGGTGCTGCAGGAAACCGCGCAGTTCTGGCGGGAATGGATCGCCGGCACCGAGTATCGGGGGTACGCCCAGGACCAGGTCAAGCGCTCCGCGCTCGCGCTCAAGCTCCTGATCTCACGCCGCCACGGCTCGATGGTGGCAGCGCCGACGTTCGGGCTCCCCGAGGCGGTGGGAGGAACCCGCAACTGGGATTACCGCTACTGCTGGATCCGCGATTCGGCCTTCACGGTGCATGCGCTGCTGCAGCTCGGGTTTCGTGACGAGGCATCGCGCTACATCGAATGGATAGCGACGCGTTACGAGAACAGCGCCGCCGACGGCTCGTTAAACGTGATGTACCGGGTGAGCGGCGGCGACGACCTCGACGAGATCGAGCTCGAGCACCTGGAAGGCTACAAGGGCAGCCGCCCGGTCCGCATCGGGAATGGCGCAAACAAACAGCTGCAGCTCGACATCTACGGCGAGCTCATCGACAGCATCTACCTCGCGCACAAGTACAGCTCGCCAATGTCCTATCGCGGCTGGCAACAGCTGCAGCGGACCGTCGATTACGTCTGCAGGAACTGGGAGCGCCCGGACGAAGGCATCTGGGAGTTCCGCGGCGGCGTGCAGCACTTCCTGCACTCGCGCCTGATGTGCTGGGTGGCGCTGGACCGCGCCCTGAAACTCGCCGAGCTGGCGTCGCTTCCCGCGCCGATCAGCCATTGGCGCGACGTCCGCGACCGGATCTTCCGCTCCATCCACGAGGAGTTCTGGAACCCGGACCTGAAGGCTTTCGTGCAGTTCCGCGGCGCGCGCAACGTCGACGCGTCGGTGCTGCTCATGCCGATGGTCAGGTTCATCTCACCCATCGATCCGCGCTGGCTGTCGACGATGGAGGAGGTCGAGCGGCAACTCGTCGTCGATTCGTTCGTGCATCGCTACCAGGACGACGCGATCGATTTCGAAGGGCTGGACGGCTCCGAGGAAGGCAGCTTCACGATGTGCTCCTTCTGGTACTGCGAATGTCTCGCGCGCTCCCTGCAGGTCGACAAGGCGCGACTCCTGTTCGAGAAAATGGTGGGCTACTCGAACCACGTCGGCCTGTACGCCGAGGAGCTCGGCTTCGATGCGCGCCACCT
The DNA here is from genome assembly GCA_964491485.1 of uncultured Woeseiaceae bacterium. GTDB lineage: Bacteria > Pseudomonadota > Gammaproteobacteria > Steroidobacterales > Woeseiaceae > IDS-8. Next base: position 19,434 of record CAZBGV010000016.1, on the reverse strand, counting down.
CGGCAACTTCCCGCAGGCGTTCACCCACCTCGCCCTGATCTCCGCGGCCGCGGCCATCGACCGCGCGATGACGGAGCACCAGCCGTTCTGATTGCCGCTGCGATCCCGTAGGAGCCCGCCACGCGGGCGATCGGACTGTCGGTCGCCCCTGCGGCAGGGCTCACCAATCAGCGCACGTAGCTCGCGCCGTTGATGTCGAAGGTCCCGCCGGTGGCGTGATCCACGAGCCCCGACAGCAGGAACACGATGAGATTCGCGACCTGTTCCGGAGGCGCCGCATCGCCCATCGGGATCTCGGCGAGCGCCGATTCGTAGCCGGCGTGACCGCCTTCGTAGATGACGGACGCCATGTCGGTCTTCACCCACCCGGGCGCGACGATGAAAGCGAGCACGCCGTCCTTCGCGTACGCCCGCGCGATCGAGCGCGTGAAAGCGACCACCGCTCCCTTGCTCGCCGCATAGTGCAGCCCGTCCGGCGTGTCGCCGCGGAAAGCGGCGCGGCTCGCGACGTTGACGATGCGGCCGCCGCCGTTGCCCCTGAAACGGCGCACGGCCTCGCGGCACAGGTCCGCCACCGCCTGCGTGTTGACGGCGAGCACCTGGGCCCAGTCGCGATGCCAGGTCTCGTCGTCGTCGTCCAGGTCGCTCATCGGCGCGATGCCGGCGTTGTTGACGAGCCCATCGATGCGGCCCGCGGCTGCCAGCGCGTCGCGCCACAGCGCCGCACCGGCCCGCGGCTGCGCGAGGTCGCACTGCAGCGCATGCACGCGCTCTGGCCCGTACTGCTCCTTCAGCGCATCGAGCTCGCCCGCCGCCTGCCGGAAACTGCCGACGACGGTGGCGCCGGTCTCGAGCGCGACGCGCGCCGTGGCGGCGCCGATGCCGCGCGACGCGCCGGTGACGAGCACCACCTGCCTTTCCAATGAGATCATCACGCGATCATACCTGACAAAATCCGTCTCACCGCGCCAACCGGAGCAATTGCATGGCATGGATCCTTCTCTTCGTCGCCGGTCTGTTCGAGGTCGGCTGGGCCGTCGGACTCAAGTACACCGAGGGCTTTACCCGGCTTTGGCCCACCGTCGGCACCGCCGTCTCGATGATCGTCAGCGTGGCGCTGCTCGGCTGGGCGGTACGCGTGCTGCCGGTCGGCACGGCCTACGCCGTGTGGACCGGAATCGGCGCGGTCGGAACGGTCGCGCTGGGGATACTCCTTTTCAATGAGCCGGTGACCGGATCGCGGTTGTTCTGCGTGGCGCTGATCGTCGCGGGGATACTGGGGCTGAAGATGACGGCGTGAGAAGGGAAGCCGGCTCGAGCGGGAGTCGTCAAGCGAATGCGGGCGGACTCTTCGAAGCTGCTTTTTTCAGGCCGGCGCAGGCGGCCAGCTCGCCGGGACAAGGGGCCGGTTCGGAGCCGCTGCGGAAGAGTTGGTTTAGCCAAAACTGCTTCAAATACGGATATTTAGAGTTGCATTCGGCGCGATCCCGGGCGCGGGATGGTAACGATCACGGTGGAGCTGCCCATGGAAACCGGGGAGCTCGTCGACAAGGCGCTCGACCGTGCGCTCGAGCTGACGGCATCGACGTCGCCCGAGCTGGCCGATGAGAGCGGGTCGGCACAGCGGGCGGATGCACTGGTCGCACTCGCCAGGACGTACCTCGGCGGCGGCGAGGCCACCACGGGCACACCGGATCAATACCAGGTGGTGGTGCACGTGGAAGAGGCGGCCCTCCGCGGAGGGGCGGGACGCGCCGGCCTGCCGATTGAATCCGTGCGCCGCATCGCCTGCGATGCGGATCGCGTGATCCTGGTCGAGGACGACGCCGGCGAGCCGCTCAGCATCGGCCGCAAGAGCCGCATCGTGCCGACGGCCATTCTTCGAGCACTCAAAGCGCGCGACCGGTGCTGCCGTTTCCCCGGCTGCACACGCACGCGCTTCCTGCATGCTCATCACATCGTGCATTGGTCCGCCGGCGGCGAGACGAGCCTCGCGAACCTGATGCTGCTCTGCTTCGAGCACCATCGGCTGGTGCACGAGGGCGGTTTCACGATCGAGAAGGATTACCGCGATCGCTGGTTCTTCCGCCGCCCCGACGGCCGTGCGGTGCCGGCCTGCGGCTATCGCGCCGACGACACGACGGACGACGGCCGAACGGGGTCCGGGTACTTGCACGCACACCCCTCCGCGGAGGGGTGCACCTCCGCGGAAACGTGGACGGTGCGCGAGCCCTCCGCGGAGGCGTACGTCGCGCGTCGTTCCGGTATCGATGGGGCGCTGGCGTTGTTGCGCATTACGCGAAGGTATCGACACGCTGCGCGAGCGCACGCCGCACGTCGACCAACGGCAGCGGAACCGACGCAAACACGAATGTGGTGGTGATGGGTGGGCTCGAACCACCGACCTACGGATTATGAATCCGTCGCTCTAACCGGCTGAGCTACATCACCATTTTGGCCGGCGGGAGGGCTCGTGAGGGGCCGAGATTGTCCGCTGGGCGTCCCGCGGTGTCAAGCCGGGCCCGGCGGGCGGTCGCGCGGCGCTTGCCCTTATAATGGGGCCGCGGAACCGGGGGGCAACGATGTTCGTGAACGCCGAAATCGCGCCGGAAGACCTGCCGGCGGCCGATGCGGTCGAGTGGCGGGCGCTCGGGCCGCGTCTCAGGACCCGGTTGCAGGTCGCTTCGCTCGTCAACGTCGGCGTGCTGGCGGCGGGGCTGCTGCTGTTGGAGCTCGCGAGGCCCGGACCGTTCGCCGACCTGCCGTTCTGGCTCGGCTGGACGGGGCTGGCGCTGCTCGCCGCCGCCGGGCTCGCGTGGCCGGCGATCAGCGTGCCGCGCAAGGCGTGGGCGATCCGCGAGCACGACATGCTCTACCGCTCGGGGGTGCTGTGGCGAACCGTCACCGCGGTGCCTTTCAACCGCATCCAGCACGTCGAGACCGAGAGCACTCCGCTGGACCGCCGCTTCGGGCTCGCGGCCCTGAAGCTCTACACCGCGGGCACCGCGAGCGGCGACCTGAAGATTCACGGCCTGCCCGCGGACGTCGCGGAGGGCGTGCGCGTATTCGTGCTCGAGCGCGCGGGCGGCGCCGTTGAGCGCGACTGAAGCCCCCGACTGGCGGCGCACCTCGCCGCTCGCCGCGGTCTTCTACCTCGGCCGCATTTACCAGGCCATCGCGAAGAACGCGTGGCAATCGCTGGCGCCGCTCGCGGCGTTCGTCGTCGCTTACCAGGGCGACCGCCTGCGCGCCGCGATCTTCGGCATCGCCGTGCTCGTCGGCGCAAGCCTCGTGCACGCCGCGCTGCGGTACTGGTTCTTTCGCTATCGCCTGACGCCCGACTCCATCCTGATCCGCGACGGCGTGTTCCGGAAACGCCAGCTCGACATCCGCTTCGAGCGCGTGCAGGGCATCAATACCACGCAGAACATCGTGTTCCGCCTGTTCCGCCTCGTGACCGTGAATCTCGACACGGCGGGCGCCTCGGGGCAGGAAGGCCACCTGCCCGCCGTGGGCCACCAGCTCGCGGACGACCTGCGCGAGCGCATCCGGCGCACGCCGCGCCGGGACGCGATCGCCTCGGAGAACGAAACGGCACCCGCCGTCGGCACCGAGGACGGCCAGCGGTTGCTGCGGCTGCCGTTCGGCGAAGTCGTGCGCGTCGGAGTCTCGAGCGGCCGCGTGTTCCTCGCGCTGGTGCTCATCGGCCCGCTACTCGACCAGCTCGACGACCGGCTGGAGCAGGTCGCCGAGCGGGAGGCCGTGCTCCGGTTCTTCGGCGGCGCGGCGCCTTCCCTGGGCACCGTGCTCGCGCTCACCTTCGCGGTCGTGATCGGCGTGCTGCTGCTCCTGGTGGCCGCCTCGATCGTCGGCGCGGTGCTGCGCTGGCACGGTTACACGCTGACGGCCGACGGCGACGTGCTGCGCTCCGAGAGCGGACTGCTGACGCGCCACGAGCAATCGGTGCAGCTCGTCAAGGTGCAGTCGCTGCACGTCATCCAGAATCTCGTGCTGCGGCTGTTCCGCCGGCATCGCCTGCGAACGCGGCAGGCGACGAGCGGGCGGGCGCGCGCCGCAAGCCGCTTCGACGTGCCGATCTGCCCCACGGACGTCACACCGCGCATCGCCGCCGCACTGTTCACGGACGAGCTTGGGCTTTTGCCGCTCGATCCGCGCGCGCCGGGCTTCGCACCGGTCTCCGCGGCCTACGTACGCTCGCGCAGCCTCGCGTACGGCGTGCTGCCGGCCGCCGTCGGCGCGGCACTGCTCGCGTTCGCCGCCGGCTGGGCCGCCCTGCTCGCGCTGCTCTGGGTGCCGCCCGTCGTCGCGGCCGCAAGGCAGCGGTGGAAACGCTTCGGAGTGGCCGTGACGGCCGATGCCATGGCGTTCCGGCGCGGCTTCCTGGGCGCCCGCGTCGTCGCGTGGCTGCATCGCAAGGTGCAGCGGGTGGATCTCGTGCAGTCGCCGCTCCAGCGGCGGCGGGGGCTCGCCACGATGCACGTGCATCTCGCGGGCGGCACCACCGTCACGGTGCCGTTCGTGGAGTACGCCGCGGCGGCGCGGTTGCGGGATTACGTGCTGTTTCGCGTCGAGACGAGCGACCGGGCGTGGCATTGAAGGGGTCGCCCGCAGGGCGGGCTCCTACGGGATTACGCCGTACCGCTGTCAGACGTTGAAGCGGAAGTGCATGACGTCGCCTTCCTGGACGACGTAGCTCTTGCCCTCGAGGCGCAGCCGGCCCGCCTCTTTCGCGCCGTGCTCGCCCCCGAGGTTCACGAAATCGTCGTAGGAGATCACCTCGGCGCGGATGAAACCCTTCTCGAAATCGGTGTGGATCTCGCCCGCCGCCTGCGGCGCGGTGGCGCCGACGCGCACCGTCCATGCGCGCACTTCCTTCGGACCCGCCGTGAAGAAAGTCTGCAATCCGAGCAAGCGGTAGGCGCTGCGGATGACCCGGTTCAATCCCGGTTCCTCGAGACCGAGATCGGCGAGGAACTCCGCCTTGTCCGCCTCGTCGAGCTGCGCGATCTCCGCCTCGATGGCGGCGCAGATCGTCACGACTTCCGCGCCCTCGCGCGCCGCGATCTCGTGCACGACGTCGAGATGCGGATTGTCCGTGAACCCGTGCTCGTCCACGTTCGCGACGTACATGACGGGCTTCGCCGTGATCAGGTGGAACTCGCGCACGAGCGCGCGCTCGTCGTCATCGAGCGCGAGCGAGCGGACCGGCAGGCCCTCGTTCAGGTGCGCCTGCAGCCGGCGCAGCAGGTCGCGCGCCGCGATGGCGCTCTTCTCGTTCGCCTTCGCGGCACGCTCGGCCCGGTACAGCTGCTTCTCGACGGACTCGAGATCGGCGAGCGCAAGCTCCGTGTCGATCGTGCCGATATCGCGGGCCGGATCGACGGCGCCGGCCACGTGCGTCACGTCGTCGTTCTCGAAGCAGCGCACGACGTGCGCGATCGCGTGCGTCTCGCGGATGTTCGCGAGGAACTGGTTGCCGAGACCCTCGCCTTTGGATGCGCCGGCGACGAGGCCCGCGATGTCCACGAACTCGACGACCGCCGGGATGACCTTCTGCGGTTTCACGATCTCGGCGAGACGCTCGAGACGCGGGTCCGGCACCGGCACGACGCCGACGTTCGGCTCGATCGTGCAGAACGGGTAGTTCTCGGCCGGGATCTCCGCCGCGGTGAGCGCATTGAAGAGCGTGGATTTGCCGACGTTCGGCAAACCGACGATGCCGCACTGGATGGCCACGTCAGCCGGACCTCTTGAGGACGGTATGCAGCCGGTTCATCGCCGTCTCGACGCCCTTCTCCGCCAGCAGCGGGATGACCTCGAGCGCCGTATCGATGGCTTCGACGACGGCAGCCTCCACGTCGGACGATCCCGCCTTGAGCACGTAACCGGTCACCTTGTCCTTCTCGCCGGGGTGTCCCACGCCGATGCGCAAACGCATGAAGTTTGCGCCGCAGTGCCGGATGATGTCGCGCAGGCCGTTGTGGCCGCCGTGCCCGCCGCCCACCTTGAGGCGCGCGATGCCGGGCGGCAGGTCGATCTCGTCGTGCACGACGAGCAGCTGCCGCACATCGAGGCGGTAGTAATCGAGCACCGCGCGCACCGGGCCGCCGCTCAGGTTCATGTATGCCTGCGGCTTCACCAGCCACACGTCGCTGCCGGCGAGCGCGATGCGGCAGATCTCGGCATCGAACCGCTTCTCCGGGCGAAACCTCTCGCCCGCGCGCTCCGCCAGCTTGTCCACCAGCCAGAAGCCGGCGTTGTGCAGCGTGCGCGCGTACCGGTCCCCCGGATTCCCGAGGCCGGCGATCGTCGTGAGAAAGCTCATGATCGAGGCAATGGTATACGCATTCGCGACGGCCGAAACGAAAAGGCCGCCAGCGGCGGCCTCCTCGCAGGCGTGCGGGAGCCGCTCAGCTTTCGGACTTCTCTCCGCCCTCCGCCGGCGCGCCGCCTTCCGGCGCGGCGCCCTCGGCGGCCGCTGCACCCTCGGCCGCTTCCTCTTCCTCGGCCGCTGCCTTGGCCACGTGGATGGAGACGATCGCGTGATCCTTCTCCTCGCCGCCGTGTGCCAGCTCGGGAATCTCCACGCCGCTCGGCACCTCGAGGTCGGAGAGATACAGCATCTCGTCGAGGCCCAGGTTGGAGATGTCCACCGCGATGTACTCGGGCAGGTCGCGCGGCAGGCAGGACACTTCGACCTCCGTGATCAGGCGCCACACGGTGCCGCCCTGCTTCACGCCCGGCGCCGCCTGCTCGCCGGTCACGTGCAACGGCACGGTCATGCGGATCTTCTCGTCCTCGAGGATGCGCTGGAAATCCATGTGCAGGATCTGGCGCTTCGCCGGGTGGCGCTGCACGTCCTTCAGGATCGCGGGCTGGCTCTTCTCGCCGACCTGGATCGTGAGAATGCTGGAGTGGAACGCTTCCTGCTCGAGCTGCTGCAGCACCCTGTTGTGGTCGAGCGAGAGGGTGCGCGGCGGCCGGCCGGCGCCGTACAGAATGGCCGGGACTTTGCCCTGACGACGCAGGCGGCGGCTCGCACCCTTGCCCTGATCGTCACGCAGTTCCGCGACCAGGTTGAATTCCTGTCTCATGGGAATCTCCGTAAGTGACTGATTCGGCCGGAATACCGGCCCGAAAAACGCCGCCGTGCCGCGACCAGCCCGGCGGGGCGCGCCATCCTAGCGCAAACCCCGTGCGCGGGCCAGTAGGAGCCCGCCATGCGGGCGACCTGCACGAGCGGATCGCCCGCATGGCGGTCTCCTACGGGTCAACGTCGCCGGGGCTCAGTCGACGTACAGGGAGCTCACGGATTCCTCGTCGCTGATGCGGCGCATGGTCTCGGCGAGCAGCTCCGCCGTCGAGAGCTGGCGGATCTTGGGGCAGGCGCGCGCATCCTCGCGCAGCGGGATCGTGTCGGTGACCACGATCTCGTCGAGCTGGGAACCGCCGATGCGCTCGACGGCCGGACCGGACAGCACCGGGTGCGTGATGTACGCGACCACCCGTCGCCCGCCGCGTTCCTTGAGGGCCGCGGCGGCCTGGCACAGCGTGCCCGCGGTGTCCACCATGTCGTCGATGATCACGCAGGTCTTGTCGCGCACGTCGCCGATGATGTTCATCACCTCCGACTTGTTGGCCTTCGCACGGCGCTTGTCGATGATGACGAGGTCGGCATCGTCGAGGCGCTTCGCCAGCGCCCGGGCGCGCACCACGCCGCCGACGTCGGGGGATACGACGACCATGCGATCGTATTTCTGCTTCCAGACGTCACCGAGCAGCACCGGCGAGGCGTAGACGTTGTCGACGGCAATGTCGAAGAAGCCCTGGATCTGGTCGGCATGCAGGTCGACCGTCAGCACGCGATCGAAGCCGGCTGCGCCGATCAGCTTCGCGACCAGCTTCGCCGTAATCGGCACGCGCGAGGCACGCGGGCGCCGGTCCTGGCGCGCATAGCCGAAGTAGGGAACGACCGCCGTGATGCGCGACGCCGACGCGCGCCGGCACGCATCGGCCATCACGAGCAGCTCCATCAGGTTTTCGTTGGTCGGCGGGCAGGTGGGCTGGACGATGAACGTCTCGCGGCCGCGGATGTTCTCCAGGATCTCGACGCTGATCTCGCCGTCGCTGAAGCGGCCGACGTGCGCCTTCGCGAGCGGGACGCGCAGCACCCTCGCGATGTCGTGAGCGAGCTCCGGGTGCGCGTTCCCCGTGAAAACGGCCATCGACGCCAGATCCATGGCTTTACCTCATTCCCTCGTGCGAGACAGGGCCGGACGTGGCTGGGGTGGCAGGATTCGAACCTGCGAATGACGGGATCAAAACCCGTTGCCTTACCGCTTGGCTACACCCCATGCATCCGTCCACGCTCGGGCGGAACACCTTGAGAATCAGCCGTTTATAAAGAGGCAGCGACACCCCCGCGACCTCCGCGCCGCAGGCCGGCATTGTGCGCGATCAGTCGTGGAACGTCCAGTCGTCGATGACGAGGCGTACCCGCGTGTCGTGATTCACGGCGGTCATGCGGCGCGGCAGCAGCCGGCCCGCGTCCTCGCCGTACGCCGTGACGGTGAGCGTCCAGTCGCGCTGCTCGAGGCGCGTGAGCCGCCCCTGCGGGTCGATCTCTGTCCTCGCCGGCGTCGCCGGATCGGGGATGCCGAGCGCCCAGTAGCGCAGGCTCGTCACGGGCAGCGTCCAGCCGTACAGCCTGCGCAGGCCGGCATCCGCATCCTCGAGCTCGGTGACCTTGCCGTCGTTGTCGGTCACGCGCACGTGCCCGCCCGTGCCTTCCATGCGTACCGTGCCGATGCCGAGCGGGCCGCCGACCGAGGCGGAGAAGGCATCGCCGTCCTGGCGCCAGCGAAGGTTGCCGTTGAAACCGTCGTCGCCGGCGCGTACGCCGATGCGCCCCTTGAACTCGAAGTGCCGCACGCCGGACAGCACGTCGCGGCGCGTCTCCCAGTCGGGCATGGGCGGCAGCTCGATGCCGCGCTGCACCGCGCAGCCGGCGAGCAGGAGTGCGACGAGGACGCCGGCGGCGCGTTCAGGACGGCGCGGGGAACGCACGCTCGCGGACCCGCTGCAGCATCTCGTTCTCCGGGAAGAGCTTCTCCGCTTCCTCGAGCTCGTGGCGCGCTTCCTCCGTCCGGCCGAGCTTCCACAGCACCTCGACGATGTGCGCCGCAACCTCGGGGTCCTTGAGGATTTCCCACGCGCGCCGGAGCTGTACCAGCGATTCGTCGAGCTTGCCCTGGCGGTACAGCACCCAGCCGTAGCTGTCGATGATGGCGCCGCTTTCCGGCTCGATTTCGAGCGCCTTCCTGATCAGCTTCTCGGCTTCGTCGTAGCGATCGGTGCGATCGGCGAGCGTGTAGCCGAGCGCGTTCAGGGTGTACGCGCTGTCGGGCCAGCGGTCCACGGCGTCGCGGTACTGGTCGATCGCGTCGTCGAGGCGCCCCATGCGGAGCAGCAGCTCGGCCTTGCCGAGCACGGGCTCTTCCTCGTCCGGACGGTAATCGATGACGCGCTCATAGAGCGGCAGCGCCTCGTCGTAACGCTCGAGGGTGCCGAGCAGCATCGCCCGCGCCAGCAGCATGTCGATGGCATAGCGCGGGTTCACGTCCGCGAACTTGTCGAGCTGCTTCAGCGCGGCCTCCGACTTGCCCTCCTCCGCCAGCAGCACGGCGGCGCGCCGCTGCGCCGGCACGGCATTCGGTCCGCTGATCACCTGCGAGTACAGCGTGACCGCCTCTTCCTTCTCGAGGCGCTGGTCGGCGATGCGCCCGAGGTAATAGAGCGCGTCCATCGTGTACTGCCCGGAGCCCAGCAGGTCGCGGAAATCCGACCAGGCCGCATCGAGGTTCTCGTTGCTGTAGTTGATGATCGCCATGAGGCGCAGCGCGTCGGTGCGCGCCGGCTGCTCGAGCAGCACCTGGTTGATCTGGCTCAGCGCGTCGTCGTCACGCTCCGCCGAGAGATACATCACCGCGAGCTCGAGCCGCGCTTCGGGATCCGGATCCGGATCGTCGCCGACCAGCCGCGCCACGTAGTCGATCGCGGCTTGCTTGTCGCCGGCGAGCAGCAGGGAGCGCGCATAGAGCAACTGCGGCTGGATCCAGTCGGGATCGAGCTGCATGGCCTTCTGCGCGCGCTGCTTCGCCTCTTTCGCATCCTCCGCCTGCAGCGCCATCACGCCGACGGCGTAATTCGCCTGCGCGGAGTCCTTGTAATTCCTGGCGAGCTCCTTCATCAGCCATTGCCCGTCCTTCGGATCCTCCTCGGAAAGGAGCGGGATCAGCGAGACCAGCCGCTCGTCGGCCGGATCGTCGCCGCGCGAGAGCAGCTCGCGGAAGCTCTTGCGGGAATCGCGCAGCTTGCCGTTGCGCAGCTGCAGCTGGGCGAGGTACAGGAGGGCCTCGTCGCTCGCCGGGTCGAGCTTGGCCCAGCGCTCCGCCGAGCCGAGCGCGTCCTCGTCGAAGCCGTAGGTATAGGATACCTGGGTCGCCTGCCGGGCGATCTCGACGTCCCCGGTCTCCTCGGCGGCCTTGCGGTACTCCCGGGAGGCCAGCTTGTAATCGTCCCGCTGAAGCGCAATCTCGGCTTGCAGGAGGTGCGCGTCCGCCTGGTCGCCGGGTTCCGCGGCGCCGGCGGGCCCCGTGGCCAGCAGCAGGCCGAGCCCCAGCCACGCTGCGGCGAAGCGACCGAGCGGGAACGCGAGCACGGGGTTGCGAATCATTCAGACCCGGGATTCAAAGGGGAGAGAGACAGGCAAGTGCGTCATCAGTTCGCTTATGATACGCGAATCTTCCTGCCGGGACCGTCGACGCGCATCCCAGACCGCATAATGTCCTTGCACATAGTCGGGCTGAACCATACCACGGCTCCGGTCGAGATACGCGAGCAGGTCGTCTTCGACGGAGCCGCCGCGGCGCGGGCCCTGGGCGAGGTGACGAAGCTGCCCGAGGTGGCCGAAGCCGTCGTCCTATCCACCTGTAACCGAACGGAATTCTTTGCCGCCGCGTCGCCCGCGGGCGCGTCCGCCCTGCGCGACTGGCTGGTTCGCGACCAGAAGCTCCCGGCGGCCGCGGAACGGGCACTGTTCCTGCTCGACGGGGACGCGGCGATCCGGCACCTGTTCCGCCTCGCCTGCGGGCTCGACTCCATGGTGCTCGGCGAGCCGCAGATCTTAGGCCAGCTCAAGGACGCGTGGCGGCTGGCCGAGCAGGCCGGTGCGATCGGCGGCGGGCTCGGCCGCCTGTTCCAGCACACGTTCGCGGTCGCGAAGAAGGTGCGCACGGAGACCGACATCGGGGCGAGCCCGGTCTCGGTCGCGTACGCCGCGGTGGCGCTCGCGGGACAGTTCTTCGCCGGTTTCCAGAAGCACACCGCGCTGCTCGTCGGGGCCGGCGCGACGATCGAGCTCGTGGCGCGGCACCTCGAGGCGAAACGCGTCGGGCGGCTGTTCATCGCCAATCGCGACCTCGGGCGGGCCCGCGAGCTCGCGGCGCGTTGCGGCGGCTTTGCGCTGCCGCTCTCGGAGCTTTCCGGCACGCTGCCCGACGCCGACATCGTCGTCAGCTCGACCGCGGCCCGGCAGCCGATCGTCACCGTCGAGCAGATGCGCGAGGCGCTGCGGCGGCGCAAGCGCAAGCCGGTGTTCGCGGTGGATCTCGCGGTGCCCCGCGACCTCGACCCGGCGATCGCGGAACTTCCCGACGTGTACCTGTACACGATCGACGACCTGGACAAGGTCGTGCTCGAGGGGCAGGCCGCGCGCGAGGCGGCGGCGGTGGACGCGGTGCGCATTCTCGAGGAGGAGACGGTCCGCTACCTCGAGATCGAGCGCAGCCGCTCCGTGTCGCCGGTGATCGCGGCGCTGCGGGACCACGGCGACGCGCTGCGCCAGGAGGTGCTGGCGCAGGCCCGGCGGCGCCTGCACAACGGGGCGGACCCGGAGGCGGTGCTGGAGTACGTCACGGGCGCCCTCCTGAAAAAGCTGCTGCACCGGCCGACGGTGCGCCTGCGGCAGGCGGGCGAGGCAGCCGACCAGGATTTCGTCGACGCGGCCCGCGAGCTGTTCGGCCTCGACCGCGGCAAGGACGACGGCGGCCCGGTGCGATGAAAGCCTCGCTGGTCCGCAAGCTCGAAGGCACCCGCGAACGCTTCGAGGAAGTCTCCGCGCTGCTCGCCGATCCGGAAGTGATCGGGGAACAGGCACGGTTCCGCGAGCTGTCGCGCGAGTACGCACGCCTCGAGCGCGTGGTCGCGCTGTTCAGGGAATGGGAGCGCGTGCGCGCGGACCTCGCCGCGGCCGAGGAGATGGCGGCGGATCCGGATCCCGAGCTCAGGGGCATGGGCGAGGAAGAGCTGGAGACGCTGGCCGCGCGCCGCGAGGCGCTCGAGCTCGAGCTCAGGAAAGCGCTGGTTCCCGGCGACCCGCACGACCACAGCAACGTATTCCTCGAGATCCGCGCCGGCACGGGCGGTGACGAGGCGGCCATTTTCGCGGGCGACCTGTTCCGCATGTACGCCAAATACGCGGAGCGGCGCGGCTGGTCGCTCGAGCTGGTCAGCGCGCGCGAAGGCGAGCACGGCGGTTACAAGGAAGTGGTGAGCCGCATCTCCGGCGACGGCATCTACGGGCGTCTGAAATTCGAGTCCGGCGCGCACCGGGTGCAGCGCGTGCCGGTGACCGAATCGCAGGGCCGCATCCACACTTCCGCCTGCACGGTGGCGGTGCTGCCGGAGCCCGAGGAAATGGAGGAAATCGAGATCAACCCCGCGGACCTCCGCACCGACACGTTCCGCGCCTCGGGCGCGGGTGGGCAGCACGTGAACAAGACGGATTCCGCGGTGCGCATCACGCACCTGCCGACGGGCATCGTCGTGGAGTGCCAGGACGAGCGCTCGCAGCACAAGAACCGCGCGCGCGCACTGTCGCTGCTCAGGGCCAAGCTGCTCGACGCGGAGCTGAGCCGCCGCGCATCGGAGCAGGCGGAGCGCCGCCGCCTGCTGGTCGGCACGGGCGACCGCTCCGAGCGCATCCGCACCTACAACTTCCCGCAGGGCCGGGTGACCGACCACCGCATCAATCTCACGCTCTACAAGCTGGACGAGATCCTCGAAGGCGACCTCGATCCGGTCATCGATCCGTTGCTCGCCGAGCACCAGGCCGACCAGCTCGCCGCTTTGGGCGGTTAAACGCGGCCCGGCCTCCCGCAGGAGCCCGCCATGCGGGCGATCCGAACATCGATGTCGCCCGCATGGCGGGCTCCTGCGGCTGCGTTGCCAACCTGTTACCCCAGGGCCTGGTCGAGGTCGGCGAGCAGATCGTCGAGGTGTTCGAGGCCCACGGAGAGGCGGATCAGCGCGTCGTCGATGCCGAGCGCGGCGCGCTTCCCGGGCGGCACCGAGGCGTGGGTCATGATCGCGGGATGATCGACCAGGCTTTCGACGCCCCCCAGGCTCTCGGCGAGCGCGAAGACGCGGCAGCGCTCGAGGAACGCGCGGGCGTGCTCCAGGCCGCCGGCGATGAAGAAAGTGACGATGCCGCCGAAGCCCGTCATCTGCGCGCGTGCGAGCGCGTGCTGCGGATGGGATTCGAGGCCGGGATACACGACGCGCTCGACGCGCGAATCCTGCGCCAGCCACTCGGCCACCGCCTGCGCGTTGCGGCAGTGCCGCTCCATGCGCACGTCGAGTGTCTTCAACCCGCGCAGCGCGAGGAAGGAATCGAACGGGCCGAGCACGGAGCCGACGGAGTTCTGCAAAAACCCGAGCTTCTCCGCGAGCGCATCGTCGTTCGTCACGGCGATGCCGCCGACCATGTCCGAATGGCCGTTGAGGAACTTCGTCACCGAGTGCATCACGATGTCGCAGCCGGCTTCGAGCGGCCGCTGCAGGTACGGCGTGGCGAACGTGTTGTCGGCGACGACCAGGATGCCGCGCTCGCGCGCGATGCGCGCGACGCCGGCGAAATCGACCAGCTTCAGCAGCGGGTTGCTCGGGCTCTCGATCCAGATCATGCGCGTGTCGTCGCGCACGGCGCGCTCGAGGTTCGAGAGATCGCTCAGGTCGGCAAACGTGAAGTCGAGCCCAGCGCTGCGCCGGCGCACGCGCTCGAACAACCGGGTCGTGCCGCCGTAGATGTCGTCCATGGCGACGACGTGATCGCCCGAATCGAGGAGCTCGAGGAGCGTTCCGGTCGCGGCCATTCCCGAGGCGAACGCGAAGCCGTGGCGGCCGGATTCGAGGTCGGCGATGCAGCGCTCGAGCGCCCGGCGCGTCGGGTTGTGCGTGCGCGAGTACTCGTAACCGCGGTGCACGCCCGGGCTCTCCTGCACGTAGGTCGAGGTCGCGTAGATCGGCTGCATGATCGCGCCGGTGGAGGGATCCGGCTCCTGGCCGGCGTGGATGGCGCGCGTGGCGAAGCGCTGCTTGTCGTTCGCGGCCATGGAATCAGCTCTGCTTGCGCAGGTAATTCAGCACGTCGGAGCGTGTGATGAGACCGAGGAACTGCTCTCCGTCCATGACGGCGGCGTACGGCTGCACCTGCAGCATGGCCACGAGGTTGTTGATGCTCAAATTTTTCTCCACCTGCAGGAAAGCCGCTTCCATCGCGTCGCGCACGGGCCGGTGCATGAGGTCAGGATGACCGAAGACGAAGCGGATGATCGCATCCTCCGTCAGCACGCCGACGAGCTTGCCGTCCTGCATCACGGGAAGCTGCGAGATACCCGCGTTGCGCAAACGGTTGTGGGCCGTCGTCAGCACGTCGGAAGGCCCTACCGTGATGGTCGCGCGCTCGCCGTGCAGCCGGCCGATGAGGTCGCGCAGGTCGCCGTAAGTCTCGCGCTGGATGAAGCCCTGGTCCTCCATCCAGAAATCGTTGAACAGCTTCGAGAGGTACTTGTTGCCGGTGTCGCAGGCGAAGGTCACGACGCGCTTCGGCGCGGATTGCTCGCGGCAGTAGCGCAGTGCGGCGGCCACCAGCGTGCCGGTCGACGAGCCCGCGAGGATGCCTTCCTTCCTGAGCAGCTCGCGCGCGACGCCGAACGACTCCGCGTCGGCGATCGAATAGGCCTTGCGGATGCGGTCGAGCTCCGCGATCACCGGAATGAAATCCTCGCCGATCCCCTCCACCAGCCAGCCGCCGCTCTTCTGTGGGAGCACGCCGGTGTTGACGTACTCGGCGAGCACGGAGCCTTCCGGATCGGCGAGCACCAGCTCCACGTCCGGCGCGTGCTCTGCGAGCCAGCGGCTGATGCCGGTCACGGTGCCGCTCGAGCCGACGCCGAGCACGATCGCATCGACGTTGCCGTCCATCTGCCCGAAGATCTCCGGCGCGGTCGTGCGCTCGTGCGCGAGCGGATTGTCGGGGTTGCCGAACTGGTTGATGAAGTAGGCGCCGCGCTCCCCGGCGATGCGCTGCCCGAGGTCCTGGTAGTATTCCGGGTGGCCCTTGCCGACGTCGGAGCGCGTCAGCACGACCTCCGCGCCCATCGCCCGCAGGTTGAAGATCTTCTCCTGGCTCATCTTGTCCGGGAGGACGAGGACGAGGTGATAGCCTTTCTGCGCCGCGACGAGCGCGAGCCCCAGCCCGGTGTTGCCGGCCGTCGCCTCGACGATCGTGTCACCGGGCTCGAGATCGCCGCGCTTTTCCGCTTCCTCGATCATCGAGATCCCGATGCGGTCCTTGATCGAGCCGCCCGGATTCATGAGCTCGAGCTTGAGGAACAGGCGGCAGGGCCCGGTGTCGAGGTGCGTCACCTCGAGCATCGGCGTCCGGCCGACCATTTCCAGCACGTTGGAATAGACGTTCATCGCCTCGAGAGCGGGTCGCGTGGAGTGGCTGCCATGGTAGCCCTTTCCCCCGCACCGCTCTAGCATACGCAAACCCATGAGAATCGATGCCGCTCTCGCGCGCGCGGCCGCGGAGCTCGCGGAGGTGAGCGACAGTCCCCGGCTCGACGCCGAGCTCCTGCTCGCGCGCGCGCTCGACGTGACGCGCACCTACCTTGCCGCCCACCCGGAGGACGAGCTGGACGACGCCGCCCGGCAGCGTTTCCTCCAGGCGGTGTCCCGCCGCGGGCAAGGAACGCCGCTTGCCTACATCACCGGCACGCGGGAGTTCTGGTCCCTCGAGCTGATGGTCAGCCCCGAGACGCTGGTGCCGCGCCCGGAGACCGAGCTCCTGGTGGAGATCGCCCTCGACCTGCTGCCGCGGCGCGGTCCCTGCCGGGTGCTCGATCTCGGCACCGGCAGCGGTGCGATCGCGCTGGCGCTCGCGCACGAGCGGCCGGGCTGGGACGTCACGGCGACCGACGTGAGCGGCGCCGCCCTCGCCGTCGCGCGGGAGAACGCGCGCCAGCTCTCCCTGCCCAACGTCACCTTCCTGGAAGGCGACTGGACGGCACCCGTCGCCGGCCGCACTTTCGATCTCGTGGTGTCGAACCCGCCGTACGTGCAGTCCGGCGATCCCGCCCTCGCCGCCCTGGCGCACGAGCCCGCGCGCGCGCTCACGCCCGGCGAGGACGCGCTCTCCGCCATCCGGATCCTCGCCCGCGACTGCCGGGCGCTGCTGGCGCCCGGCGCGCCGCTGCTCCTCGAGCACGGCGTGGGCCAGGAAGGCGACGTCGCGGGCATTCTCGCGTACCATGGGTGGACCGGTATCGAGAGCTTCGAGGACCTGGCGGGCCGCCCGCGCGCCGCGCTGGCGCGCCGCGGGACTCGCGGCCCGGCCGTTCCCCCGACCACGGAAGGCAGCACGTGATCACGATAGAAACCAGCCACGGCGACATCGTCGTCGAATTGTTCGAGGACAGCGCGCCCCTCACCTGCGAGAATTTCCGGCGCTACGCCGCGGACGGCTTCTACGAAGGCACGGTGTTCCACCGGGTGATCCCCGGGTTCATGATCCAGGGCGGCGGCATGGACGCCAGCCTGTCGCGCAAGGCGACCCGCCCGCCGATCGAGAACGAGGCCGACAACGGGCAGAAGAACCAGCGCGGCACGCTGGCGATGGCACGTACCAGCGACATCCACAGCGCGACCTCGCAGTTCTTCATCAACCTGCGCGACAATCCTTTCCTCGACCACGGCGAGCGGGACTACGGCTATGCCGTCTTCGGTCGCGTGACCGACGGCATGGACGTGGTGGATGCCATCGCGGGCGTGCCGACGGAAACGCGCGGGGGACACCAGGACGTCCCCGTCGAAGCGGTCACGATCCGCAAGGTCACGCTCTGAAATAACCGCCGATCCGGCCTATAATCCGCGGGTGCCTGCCGGCGCTTGCACCGGTCGCCCTCGCCCGGAGGCGCGGCCGTGGGGAGCACTCCGCTTTGATTCACCAGATCGACCGCTTTTTCGGCCGGATGGCGCCGTGGCAGCTGGTGCTGTGGTGCACGATCATGCTCGCGTTCGTCGGCGCGATCGACGGCATCACCGGCAACGAGCTGTCGTTCGCGGTCTTCTACCTGCTGCCGGTCTCGGTGGCGGCATGGTACGGCGGACTCCGGATCACGTGGAGCATCGCCATCCTGGCCACGCTCACCTGGTTCTCGATGGAATACGTGGCGGATCGCCAGTACAGCCACCAGTGGATCCTGTTCTGGAACTCGGCCGTGCGCCTTTTGTCGTTCAGCATCGTCGCCGTGCTGCTCCGCCAGCTGCACGCGCACGTCGAGGTCCAGAGCCGGCTGGCGCGCACCGATCCGCTCACGGGCCTGCTGAATCGCGCGGGTTTTCTCGAACGCTCGGAAGCGCTGGTGAACAGCGCCTCCCGCTACGGCCTGTCGCTCGTGATCGCGTTCATCGATCTCGACGGCTTCAAGAACGTGAACGACAGCCTCGGCCATACCCGGGGCGATGAGCTGCTGCGCGCCGTGGGGGCCGCGCTCGAGGGCTCGATCCGGGAAAGCGACATCGCCGGGCGGCTGGGCGGCGACGAGTTCGCCGTGCTCCTGCCGAATACCGATCTCGCCGGCGCCGACGCCTACTTCGCCAAGCTGCACCGCCAGATGCTCGAGGCGATGGGGCGCTTCGGCGGTCCCAGGGTCGGGGTCAGCATCGGTGCGATGGTATTCGAGCAGGGCCCGCCGCACCTGAACGAGGCGCTGCGCATGGCGGACGAGCTCATGTATCGCGCAAAGAAGGGCGGGCGCGCCAGCGTCATCGTGGAGACGCCGCCCGCGGCCGCGCGGCTGCGCAGCGCGGGCGACGCCGCATAAGGGCCCGGTCAGGCGGCGTCCGCGGTCGCCGGATCGTAACCCAGGTTCGCCGACAGCCAGCGCTCGGCTTCGGCGACCGGAACGCCCTTGCGCGCCGCCAGCGACTCGATCTGGTCGCGGCCGACCTGGCCGACCGAAAAGTAGCGCGAATCCGGGTGCGACAGGTAAAAGCCGCTGACCGCCGCGGTCGGCACCATGGCATAGGCTTCGGTGAGCTCGAGCCCGATCGCCTCCGCGACGTCGAGCAGGCGCCACAACTTGCCCTTCTCGGTGTGATCCGGGCACGCGGGATAGCCCGGTGCGGGACGGATGCCGCGGTAACGCTCGTCGATCAGCTCGGAGTTGCTGAGCTTCTCGTCCGGCACGTAGCCCCAGTACTCCGTGCGCACCCGCTCGTGCATGTACTCCGCGCAGGCTTCCGCCAGGCGATCGGCCAGCGCCTTGAGCAGGATGGCGCTGTAATCGTCGTGCTCGCGTTCGAACCGGTGCACGTGCTCGTCGATGCCGATGCCGGCCGTCACCGCGAACGCGCCGATGTAGTCGGCGATGCCGGAACCGGCCGGCGCGAGGTAATCCGCGAGGCAGTCCTGGCTTTGACCGGCGGGCTTGTTGCGCTGCTGGCGCAGGTGGCAGAGCCTGAGCAGCTCCCGGTCGCGCTGCTCGTCCGCGTAAACCGCGATGTCGTCGTCATCCACGGTGTTCGCCGGGAATAACCCGATGACGGCGCGTGCCGTCAGCCAGCGCTCGGCGATGATGCGCTCGAGCAGCGCCCTGGCATCGGCGTACAGGCTGCGCACCGCCTCGCCCACCGTCGCGTCCTGGAGGATGTCCGGGAACTTGCCGTGGAACTCCCACGCATTGAAGAACGGCATCCAGTCGATGTAGTTGCTGAGCAGCCGCAGATCCAGGTCGTCGAACACCTTGCGTCCCAGCACAGCGGGGCGCGGCGGCGTATAGGCGCTCCAGTCGCAGCGATGCTTCTTCTCGCGCGCCTGGACGAGCGGGATCTGCGGTGCGAGCCGCGATTTGCCCGCGTGGCGCTCGCGGCGCGCGGCGTTCTCGCGCCGCACCTTCGCGACCAGCGCCTCGCGCGAGCCGCGCTCGACCAGCGCCTGGGCGATGCCCACCGAGCGTGACGCGTCCTTCACGTAAATCACCGGGCCTTCGTAGTTCGGCTCGATCT
>CAZBGV010000015.1:0-49608 GCA_964491485.1 uncultured Woeseiaceae bacterium | reverse complement strand
GCAGCTCATCGCGCGCGAGCGCGAGCGTGGGCGAGGGTGCGGCCGGAGCGACCACGCGAGTGACTCGCGGCGGCTCCGCCGGCGGTGCGTGCCGGAGCCACAGTGCGTAGCCGTCCTCCGCCAGGGCGGCGCCCGCCGGGGCGAGTCCGGTGAGCACCAGGAACAACAACAGGAAGACAACTTTATTTCCAAGCACTTGTAAACCTTTCCTCAGCTGATGAGTGAGCCCGGGCCACACGGCCTCCATCAAGGGCGCACAGGCGATTGCGGGAACTCCGCAGCACCATCCACGACGGCACGCATGCGGACGTCACCGCCGCAGCGGCTTTCTACGAACCGACATCGACCGTTTTCGTAAGACGGATGTCGGCCGATGACGCACCGACTTCGATTTTCACCGGGCGGTTTTCCAGTACCCACCGATTTTCGTGCGGGTTCCAATAGCGCAAATCATCCGCATGCAGTTTCATTGCGACCGTCTTCGTTTCGTGCGGCTGCAAGGCGATCCGCCTGAATCCCCGCAGGTCCCTGATCGGCCGTTCGACGGCCGATTCCGGGTAGCTGACATAGAGCTGGACGACCTCCTCGCCCGGCCGATCGCCGGTGTTGGTCACCTCGACGCTCACGGTCAGTGCATCTCCGGACGATATCGAAGCGGTGCTGGTACGGAGGTTTTCGTACCGGAAGTCCGTGAAGCTCAAACCGTAGCCGAACGGGTACAGCGGTTCGCCTTCGAAGTACCTGTAGGTACGGCCTTCCATCGAGTAGTCCTCGAAAGGCGGCAGATCGTCCACGCTCCTGTAGAAGGTGACAGGAAGCCGCCCGGCCGGGTTGTAATCGCCGAACAGGACATCGGCAATCGCAGTGCCGGCCGCCTGTCCCGGATACCAGGCCTCAAGGATGGCCGGTACGTTCTCATCCGCCCAGTTGACGGCGAGCGCGCTGCCATTCAGCAGTACCAGCACGGTCGGCTTACCGATTGCCATCACCTGTTGCAGGAGATGCCGCTGCGGCCTCGGCAGGTCCAGGCGGGTGCGGTCTCCTCCGCGGAAGCCTTCGATGTCGACGTCCATCTCCTCGCCTTCGAGGCGAGCCGTCAGGCCGAGAAACAGGATGACCGCATCGGCCTGGCGGGCTTTTTCGAGCGCTTCCTCTTCCAGGCCGGCCTCGGGTGTGCTCCAGACGAACTGCAATTGCGCATCGCCATAGGATTCCTGGGCCTCGATGCGGACCGGGTAGGACTGCCCGGCTTCGAGCTCCATCGGCGGCGCTGCCACCACGCGCGGGTCTCCCAGCTCGTCGCGATAGTTGTAGCTCGACCGGAGCAGCTCCCGATCGCCCAGGTAGAACTCGAATTTCATCGTCGAGATGACGCCGAGGCGATACAGGCCGCTCTTCCCGGGTCTCAGCACACCGGTCCAGCGAACGCCGAAATCGTCATCGTCCATACCCTCGCGGGGCGCCTTGTCGTGCCAGTTGGCGTCAAGAACCCTTGTCGTCCCGGTAAAGACCGCTTGCCCCTGCATGTCGCGGCTGCCGAAGTATTCCGTCTTCAATCCCGGAGTTTCGCCATCGGGCGCAAACAATGCCTCTCCGGGGACGCTGTCGAATAGCGGGAAGCCGTCGGCCAGTTCCGAGCCTCTGGCAACCAGCACCCTCGTTTCCGGCGAAACGGCTTCACGGATCCCCCGCAGCGGCGTCACGATGTCGGAAGGCACGCCGTTATAGTTGCCCAGCAACATCAGCCATTGGTCGGAATTCGGTCCGATCACCGCGAGTGTTTTCAGATCCTTCCTGAGCGGCAGAACGCCGTCGTTCTTCAGGAGCACCATCGATTTACGGGCTACGTCGAGCGCCAGCTTCCTGTGGGCGCTGTTGTCGACCACGTCATAGGGGATCTGCGCATACTCCACGCGTTCCGCGGGATCGAACATTCCCAACCTGAAGCGGGCGGTAAAGAGCCGCTTGACCGCGCTGTCGATCTGCGACTCATCGATCAATCCCGTCTGCACCGCCTCGACGAGGTGCGGATAGACCTGTGCGCCGCAATCCAGGTCGGTGCCCGCCTTCAGGGCCACGGCGGCGGCTTCGGCCGGCGTTTGCACCACTTTGTGATGCTTGTAGATGTCGTCCAGCGCCCAGCAGTCGGAGACGACGTAGCCGCCGAAAGCCCATTGCTCGCGAAGGATAGCCTCGAGCAGATGGCGGTTGCCGCAGGCCGGTTCACCGTCGACCCGGTTGTAAGCGCACATGAGCGAATAAGCACCGCCTTCCTGTATGCCTGCGCGGAACATCGGCAGGTAGGTTTCGCGAAGGTCCCGTTCGCTGACGACGGCATTGAAGGTGTGACGTTCGGGTTCGGGGCCGCTGTGCACTGCAAAGTGCTTTACCGTCGCGACTGTCTTCAGGTAGTCCGGATCGTCTCCCTGGAGGCCGCGAATGAACTGCACCGCCAGCCTGCCGGTCAGGAAAGGGTCCTCGCCATAGGTTTCCTGGCCCCGGCCCCAGCGCGGATCCCGGAACAGGTTGATATTGGGAGACCAGATCGTCAATCCCTGGTAGCGAAGGCGCTTTCCCCTGCGCACGTACTCGTGATGCTTCGCGCGCGCTTCGTCCGAAATCGCTTCCGCCATGCTGAAGATCAGGTCTTCATCCCAGGTCGCGGCGAGACCGATGGCCTGCGGGAAAGACGTCGCCAGCCCGGAACGGGCCACGCCGTGCAGTGCCTCGTTCCACCAGTTGTATTCGGGTACCCCAAGCCGCGGGATGGCCGGGGCGACGTCGAGCATCTGGGAGACTTTTTCTTCGAGGGTCATGCGGGCGACGAGATCGTCGACTCGTTCCGCAATCGGGAGATCGGGATTTCTGTATTCTTCCGGTGGCGTTTGCGCCTTGCAGCTGGCAGCGGCAGCCAGCAAGGAGAGACCGGCAATCACCGAAAATCCCAGCGTCAGGGCGGGGTTCGAGCGCTTCGCGTTGTCGCCACTCTGTGTCATCGAGCCGCTCCGCGGAATGATAGCGGTACCATCGGCATTCTGCCGGGCCTCACCCACCCTGTCCAGAAAACCGCGTACTCCGGCCAGCCGCCGCCGTTCGAGGCCCGTTTTTCCGCACGAACCCTGGAGCGGGTCTCGCCGACGGCCCGGGACCCGGGTTCGGCAGGGCCGTCGAGATCGTCTCGCTGATCGAGCGGTTGCGCACGTTGCCTCGAGTCACGGATGCGCCGTGACGGATGCGCTCCGGGCGGGCGTGGAGGCGGTTGACAGGCGCTTCCCGGCAGAGCATGGTATCGCTACCATCCGCGTCTTCATCAACCGCGGGCTCGAGACCCGCCGTCCTGCCAGGGGGGACATGCCGTGCGCCGACTGCCGAACCACGAGCCCGCCTCGCGCGGTGCGATCCGCCTTGCGGCCCTCGCCGCCGTGCTCGCGCTGACGCCCGTGCCCGGGTTTGCAGCGGACACACCCGTGTATCGCGACGCGGCCGCGCCGGTCGAGCAGCGCGTCGAGGACCTGCTCGGCCGCATGTCGCTGGACGAGAAGGTTGCGCAGCTCCGCACCGTGTGGGACAGCAAGGTGCAGCTGTACGACGGCCAGGGCCGCTTCGATCCGGAGCGCGCGCGCAAGCTGTGGCCGGACGGCTTCGGCGGGTTCGCGCGTCCCAACGATACGCAGGGCCCCGCCTCGCCGCGCGTGGTGCCGTGGCGGAGCATCGCGGACACCGTCGCGCTGGTGAACGCGATCCAGCGGTACGCGATCGAAGAGACGCGACTCGGCATCCCGGTGCTGTTCCACGAAGAGGGCCTGCACGGCTACGCCGCGGTCGGCGCGACCAGTTTTCCGCAGGCGATCGCGCTCGCCTCGTCGTGGGATCCGGACCTCGTGCGCCAGGTGAACGCGGTCACCGCACGCGAGATTCGCGCCCGCGGCGTGCATCTCGTGCTGTCGCCGGTCGTCGATATCGCGCGCGATCCGCGCTGGGGCCGCTTCGAGGAAACCTTCGGCGAGGATCCGTACCTCGTATCGGAGCTCGGGGTGGCCGCGGTCGAGGGCCTGCAGGGCGAGGGCAGGTTCGAGCGGCTCGGGCCCGGCAAGGTGTTCGCCACGCTGAAGCACATGACGGGCCACGGCCAGCCCGAGAGCGGCACCAACGTCGGCCCCGCGCCGATCTCCGAGCGCGAGCTGCGCGAGAATTTCTTCCCGCCGTTTCGTGCCGTGGTGCAGCGCACCGGCATTCGCGCGGTGATGCCGTCCTACAACGAGATCGACGGTGTGCCGAGCCACGTGAACTCGTGGCTGCTCGGCGACGTCCTGCGCGGCGAGTGGGGATTCGACGGCATGGTGGTCAGCGACTACTACGCCATCGAGCAGCTCGTCGACCTGCACCACGTATTCGGCGATCTCACACACGCCGCGGCGGCGGCTCTGCGCGCCGGGGTCGACGTCGACCTGCCGGACGGACGGGCGTACGTGCACCTGCCCGCGGCGCTCGACGCGGGGCTCATCACCCGCGCGGACATCGACCAGGCCGTGCGGCGGCTGCTCGAGGTCAAGTTCCGCGCCGGCCTGTTCGAGGCGCCGTACGCGGACGCGGAGCACGCCGAAGCGGTCACGAACACGCGCAAGGCACGCACGCTCGCGCGCCGCGCGGCCGAGCGCTCGATGGTCCTGCTCGCCAATGACGGCGTGCTGCCGCTGTCGCTCGACGATCTGGACAAGATCGCGGTCATCGGGCCGAACGCGGACGTGGCGAGGCTCGGGGGTTATTACGGCATTCCCCCGATCAAGGTCTCGCTGCTCGAAGGCGTGCGCGAACGCGTCGGCGACCGCGCCGACGTGGTGTTCGCGAAAGGCGTGAAGATCACGGAAAACGACGACTGGTGGGCCGACGAGGTCAAGCTCGCCGACAGCGAGGAGAATCGCAAGCTCATCCGGGAGGCCGTCCAGGTCGCGCGCGACGCCGACGTGATCGTGCTCGCCATCGGCGGCAATGAGCAGACGAGCCGCGAGGGCTGGGCGGACTCGCACCTGGGCGACCGCGCGAGCCTCGAGCTGGTCGGCCAGCAGCAGGAGCTGTTCGACGCGCTGCACGCGCTCGGCAAGCCGATCGTCGTGGTGCTGATCAACGGCCGTCCGCTCGCCACCGTGCAGGTCGCGGAGGAAGCGAGCGCGCTGATCGAAGGCTGGTACCTGGGCGAGCAGGGCGGCAACGCGCTCGCGCGCGTGCTGTTCGGCGACGTGAGCCCGGGCGGCAAGCTGCCGGTCACCATCCCGCGCGAGGTGGGACAGCTCCCGATGTTCTACAATGCCAAGCCGTCGGCGCGGCGCGGCTATCTCTTCGCGAGCACCGAGCCGCTGTTCCCGTTCGGCTGGGGTCTTTCCTACACAACCTTCGAGCTGTCGCCGCCGGAGCTCTCCGCAGCGGAGATTCCCGCCGACGGCACCGTCGAGGTGCGGGTCACGGTCACGAACACGGGTGAGCGCACCGGCGACGAGACCGTGCAGCTTTATTTGCACGATCGCGTGAGCTCCGTGACGCAGCCCGTCAAGGAGCTCAAAGGTTTCCAGCGGGTGACGCTCGAGCCGGGCGAACAGCGGACCGTGACCTTCAGCCTCGGCCCCGAGGACTTCCGACTGTGGAACGTCGACATGCGCGAGGTGGTCGAGCCGGGTGAGTTCGAGATCATGACCGGTCCCAACTCCGTCGATCTGCAGAGCACGGTGCTTACGGTCACCGGCGCCGGGACCGTCGCGGCGTCCGGGGAGGCCGGATGAAGCAGGCGAAGGCGTGGCGACCCGAGGTGCCGTGCCGGCTGCCCGGTACGCCGGTCGCGGGCGCCGTGCCGGAGATCGTCGCCGCATGAGCGTGGAGCGCATCACTGCCGCCGACGTGATCGTCACCTGCCCGGGGCGCAACTTCGTCACCCTGAAGGTGACTACGGAAAGCGGCGCAACCGGTGTGGGCGACGCGACCCTGAACGGCCGCGAGCTCGCCGTCGCGAGCTACCTGCGCGACCACGTCGTGCCCTGCCTCATCGGACGCGACGCGCAACGGATCGAGGACACCTGGCAGTTTCTGTATCGCGGCGCCTACTGGCGGCGCGGACCGGTGACGATGACGGCGATCGCCGCCGTGGACATGGCGCTGTGGGACATCAAGGGCAAGCTCGCGGGCCTGCCGGTGTACCAGCTGCTCGGCGGCGCCAGCCGCGAAGGCGTGCTGGTCTACGGCCACGCGAGCGGCAAGACGGTCGAGGAGACGGTCGAGAGCGCGCGCGGCTTCGTCGCGCGCGGCTATCGCGCGGTGCGCCTGCAGTCCGCCGTGCCCGGGCTCGCTTCGACCTACGGCGTCGGCGGCGGCAAGAGCGGCGGCAAAATCAGCTACGAGCCCGCCGACGCCGACCTGCCGACGGAGAACCTCTGGTCCACCGAGAAGTACCTGCGCTCCGTGCCGGCCCTGTTCGAGGCGGGGCGCGCAGCGCTCGGCGACGACGTCCACCTGCTGCACGACGTGCACCACCGCCTGAAGCCGATCGAGGCGGCGCGCCTCGGCGCCGACCTCGAGCGCTGGCGGCCGTTCTGGCTGGAGGACCCGACGCCGGCCGAGAACCAGGAGAGCTTCCGGCTGATCCGGCAGCACACGACGGTGCCGCTCGCGGTCGGCGAGGTGTTCAACTCCATCCACGACTGCCGGCAGTTGATCGAGGAGCAGCTCATCGACTACATCCGTGCCACCGTGGTGCATGCCGGCGGCATCACGCACCTCCGGCGCATTGCGGCCCTCGCCGACCTGTACAACGTGCGCACCGGCTGCCATGGCGCGACGGATCTTTCGCCGGTCGCGATGGCGGCGGCGCTGCATTTCGATCTCTCGATCCCGAATTTCGGCATCCAGGAATACATGCCGCACACGGAGGACACCGACCGCGTGTTCCCGCACGCGTGGTATTTCGAAGACGGCCTGCTGCATCCGGGCGAACAGCCGGGGCTCGGCGTCGACATCGACACCGCGCTCGCGGGACAGTACCCCTACCGGCGTGCGTACCTTCCGGTGAACCGGTTGGAAGACGGCACGATGCACGACTGGTGACGCGGCGATGACAAGCGGTCACAAGCGGCGCACGGTGCTCGGCATCGATCTCGGCACGCAAAGCCTGAAAGTGCTGTTCTACGACCCGGAGGCGCGGGAGATCGCGGCGAGCAGCTCGGCTCCGCTCGAGCTCACGCGGCGCGCCGACGGCAGCGCCGAGCAGCGCGCGGAGTGGTGGACGGCGGCGCTTCGTGACTGCCTGCGGCGCGTGCCGCAGGCCGTGCGCGAAAGCGTGGCCGCGATCGGCGTGTCGGGACAACAGCACGGCTTCGTCCCGCTCGATGGCGACGGCGAGGTGCTCGCGCCGGTCAAGCTCTGGTGCGATACGTCGACGCAGGAGCAGGCGGATGCGATCGAGCAGGCCGCCGGCGGACGCGCGGCCTGCATCGAGGCCGCCGGCAATCCGGTGCTCGTCGGTTATACCGCGTCCAAAGTGCGCTGGCTCAAAGAGGCGCATCCGGATCGCTACGCGCGCCTGCGGCTGATCCTGCTGCCGCACGATTACCTGAACCGCGAGCTCACCGGCCGTGCCACGATGGAATACGGCGATGCCTCGGGCACCGGGTTCCTCGACGTGCGGCGGCGGCGCTGGAGCGAGACGCTGCTCCGTGCCGTCGATCCCGATCGCGATCTGGCAAAATGCCTGCCGCCCCTCCTCGAGCCCGACGAGCTCGCGGGCGAAACCAGCGAGACCGCCGCGCGCGCGTTCGGCCTGCCCGCGGGCGTGCCGGTGTCGACCGGCGGCGGCGACAACATGATGGCGGCCATCGGCACGGGCAACGTCGTGCCCGGCCGGCTCACGATGAGCCTCGGCAGCTCGGGCACGCTGTTCGCGTACACGGATGCGCCGGTCGTCGACCCGCAGGGCGAGATTGCCGCGTTCTGCAGCTCGACCGGCGGCTGGCTGCCGCTCGTCTGCACGATGAACTGCACTCTCGGCACCGAGCTCATCGGCGGACTGGTCGGCCGGTCCGCGCGCGATCTCGATCGCGAGATCGCCGCGATCGAGCCCGGCGCCGGCGGTTTGATCACGCTGCCGTTCTTCAACGGCGAGCGCACGCCGGACCTGCCGCATGCGCGCGGCTGCCTGCTCGGCCTCTCGTCTCAGAACTGCACGCCGGGGCACCTGCTGCGCTCGGCTGCGGAAGGTGCAACGTTCGCCCTGCGTTACGGGCTCGACCGGCTGCGCGAGCTCGGCGTGGCCGCCGAAGGCATCGTGCTCACGGGCGGCGGCGCAAACAGCGCCGCGTGGCGCCAGATCGTCGCGGACGTGTGCGCGCTGCCCGTTACCGTCCTCGAGCAGGCCGAGGGCGCCTCCTTCGGCGCCGCGCTGCAGGCGCTCTGGGCGCTGGAAGCGCAGAACGGCGCGACGCTCTCCATCGGGGAGCTCGTCGCCGAGCACCTGAGCCGCGAGGAGACGCAGTGCGCGGAGCCGGGACCGGCGGCTGCCGCCTACGCCGAACGCTACGCTGCCTACCGTGACGCGGTCCGGCAGGTGACTCCACTTTACTCACGAGAATCGGAACCCCAATGAGCCATCAAATCCACATCGGCCGACGGGAATACTTCCCCGGCATCGGCAGGATTCCCTACGAAGGACCGGAATCCGACAACCCGCTCGCCTTCAAGGCCTACGATGAGAACCGTGTCGTCGGCGGCAAGACGCTGCGCGAGCACCTGCGCTTCGCCGTCTGCTACTGGCACACGTTCTGTGCCGAGGGTGCGGATCCCTTCGGTCCCGGCACGCAGCCGCGCCCGTGGAAGGCGGCGACCGATCCGCTGACGCGCGCCGAGGACAAGATGGACGCCGCGTTCGAGTTCTTTTCGAAGCTCGGCGTGCCGTTCTATTGCTTTCACGATCGCGACATGGCGCCGGAGGGTGCGAGCGTCCAGGAAAGCGAGCAGCTCCTCGCGCGCACGGTGGAAATGGCGAAGCAGCGGCAGAAGGACACCGGCGTACGCCTGCTCTGGGGCACGGCGAACCTGTTCTCGCATCCCCGCTACATGAACGGCGCGGCGACCAACCCGGACTTCGTCGTCGTGACCCACGCCGCGGCCCAGGTGAAGGCGGCACTCGACGCGACCGTGGCGCTCGGCGGCGAGAACTACGTCTTCTGGGGCGGTCGCGAAGGCTATGCGTACCTGTTCAACACCCTGACGAAGCGCGAGCTCGACCACCTGGCGATGTTCCTCTCGCTGGCCCGCGACTACGGCCGTTCCATCGGGTTCAAGGGCACGTTCCTGGTCGAGCCGAAACCGATGGAGCCCATG
Source organism: uncultured Woeseiaceae bacterium (assembly GCA_964491485.1). Classification (GTDB taxonomy): domain Bacteria; phylum Pseudomonadota; class Gammaproteobacteria; order Steroidobacterales; family Woeseiaceae; genus IDS-8. The sequence continues at coordinate 40,248 of CAZBGV010000015.1, read as the reverse complement.
TACCACCAGTACGATTCGGACGCGCAGATCGTGATCGGGTTCCTGCGCCACTACGGCCTCGCCGGCGATTTCAAGGTGAACGTCGAGGCGAACCATTCGACGCTCGCCGGGCATTCGTTCGCGCACGAGCTGCAGATGTGCGCCGACGCGGGCCTGCTCGGGTCGATCGACGCGAACCGCGGCAATCCGCAGAACGGCTGGGACACCGACCAGTTCCCCACCGACCTGTACGACGCGGTGCAGGCCATGCTGGTCGTGCTGGGCAACGGCGGCTTCGGCAGCGGCGGCCTGAACTTCGACGCGAAGGTGCGGCGCGAGTCGACCGATCTCGAGGACATGTTCATCGCCCACATCGGCGGCATGGACACGTTCGCCCGCGGCCTGATCATCGCGCACGAGCTCCTGACGAAGTCGCCGCTCCCGGGCTTCCGCAAGGAGCGCTATGCGAGCTTCGACAGCGGGCGCGGGCGCGATTTCGAGGCCGGGACGCTGACCCTCGCGGATCTCGCCGCGCTGGCCGCGGCCAACGGCGAGCCCGAGGTGCGCAGCGGCAAGCAGGAATGGCTGGAAAACATCGTCAACGACTACATCCGGCGTGCCTGAGGGCGGGACCTGCGTGCGCCGCCGGATCGGGTTATGATGATGCGCGATCCGAGAGCCGCGGTCAGCGATACAAGAATGCATAACACGCACGGAACGCCGTCGTGAGTCAGCCGTCCAAACGCCGGCCCCGGCGCCGGCGCAGCGCCCCCACCATCAGTGACGTCGCCCGCCACGCGGGTGTGTCGCCGATGACGGTCTCCCGGGTCATCAACAACGAAGCGAACGTCCGCGACGAGACCCGCGAGCTGGTCAACGCCGCCATCGCCGAGCTCGGCTACGCGCCGAACGAGGCGGCACGCAGCCTCGCCGGGGCGACCCAGATCCACATCGCGCTCCTGTTCACCAACCCGAGCGCCGCGTACCTGAGCGAGTTCCTGGTCGGGAGCCTCGAGAAAGCGCGCGCGCTCAACGTCCAGCTGCTGGTGGAGAAGTGCAGCGACGGCGCCGATGCCGAGGAGGCGATCCGCAGCTTGCGCGCCGGCGGAGCGGACGGCGTGCTGCTCTCGCCGCCGCTCGCGGACTCGCCGGAAGTACTCGAGGTGCTGGAGCGCACGGAGACCCCGGCGGTGATCGTCACTTCGAGCTGCCCGCGCGACAACACCTCGGTCGTGAGCATCGACGATTACGAGGCGGCGCTCACGATGACGCGGCACATCATCTCGCTCGGCCACAGGCGCATCGGCTTCATCATCGGCCACCCGAACCAGCTCGCCAGCGAGCGGCGCCTGGCGGGCTATCGGGCCGCGCTCGAGGAAGCGGGCCTGCCGCACGTCCCGGAGCTCGAGGTGCAGGGCCTGTTCACGTACCGCTCGGGGCTGGATGCGGCCGACCAGCTCCTGAACCTGGACCCGCGGCCGACGGCGATCTTCGCGAGCAACGACGACATGGCCGCGGCCACGGTGGCGGTTGCCCATCGCCGCGGCCTCGACGTTCCCGGCGACCTCACGGTGTGCGGGTTCGACGACACGACGCTCGCGGTGACGATCTGGCCGGAGCTGACGACCATCCGCCAGCCCATCGTGGAGCTCTCGGGCGCCGCGGTCGAGCTGCTCGTGCAGCAGATCCGCGCGCAGCGCGACGGGCAAAAGCCCGAGTCCCGGCACATGCTCCTCGATTTCACGCTCATACGCAGGCAATCGGACGCCCCGCCGCGTCTGCGCCCGCAGGTGAACGTTGCGCACCGGCCGTAAGCGGTGCCTGACGCGGAGCATCGCGCTGGCGGCACTGGCCGCCGGCGTGCTCACGCTCCCGGGCTGCGGCGACAAGAGCGACGTCGTCGAGCTCAAGCTCGCGCACAGCCTGTCGGCGACGCACCCCGTGCACCAGGCCATGCTGTACATGGCCGAGCGCCTCGAGGAGCACTCGCACGGCACGATGCACCTCGAGGTCTTCGCCGGCGGCCAGCTCGGCAGCGAGCGCGAGCTGATCGAGCTTTTGCAGATCGGCAGCATCGCGATGACCAAGGTCTCGGCGAGCCCGCTCGAGAGCTTCGTGCCGGAGATGAAGATCTTCAACATTCCCTACCTGTTCCGCGACGCGGAGCATCGCCACGCGGTGCTCGATTCGGAGATCGGCCGGGAACTGCTGCTCGCGCCGGAGCGCGTGCGGCTGCACGGGCTCGGTTATTACGACGCCGGCAGCCGCAGCTTCTACACCGTCGCGCGGCCGGTGGAAACGCCGGATGACCTGGCCGGGCTGAAGTTCCGCGTGCAGGAGAGCCAGACGGCCCTGGAGATGGTGCGGACCTTCGGTGCCGCGCCCACACCCATCGCGTTCGGCGAGATCTACACGGCGCTGCAGCAGGGCGTCGTCGACGGCGCGGAGAACAATCCGCCGAGCTATTACCTGTCCGGACACTACGAGGTGGCGCCGTACTACACGCTGGACGAGCATTCGTCCGTACCGGACATCCTGCTCATCAGCAAGTACGTGTGGGACCGCCTCGAGCCGCAGCAGCGCGAGTGGCTGCAGCAGGCCGTCGACGAGTCGGTGGCGTTCGAGCGCGAGCTGTGGCGCAAGGAAACGCAGTCCGCACTGGATGCCGTCGCGGACGCGGGCGTGCGCATCATCCGCCCCGATAAATCGCTGTTCGCGAAGAAGGTCGAAGGTCTCTATGCGCACTATGACGGCACGAGGATAGGCGAGCTGATCGAACGCATCCGGGCGTTCGAATAGCCCGCGGGGTGCACTGATGGAGGGGGTGGTGCGCGCAATCGACAGGGTGTTCCGGGGGTTCCTCGCGGCGCTCATGGCACTCATGGTCGCCTGCGTCACGTGGCAGGTCGTCTCGCGCTACGTGCTGGGCGACCCCAGCTCCTGGACCGAGGAGCTCGCGCGCTACCTCCTGATCTGGATCGGGCTGCTCGGAGGCGCGTACGCCTATCACGTCCGCATGCATCTCGGGCTCGATCTCCTGACGCGGCAGCTGTCCGCCGGGGCCCGCCGCGTGCAGGCGCGCTTCATCCACTTCGCCGTGATCCTGTTTGCGGCTACCGCACTGGTCGGCGGCGGCGTGCGCCTGGTCTGGCTGGAGCTCGAGCTGGGGCAGGTGTCGCCCGCGCTCGGCATGTCGATGGCCATGGTCTATCTCAGCCTGCCGGTCAGCGGCCTGATGCTGATCCTGTACGCCGTCCTCGCCCTGCGCGAGGCGCCCGCGGAGGTGCGGTGACGTGGTCGCGATCGTGCTGATCCTGCTGTTCTTCGCGTTGCTCGCGCTGGACGTGCCGGTGGCGTTCTGCATCGGCCTCTCGACCCTGGCCGCGTTGTTCCTGTCGCTCGATCCGGGGCCCGCGATCACGACTATGGCGCAGCGCATGGTGAGCGGCCTCGACAGCTTCGCGCTGCTCGCCATACCGCTGTTCATCCTGAGCGGTATCCTGATGGGCCACGGCGGCATCGCCCGGCGGCTGATCGATTTCGCGAAGAGCCTGGTCGGGATGCTGCCGGGCGGCCTCGCGATCGTGAACGTCATCTCCTGTGCGCTTTTCGGCGCGATCTCCGGTTCCGCCATCGCCGCCAACTCGGCCGTAGGCGGTTTCATGATCCCCGCCATGGAGAAGGAGGGTTACGACCGGGACTTCGGCGCCGCCGTCACGGCGGCGGCCTCGACCACGGGGCTGCTCATCCCACCGAGCAACATCATGATCGTGTACGCCGTCGTGAGCGGCGGCGTCTCAATCGCCGCGCTGTTCGTCGCCGGCTACCTGCCGGGGCTGCTGGTCGCCCTGCTGCTGGCCATCGTGTGCCTAATCTATGCGCGAGGCAAAGGCCTGCGCGGCGCCGCCCGCAGCACGCTGTCCGAAACCGCGTGGGCCGGCCTGCGCGCGCTGCCGAGCCTCCTGCTCATCGTCGTCGTCATCGGCGGCATCCTGGCCGGCATCTTCACGGCCACGGAAGCCGGCGCGATCGCCGTTTTGTACTCGCTCGCGCTGTCGTGGGTGTATCGCGAGATCTCGCTGAAGGACCTGTATCCGATCCTGCTGAAATCGGCCGAAACGACCGCGATCGTCATGTTCCTGATCGCCGCCTCGGTGGCGATGTCGTGGGTGCTCGCCTATCACAGCCTGCCGTCGCAGGTCGCATCCTCGCTGCTGGGCCTGAGCGACAACCCGTTGGTGATCCTGCTCATCATCAATCTCGCGCTGCTCGTCGTCGGCGCGTTCATGGACATGACGCCCGCGGTCCTGATCTTCACGCCGATTTTCCTGCCGGTCGTGACCGCGCTCGGCATGTCGCCGCTGCACTTCGGCATCGTCATGGTGCTGAACCTGTGCATCGGCCTGTGCACGCCGCCGGTCGGCAGCATCCTGTTCGCGAGCTGCGCGATCGCGAACACGACGATGTCGCGGATCCTGAAGCCGTTGGTCCCGATGTACGTCGCGATGTTCGTCGCGCTGCTGCTCGTGACCTACGTGCCCGGGATCAGCGAGTGGCTGCCGCGTGCCCTGGGCCTCATCAACTGAGGCTTGCGGGTGTCAGCGCACCGGGTTTTCGAGTGTGCCGATGCCGTCGATGGCGATGGACACGAGGTCGCCCGCCTGCAGGCTGAACCCGGACGGCGGCACGATGCCGGTGCCCGTCATCAGCAGGCAGCCCTCGGGGTGGCTGTTGTCGCGGAACAGGAAATCCACCAGCTCCTCCGGCCGGCGCTTCATCTGCGACAGCGGTGCAAGGCCTTCGAATACGCACGTGCCGCGGCGCTCGATGGTCATGCGGATCTCCGTCGTCGGGGGAGGGACAGCGGTCGCCACGAGCAGCCCCGGCCCGAGCGCCGCGCAGCGCGCGAACGTCTTGGCCTGCGGCAGGTACAGCGGGTTCTCGCCTTCGATGTCGCGGCAACTCAGGTCGTTGCCGACGGTCCAGCCGATGATCCGCCCGCGGCGCGTGACGGCGAGCACGAGCTCGGGCTCCGGCACGATCCACGCCGAATCGCGGCGGAGGTGCAGTGATTCGCCCGGCCCGACGACCCGCTGCGGCGTCGCTTTCAGGAACAGCTCCGGGCGGGCCGCGTCGTACACGCGGCTGTAGAAGTCGCCGCCGCCGGCGCTCTCCGACTCCTCGATGCGCGCCGCGCGGCTGCGGAACCAGGTCACCCCGGCGGCCCACAGCTCCTGCTTGCCGCCGATCGGTGCGAGCGGGCGGCGCACTGCCGCGGCGAGCGCCGGATCGGGCGGGGTGGAAGCGCAATGCGCGGCCAGCGTCGCCTGCAGCGCGTCGTCGTTCACCAGCTCGTGCCATTCGCGGGCGATCGGGAAGAGCCCGGCTTCGGTTGCGATCACCGCGCCGGCTTCGGTTCGATACAGGATCATCGTCACCTCGTCGCGTTCGTGACCTGCCGAGCATATACCGGGAGCGTGCGCCGTGAGCACCGCTTACCCGTTCTTCGTGCTGGCCGTGGGCCTCGCGATCGTGATCGGCGGCATCATCGTGCTCCGGCTGCACGCGTTCCTGTCGCTGATCACGGCCGCCATCGTGGTCAGCCTGCTCGCGCCCGGCGAGTGGGCGGAAAAAGTGCCGCGCGTTGCCGAAGCGTTCGGCGATACCGCCGGCGGCATCGGCATCATCATCGCGCTCGCCGCGGTCATCGGCATGGCGATGGCCGCCAGCGGCGCGGCCGATCGCGTCGTGCAGGCATTCCTGCGATTCTTCGGCCAGGAGCGCGGCGCCGGGGCGCTTTCCGCGAGCGGCTTCACGCTCGCGATCCCGGTGTTCTTCGATACCGTGTTCTTCCTGCTGGTGCCGCTCGTGCGCTCGATGTATCGCCGGAGCGGGCGCCATTACGTGCGCTACCTCGTCGCGGCCGGCACCTGCGCATCGGCGCACGCGCTCGTGCCGCCCACGCCGGGACCGCTGCTGGTCGCGGACACGTTCGGCATCGCGGTGGGAACGATGATGCTGGGCGGGCTCGCGACCGGCATCCCGGCGGCGCTCGCGGGCCTCGCGTTCGCCGCGTGGAGCGATCGCCGCCTGCCCGACCTTGCGCCGCCGAAGCAGCCGGTCGGCGCGCCGGCCTCGGGTCCGCTGCCGGGCGCTTTCGAATCGCTTGCACCGATCCTGCTGCCGGTCCTGCTCATCACCGGCAGCAACGTGCTCGGGGCGCTCGGTGTGCAAGAGGGCGACGCGCGCGCCTGGGTGCACGCCGTGCACGTGCTCGGCAGCCCCGACATGGCGCTGCTGCTGGCCTTGGCCGTGGCGCTCTTCACATGGTGGCGGCGCCGGCGCCCGGGCATCAGCGGGTTCTCGGAAGGCGTCGGCGACGCCTTGATGACGGGCGGCGTCATCGTCCTGATCACCTGCGCGGGAGGAGCTTTCGGCGCCGCCTTGCGCGCGGCACAGCTCGCGCCGGCGATCCAGGGGTTGACCGGCGAGTCGGCCGCGGCCGGAATCGGCGTGCTTGTCCTCGGTTTCACCGTGACGGCGCTGCTCAAGTTCGCGCAGGGCTCGAGCACGGCGGCGATGATCGTCTCGTCGGCGATGCTGGTCGCCATGGTCGATCTCGATACGCTCGGCTTCCACCCGGTGTACCTCGCGACGGCGATCGGCAGCGGCTCGCTGGTCGGCTCGTGGATGAACGACAGCGGTTTCTGGATTTTCGCACGCATGGGCGGGCTGACGGAGGCGCAGACGCTCAGGACCTGGACCCTGCTGCTCGTGCTGATGGGCCTGGTCGGCATGGCCATGACGCTGCTGCTGGCCTGGGCCGTTCCGTTCGCGTGAAGCAACGAAGGAGATGAACACGATGCGCATATCCCTCCTGCTCCTGTTACTCGGTGCAGCCACGGCGTCGGCCGACGTGCGGTTGCCACGGCTGCTGTCCGACGGGGTCGTCCTGCAGCGCGATGCACGCGTTTCCGTCTGGGGCTTGGCCCGCGACGGCGAAGCCGTCATCGTGGAGCTCGACGGCAAGCGCGTAGCCGGCGCGCGCGCGGAGGACGGCCGCTGGCGCACGTTCCTCCCGGAGCAGCCGGCCGGCGGCCCGCACGAGCTGACGGTGCGCGGCGACAACACGCTCACCGTGCACGACGTGTGGTTCGGCGACGTGTGGGTGGCGGGCGGGCAATCCAACATGGAGCTGTCGATGGCCCGCATCCGCGAGCGGTTCGCCGACGACGTGGCGCAGGCGGACAACCCGCTCATCCGCCAGTTCGACGTGCCGCGCGCGTGGGACTTCGACGCGCCGCGCGAAGATCTCGACGGCGGTGCCTGGGTCGCCTCGACGCCGCAGACGGTGCTGGACTTCTCTGCCGTCGCCTGGTTCTTCGCCCGCGAGCTCAACGAGCGCTATGACGTCCCCATCGGGATACTTTCGAGCAACTACGGCGGCAGCACGGCCGAAGGATGGATGAGCGAGGCGGCGCTGGAAGCGTTTCCGGAGCACCTCGAGATCGCCCGCCGTTTTCGCGACGACCGCTACCTGCAGTCGCTGCTGGACACCGACCGGCGCAACGGGGAGAACTGGCGCGCCCGGCTCGACGAGCGGGACGCGGGGCTCGCGGGCGAATGGCAGCGGCCGGGCCTCGACGATACCGCGTGGGACGAGGCGCAGCTGCCCGGCACGCTCGCGGAGCAGACGGACCTCGAGAATTTCTCCGGCGCGGTCTGGTTCCGGCGCGAGCTCGACATTCCGGTCGCGCTGGCGGGAGAGGCCGCCGAGCTCGAGCTCGGGCGGCTGGTCGACGCCGACGTCGCGTGGGTGAACGGGGTCAAGGTCGGCGAGACCACCTATCAGTATCCGCCGCGGCGTTACCAGGTGCCGCCGGGCGTGCTGGAAGCCGGGCGAAACGTCATCGCCGTGCGCCTCGTCGTGAACGGCGCCGAGCCCGGCGGGTTCGTGAAGGACAAACCCTACGAGCTCCGCGTCGGCGGCGAGCGCATCGAGCTCGCGGGTGCGTGGCGATACCGCGCCGGGGCCGCGGTGCCGCCGCTGCCGCCGCTCGAGTTCGTCGATTACAAACAGCCGCTCGGCTTCTACAACGCCATGCTCGCACCGATCACGAACATGACGATCAAAGGCGTGATCTGGTACCAGGGCGAATCGAACGTCGGGCGCGCGGCGGAATACCGGCGGCTGTTCCCGGCGATGATCGAGGACTGGCGCCGGCAGTGGGGGCAGGGCGACTTCCCGTTCCTGTTCGTGCAGCTCGCGAACTTCCTCGCACCCGCCGACGCGCCGGTCGAGAGCGCGTGGGCCGAGCTGCGCGAAGCGCAGCGCCGCTCGCTCGCCGTGCCGCAGACGGCCATGGCGGTCGCCATCGACGTCGGCGTGTGGAACGACATCCATCCCGAGGACAAGAAGACCGTCGGACACCGCCTCGCGCTCGCCGCGCGCAAGCTCGTTTACGGCGAAACGGACCTGGTTGCGTCCGGGCCGACCTTCCGCTCGCTCGACAGGAACGACAACCGGCTCGTCGTGACCTTCGCCGATACCGGCGGCGGCCTCGTGGCACGCAACGGTCCGCTCGACGGCTTCGCGGTCGGGGACGCGAGCGGCGAGTGGCACCGGGCGAGCGCCCGAATCGACGGCGAGACCGTCATCGTCTCGAGCGAGGCGGTGCCGGCGCCCGCGGCCGTGCGCTACGCCTGGGCCGACAACCCGGTCCGCGCGAATCTCTACAACCGCGCGGGCCTGCCGGCCTCGCCCTTCGAAGCGTCCCTCTCCGGGCCGGAGGCCGGCAGCGGCCGCTGATCGCAGGGCGCCGCGCCGCGCAGCGGCGCCCCGTCGCTCGTCAGAGGTGCATGATTTCGCCTTTCAGCGACCAGGCGATCGCGAGCACGTCCTTCTGCGTCGCGTCATCGACGCCGTGGCTCCCGAGCACGCGCAGGATGTCGTCGACGGCCGCCATGTATTCCGTGGCGCTGACGTTCATGCCGCGATGAGCGTCCGGCATGCTGCGGCCCCGGTACTGCTCCGGCCCGCCGCTGCCCGCGCCGAGGAAGTCGCGCAAATGGCGTTTCACGGTCGCGACCCGTTCCGGATCGGCCAGGAAGGGTACGAAGCGGGCGCGAATGTGCGGGTTGCTCAGGTGTGCCTCGACGATGTCGTCCACCAGGGCGCTGATCCCGCTCGCGCCGCCGAGCCGCTCGTAGAGTGACGCTTCACTGTGCAGGGCTGCCGTTTGCATGAGTCGTTCTCCTCTGTCCCCTAATAGACCGGTCGGTCCGGTCCGTTGACCAAAAAAAAGCGGTCCGGGCAGCGCCTCACCGGGACGCCGCGGCAGCGAAGTAGAAGTCGAGCATGGCGTGCAGGGGCGCCGGGCTGCGGGCGAGCCGGCAGCGGAGCGCCGCCCCCTCCCAGCAGTTCACGAGCAGCTCGGCCAGCTGCCGCGGATCGGTCTCCGGCGCGAGCTCCCCCTGGTCCCGCGCCTCGGCCAGGCATTCGGCCAGGCGGTTCGCGATGACGCCGAAGCATGCTTCGACCTTGGCCCGGAACCTCTCGCTGACGCCGGAAAGCTCCTGGCCCAGCCCGCCGAGCAGGCAGCCGAGATAGCCCTGACCGCGATATTTTTCCGCAGTGCCCTCGAAGAAATTGCGGATGCGTTGCAGCGGCGGCGTGGCTTTGTCCAGCAGGCACTGGTCGAGCCCTTCGTGCACCGCCTCCATGTAAAGATCGATACAGGCGATGCCGAACTCTTCCTTGCTGCCGAAGTGATGGTAGAAGGAGCCCTTGGGAACCCGGGCCTCGGTCAGCACGGCCTGGACCCCGAGATCGTGGTAGCCGCGCTCGAGGAGCATGGCCATGCCCGTTTCGAGCAGGCGCTGGCGGGTGGGGCGTGCGATCATTCCGGGTATGAGTAGACCGGTCAGTCCAGTCGAGTTTACGCCTTCCCCGCCCGGCGTCAAGCCGCCGGGGCGGCGGCGCTCAGCGCAATGAGCCGAGGACGGTGTCGATCTGCTGCAGCTCGTCCGGCGAGAACGGGGCGGCATCGAGCGCTTTCACGTTTTCGGCGAGCTGGGCCGGGGAGCTCGCGCCGATCAGCACGGAGCACACCGCGGGCCGCGTGAGCAGCCAGGCCAGCGCCATCTGCGCGAGCGACTGGCCGCGCGCCGACGCGATGGACGCGAGCTCGCGCAGCACCGGCAGGCGGCTCTGCACCGTTTCCGCCGTCAGGTAGGTGAACGGCCGCGCCGCGCGGGAGTTCGGCGGAATGCCGTCCAGATAACGATTCGTCAGCAGGCCCTGCGCGAGCGGCGAGAACGCGATGCAGCCGACGCCGCCTTCCAAGAGCACGTCGAGGAGCCCACGCTCGACGCTGCGCTCGAGCAGCGAGTAGCGCGCCTGGTGCAGGACGAAGGGCACGCCCTCCGCGCGGAAGTAACGGATCGTGCTCTGCGTGAGCTCCGGGTCGTAGTTCGACACTCCGGCGTACAGCGCTTTGCCCTGGCGGATCACGTCACGGATCGCCCCGAGGGATTCCTCGAGCGGCGTGTCGGGATCCGGCCGGTGATGGTAGAAGACGTCGACGTAGTCGAGCCCCATGCGCTGCAGGCTCTGGTCGAGGCTCGAGACGAGGTACTTGCGGCTGCCGCCGTTGCCGTACGGGCCGGGCCACATGTCGTAGCCGGCCTTGGTCGCGATGATGAGCTCGTCGCGATGCGCGGCGAAGTCGCTGCGCAGCAGGGCGCCGAGGTTCTGCTCGGCCGAGCCGTACGGCGGCCCGTAGTTGTTGGCCGCGTCCCAGTGCACGATGCCGAGATCGAAAGCGGTGCGCAGGATCGCGCGCGCGGTATGCAGGTCGTCGACGAAGCCGAAGTTGTGCCAGAGGCCGAGGGAGATCGCGGGCAGCCGCAGGCCGCTCGCACCGGCCGGCCGGTAACGCATGCGCGCGTAGCGCTCCGGGTTCGCGAGCCAGCGGGTGCTGCCGGTCTTGTCGTTGATGTCCATCACCTGCTCCTGGATTACGCGCGATGCCGTAGGAGCCCGCCATGCGGGCGACATGAAGTCCGGGTCGCCCGCATGGCGGGCTCCTACGGCGAGTATGCCGCGCAGTTGGCGCGGATGTAGTCGGCCTGCGTCGGCATCGCTTGCGCGACCTCGGCGATGCGCGCGCGCATTCGCGCCAGCACGCTCGTGAGCTCCGGCTCGCTCAGCGAATCGACGATCGGGTCGTAACCGCGCGGCCAGACGTTCTGGCCGAGCAGCACGGCGACCCAGCTCGTCAGCGCGAACAGCTCGTCCTCGTAGCGGAAACAGCGGCCGCGCACGCGGAACAGCTCCAGCTTGTGCGCGAGCGAATCGGGCACCGTCATGTGGCGGCAGTAGCGCCAGAGCTCGGAGTCGTCGCGCCCCGCCGCCTTGTAGTGCAGCACGATGAAGTCGCGCACCTGCTCGAACGTCGCACGCATCTGGCGGTTGTACTCGGCAATCTCGTCCGGAGCGAAGTCGCGATCGGGGAACAGCGCGATGAGCTTCGAGATGCCGGCCTGCGTCAGGTGAATGGCCGTCGACTCGAGCGGCTCGAGGAAACCGGCCGCCAGGCCCAGCGCCACGCAGTTCTTGCGCCACAGCTCATGCCGCCGGCCGGTGGTGAACGTGAGATGCCGCGGCTCGGCGAGCGGCGCGCCTTCGAGATGGGCGAGCAGCGTGGCCGCCGCCTCGTCGTCGCCGATCTCGCCGCTCGCGTACACGTAGCCGTTGCCGGTGCGATGCTGCAGGGGAATGTGCCATTGCCAGCCCGCCGGGCGCGCCGTGGAGCGCGTGTGCGGCAGCGGGTCGCCGGCATTCGCCGTCGCCACGGCGACGGCGCGATCGCAGGGCAGCCATTGCGTCCAGTCCTCGTAGCCGACGCCGAGCGCGTCCCCGAGGAGCAGCGCGCGGAAGCCGGAGCAATCGATGAAGAGATCGCCCTCGATGCGCGGCCCGTCCGCGAGGCTCACCGCCTCGATGAAGCCGTCCTCGCCGCGCAGGTGCACGTCGACGATCCGGCCCTCCGTGCGCACGACGCCCAGGCGTTCCGCGTACTGGCGCAGGTAGCGAGCGACCAGCGACGCGTCGAAATGATACGCGTACGCCCAGTGATCGAACGGGAATCCCGCTTCACGCGTGACGCCGAACTTGCCCGCGCGGGCTGCCACCGCCGTGAGCGAGAACGGCTCGATGGCATCGGCGTGTCCCGCCGCGCGCGCCTTGAGGAAGAACTGGTGGAAAGGCACGCCCTCGATGTCGGCGCCGAAGGCGCCGAAGGGATGCATGTAGCGATGCCCGGGCGCCATCCAGTCGACGAACTCGATGCCGACCTTGAATGTGCCCTGCACGTGGCGCACGAAATCGTTCTCGTCGATCCTGAGCAGCTCGAGGAAATGCCGGATCGGCGGAATGGTCGCCTCGCCCACCCCGACGGTGCCGATGGCCTCCGACTCGATCAGGCGGATCTGCGTGCGGCCGTTGCGCAGGAAGCGCCCGAGCGCGGCCGCTGCCATCCAGCCGGCCGTGCCGCCCCCGACGATAACGACGCGTTCGATCCGCCCGTGCGCCGTCATCGCGCGGTGTCGTCGAGGAATGCGGCGACCCACACGAGCGGCGCGTTCCAGTTGATCGCCACCTCGTTCAGCGAGAAGGCGTGGTAATCGTCGGCCCAGCAGGCCTGCGGGGCGCAGCCTTTCGCGACCAGTGCGTGCGCCACGGGCTCGGCCGGATTCATGGCATTCGGGCCCCCGGACAGCACGCCGGGCGGAGGCGCCGGCAGGCGCTCGTCGGCGGCCCGTGCCCAGAAGCGATGATGCGGCTGCTCGAACGGCCGCTCGCCGTAACCGCTCACGTAGGAACGGTCCAGCGGATTGCGCCCCAGCAGGTAATCCATCGCGTCGACCACGGCGTCACGATACTTCGCGTCGCCGGTGAAATCCCAGGCGAGCCCGAGCAGGATCGCACGATTCAGCACGTTGCTGTTCGAGCCCCAGCGATAGTTTGCCGTCGCGTACGGGACGCGGAAGCCGGAGCGCCTGCGCGCGGCCGCGAACCGGCGCGCGGCATCCTCGATCCGGGCGCGTACCTGGCCCAGCATGGCCGGCTCCAGCCGGCCCGGGGCGAGCGCGAGCGAGGCGAAGCCGAGCGGTGCGACGCGCGACCAGCCCGGCTCGGAATCGATGGGCGCCTCCCAGTGCGGCGAGGCGACCACGGCGTTGCGGTATTGCGCCTCGCCCGTCGTGATCCAGAGCTCCGCTGCCGCCCAGAAGAACTCGTCGGACAGGTCGCGGTCGCCGTACATGCCGCTGCCGTCGAACGTGGCGATGAACCAGACTTCGGGGTTGCGGCGGGCGGCGGCGTACGCGCGCCGGGCGGCATCCCGGCAGCGCGCCGCGAACGGATCGTCGATGCCGCGCCAGATGCGCGCGCACTGCGCAGCGGTCGCCGCGAGGTTGAGCGTCGCCGCGGTGCTCACCGGGTACAGCACGCGCGGCTGCGGGTCTTCATGCGGCAGCAGCGGAATCGGCGTCCAGTCCTTGTCCGCGATCTTATGGTGTGCCATCCCGGAAGCGTCGACCGTCGTGAACCCGAGGCCCGGCCGGCTCTCTTTTACGCCCACGGGCACGCGCGCCGTGCTGCCGGGCGGCGCCTGCATGGCGAGCAGGAACTCGAGCTCGACGCGCGCCTCGTCGAGCAGGTCGTTCACGCCGTTGCCGGATTCGGGGATGTGCATGCGGCCGTCGGCGAATGGCTCGGTCGTGCCGAACAACCGCTGCCGCTCGTAGAGATCGAGGAGCGTCCAGAGGGCAATGCCGCCGTTCACGACGTACTTGCCGTAATCTCCCGCGTCGTACCAGCCGCCGGTCGCGTCGATCTCGTAATCGCAGCCGGGCCAGCGGTTGCCCTGCGCATCCTTGCCGGTGCGGCAGGTCGCGGCGTCCGGCGCGTGCCCGGCGGGGCGCGCCCATGCCGGCCCGCCCGCGTATTCGGCCTCGATCGGGACGCCGCTCCGGCTGAGGTAGAAGAAGCGCAGCGCGTCCCGCTTCAGCGCCGCGAACGGCCGTGCGGAGATGCGGAACGGCCGGCTCAGCGCGCAGCCCGCGGCGATACGGAAGTCCGCGCCGGGTTCGACGAAACGGCCGAACTCGGCGAGGTGCACGTGCTCGCCGGAGAGCGGGTCGTCGCCGTACACGCGCGTCAGCCCGTGCACGCGGGCGGCTCCCGCGTCGTCGACCAGCTGCCATTCGACGGGTCGCGTCGCATCGGTCGCGATCACGGCGAGCTTCGGCCCGTTCGTGTAGAAGCCCGCCTGGTTCAGGAACACCTGGGCGGCGCACGCCGCCCCGGCGCGCCCGGCCGCGAGCAGGGCAACGGCGCAGACCAGGGCGGCTGCAGCCGCGGCCCGGCGGCTCCTTCCCGTTGCACGCCCGGGGCCGGTCACGCCGCGCAGTGCTCCGCGATGAACTGCCGGTGATCCGGCATGTAGCCGGCGGAATTCGCGATCGCGGTGCGGATCTGCTGCAGGCGCCGCTCCGTCTCCCCGAAGCTCATCAGGTCGGCCACGGGATCGTAGGTGCGCGGCGGACCGCACTGGCCGTTCAGGACGGCGAACCAGCTCGTGTCGTTGAAGAGCTCCTCGTGCTCGCGGAACGTGCGGCCGCTGTTCTCGTAGATGCGCATTTTCTCCGCGAGCCGTTCCGGGATACTCATGTGACGGCAGTAGCGCCAGAACGGCGTGTCCTCACGCTCCGTCGCCTTGTAATGCAGGATGATGAAGTCACGGATGTACTCGGTCTCCTCGATCAGCACCCGGTTATAGCGATCGATGTCGACTTGCGCAAAGGAGCGATCGGGGAAGTTCGACAGCAGGCGGGAGATGCCGTTCTGCACCATCCAGAGGGCCGTCGACTCGAGCGGCTCGAGGAAGCCGGACGCGAGCCCGAGCGCCACGCAGTTCTTGACCCAGTACTTGCGGCGGTGCCCGGTCGTGAAGCGAATCGGGCGCGGCTCCGCGCGCGCGGGACCGTCGAGGTTCGCGAGCAGCATGGCGGCGGCTTCGTCGTCGCCCAGGAACTCGCTGCAGTAGACGTGCCCGTTGCCGATCCGGTGCTGCAGCGGGATGCGCCACTGCCAGCCGGCCGTGAGCGCCGTAGAGCGCGTGTACGGCGTGAGCGCGGGTACGCTCTCGCACGGCACGGCGAGGGCGCGGTTGCAGGGCAGCCAGTGCGACCAGTCGACGAAGCCGGCGTGCAAGGTCTGCTCGATCAGCAGTCCGCGGAAACCCGAGCAGTCGATGAAGAGATCGGCGGACAGCCGTTCGCCGTCTTCCATCTGCACCGATTCGATGAAGCCGTCCTCGCCGCGCTGGTGCACCGCGACGATCCTGCCTTCGCGGCGCAGCACACCGCGCTGCTCCGCATGGTCGCGCAGGAAGCGCGCGTACAGGCCGGCGTCGAAGTGGAATGCATACGCGATCTTCGACAGCGGCGAGTTGCCGGCATCGAACGGGCGCATGAACCTGTTCATCCGGGCCGCGGTCGCCATGAGCGAGTAATCGTCGAGCGGGGCCCCGCGGCCGGCGAGATGCAGGCGCTGCCAGAAAGCGTGGAAGGACAGGCCTTCCATGTTGAGGCCGTAGCTGCCGAACGGATGGAAATAGCGGTGCCCGGCCCGGCCCCAATTCACGAACTCGATGCCGAGCTTGAAGCTGCCCTTGGTACGGCGCACGAAGTCGTTCTCGTCGATGCCGAGGAGGCGGTTGAAAATGCCGATCTGCGGAATGGTCGCTTCGCCGACGCCCACGGTGCCGATCTGCTCGGATTCCACCAGCGTGATGCGGGCGTAATCGCGGCCCAGCACGCGCGCGAGGGCGGCGGCGGCCATCCAGCCCGCCGTGCCGCCGCCGACGATCAGGATGCTGCGGATGCGGTTCGAGCGCGGCTCGATTTTCGGATCGGCGGCTTCGGCGTTCACGGGAGTGCCTCCCGCGCGCCGTTAGCGGGCCGCCGGACCGCCGCACGGACGCGGGCCAGGTGCTCGGCGTGCGCCGGCATGCGTTTCAGCTCCTCGACCAGGATCGTACGAATGCGCGCGAGGTGTGCTTCGAGATCGGCGATCGGGAAGCCGTCGGCCAGCGGGTGATTGCGCGGCGGGGCGATGCCCTGCTCGTCGAACAGCGCAATCCACGCCGCTTCGTCGAACGGCTCCTCGTCGTGCAGCACGACCTTGCCGCGGCTCGCATACGTGTCGAGCCGGTAAGCCAGCGAATCCGGCACGGTCATTGCGCGGCACGTGTCCCAGAACGGCTCGCCGCGGCGGCCGTTCGTCTTGTACAGCGCGATTGCCTGGTCGCGCGCGTTGTCGAGCTCCGCCGCGGTACGCCGGTTGTACTCGCGGGCGCAGGCCGGGGAGTGCGGCTCCGCGGGCAGGAGCTCGAGCAGGCGCGCGAGCGCGGTCTGCAGGAAATGCAGGTTGCCGGCAAAGACGGGATCGACCCGCGCTGCCGCCGCGCCAAGGGCCACGCAGTTGCCGCGCCAGGGCTCGCGGCGCCGCCCGCAGCGGAACGGTGCGCTTTCCGGCTCCGTGACGAGACCGGCGCGTTGCAGGCTGGCGAGCGCCGCGGCTTCTCCGCCGGGCGCGGCGTTGCAGAAGGCGGCCAGCGACCGCGCGTGGCCAAGCGGCAGGTGGCGCGTCCAGCCCGCCGCGTGCGCCTCGGCCAGGGCATACGGCGGCGGATCCGCGGTGCGCGGCACCTGCGCGAAAAGCACCCGGTCGCAGGCGAGCCACGGCGACCAGTCCTCCCAGGGATCCTGGCCGGACACGACCGCGGTTTCACTGCAGTCGAGAACGAGGTCGGCGCCTATCCTCGCGCCGTCCGCCGTGCGGACGGCCTCGATGCGGCCGTCGGCGCTGCGCTCGGCCGCGGCAAACGGCGCGCGCAAAGCCCGCACCCCGGCCGCTTCGGCGCGCGCGCGCAGGCTGCCGGCCAGCGCATCGACGTCGAGGTGCAGCGCGTGGCGGCAGGTCGACAGCACCGAACGGGCAGGGCCGCCCGGCCACGCAAAGCGCCCTGCCTGCGCCGCGAGGGCAGGGAGCGAATAATCCGCGAGCCGCACGGGGCGGCCTTCCCGCCGCAGGCGCAGCACGATCTGGTGGAAGGGCACGGGTCCGAGGCTTGCGCCGATGGAGCCGAACGGCAGGAACCACGGCCGCGCGTGCGGCGACCAGCCGTCGAACGCAACGCCCCAGCCGCAGCTGCCCGCGCCGGCGGCGAGCAGCGTATCCGCCTCGCGCAGGAATCCGAGCCGCTCGTCGCGCAGCGGCAGCAGGGAGTCGGCCCCGCCGAAGCTCGCGTCGCCGGCGCCCGCGACGGGCACGACCCGCAGGCGCGCGGCCGGGCGCAGTGCCTCGGCAAGGTTCGCCGCCGCCATCCAGCCCGCGACCCCGCCGCCCACGATGACGATGTGCTCGACCCGGCCGACGCCTTCCTTCGTGCTCATGCCACGGCCTCGTGATGGGCACCGATCTGCCGCAGGAACGTCTCGTGCGGCGGCAGGGTTGCCACGGCGTCGGCGTACGCTTTCGCCAGCCGATCGAGGTGCCCGGCGAGCACCGGATCCGGGGGCGCATCGGCCGCCGGGTCGTAGCGGCGCGGCAGCACGCGCTGGCCGAGCAGCACCGCGTGCCAGCTCGGGTCGAGGAACATGCCCTCGCGATGGCGCGCGAGCACGCCGCGTTCGCGGAAGAGCTCCAGCCGGTGCGCGAGCGTGTCGGGCACCTTCATCGCGCGGCAGTAGCGCCAGAATTCCGTGTCGTCGCGCTCCGTCGCATGGTAGTGCAGGATGATGAAGTCGCGAATGCGCTCGTACTCGAGCGTCATGATCCGGTTGAACTCCGCCTCGCTCGCGGCATCGAGCTCACCGTACGGAAACAGCTCGACGAGGTAACCGATGGCGAGCTGAATGAGGTGGATGCTGGTCGATTCCAGCGGCTCGAGGAATCCGGCGGAGAGCCCGATCGCGACGACGTTGCCCGACCACTGCCGGCGGCGCATGCCGGCCGTGAAGCGGAGCGGTTTCGGATCGGCGAGCGGCGGCGCCTCGAGTTGGTCCAGCAAAAGCTGCGTCGCGCGCTCGTCGCTTTCGAACGCGCTCGCATAGACGTGGCCGTTGCCGACGCGGTGCTGCAAGGGAATGCGCCAGATCCAGCCGCCTGCCTGCGCACTCGCGCGGGTATACGGCGTCAGCGGCCCGGCCATGGAGCAGGGCACCGCGAGCGCGCGATCGCAGGGCAGCCATTCGCTCCAGGCTTCGTAGCGCTCACCGAGCGCCTGCCCGATGAGCAGCGCGCGGAAACCGGAGCAGTCGACGAAGAGATCCGCAGACAGGCGCTCGCCGCTCTCGAGGGTCACCGATTCGACGCGACCGCTTTCGCCCGCGCGGGTCACGTCGACGATCCGGCCCTCACGGCGCGTGACGCCGCGCGCCTCCGCGAAGGCGCGCAGGAACGCGGCATAGCGGCCGGCATCGAACTGGAAGGCATAGGAGAACGTCGAGCGCGTGTCCTCAGGGTCGGCCGACGGACGGGCGAAGCGGTTCTGGCGGGCGGCGAGGACGGGCAGCGAATACGTCTCGAGAGGGCGGGCGTCACCCGCGCCGCGGGCACGCAGCCAGTAATGGTGGAACGGCACGCCGGCGATGTCCTCGCCGAAAGCGCCGAAAGGGTGGATGTAGCTGTCGCCGATGCGCGCCCAGTCGCGGAACTCGATGCCGAACTTGAAGGTAGCGAAAGTGCGCGCCATGAACTCCGCTTCGTCGAAGCCGAGCTTTGCATTGAAGAACCGGATGTGCGGCACCGTGGCTTCGCCCACCCCCACCGTGCCGATCGCCTCCGACTCGACCAGCGTGAGTGTCGCGGTGCCGCGCGGCAGCAGCCGCGACAGCGCGGCCGCCGTCATCCAGCCGGCCGTCCCGCCCCCGACGATCAGCACTTCGAAGGCCACCCGAGCCCCCCTTGACAACCCCGCGGCGAAGTCTATGATAAAGGATGTTAGCGCTAACGTTAACGCATAAAAAAACCATCGGGGGATGGACACATGTCGGGGGAGAATCCGCTCAAGGCCCACCGTCTGACTGCGCTCGCATCTGCGGTACGCGCCGGCATACCGCTGCTTGCGCTGGGCGCGCTGGCCGTCGAAGCGCCGGCGTATGCGCAGGAGGACGACAGCAACGCCAGCCAGGCCGATAACGCCGGGCAGAACATGCGCCTCTCCGAGGGCGATCGCCGCCCCGAGGAGATCGTCGTCCGCGGCGTCAAGCAGAGCCTGCAGTCCGCGCAGGACATCAAGCAGAACTCGAACGTGATCGTCGACTCCGTCACCGCGGAGGACATCGGCGCGCTCGCGGACCGCTCCGTCACGGAAACGCTGCAACGCGTGCCCGGCGTGGCGATCAACCGCTTCGCGGCGGGGCGCGATCCCGACCATTTCTCGGTGGAAGGCAGCGGCGTCGTCGTCCGCGGCCTCACGTACGTGAGGAGCGAAGTCAACGGGCGCGATTCGTTCACCGCGAACAACGGGCGCGGCCTGAGCTTTGCGGACGTGCCGCCGGAGCTCTTGATCGGCGTCGACGTGTTCAAGACCCTGTCGGCGGACAAGATCGAGGGCGGCATCGCCGGCACAGTGAACCTGCGCACGCGCAAGCCGTTCGACAGCAGCGGCACCATCCTCGCGTTCTCGCTCGAGAACAACTACAGCGACTTCATCGAGAAGTCGTCGCCGACCGGGTCGTTCCTCGCGAGCACGCGCTGGGACACCGGCGCCGGCGAGTTCGGCGTCCTCGGCAGCGTCGTCTATTCGCAGGTCAAATCGCGGGCGGACCGCTTCCAGATCTCGAACTTCGCGGAGCGCACGCTGTATTCCTCGGGAGACGTGATCGACACCGGCGGGGGCGAGACACCGGTCGCGCAGGTCTTTTTCCCGCGCGGCGCGGTCGTCGGCACGCAGGAATTCGATCGCGAGCGCCACGGCTACTCTGCCGCGTTGCAGTGGCGGAGCCCCGGCGACAACATGGGGGCGACCTTCCAGTTCCTGCGCTCGGACTCGCGCGAAGCCTGGACGGAGCACACCGTGGAAATCGCCACGGACGTGGTCCGGGACCAGGGCGACTCGCGGGCCGTGCCGGGCACCGGGTTCGAGTTCGACGACTCCAACCTGTTCGACAGCGGCTTCATTACCGGGCCGACGGGCTGGCGGGACGACCAGAACCCACCGAACGGCGATCCGCTTGACCCGGCATACGACCCGCGCACGCCGTCTTTCGGCTTGCAGAGCAACAACCAGCGGCGCGACGTGAAGCAGAAGTTCGTGACCGACGACTACGGGCTGAACTTCGTCTGGAACGTGAGCGACAACTGGGCCGTGTCGGTCGACTACCAGCACGTGAAGTCGACCGTCGACAACCTCGACAACACGATCTGGGGCTCGACCTACCAGAACGCCCTGATCGATCTCGACGGCGACGAGATCCCGCACGTCGAGTTCACCGAGCCGATCCTCTGCTCGGATGCGCCTTCGGCCGCCTGTGCGACCTACATGGCTCCGGGCCACGAGAGCTTCGAGGATCCGTACAACTCGTTCTACCGCGCCGCGATGGATCACATCGAGGCGAGCGAAGGCACTTCGGACGCCTACCGCATCGACGCCGAGCGGCTGTTCGTCGATCAGGACTGGCTCCAGTCGATGCAGTTCGGCTACCGGTTCGCGGAGCGTGACCAGACCGCGCGCTTTTCGCGCTACAACTGGGGCAGCCTGAGCGAGATCTGGGGCTCCGGAGGCCCGGTGTGGTTCGACGATCCGAACGCGCCGAGCAATCTCGAGGTGTTCCGCTTCGACAACTTCTTCGACGGCGACACGGACAATCCGCTGGCCGAGGGCCGGCTGTACTACGCCGGGAACACGGCCGAGAACTACGACGAAATGGTTGCCTATGCGAAGGCGATCAAGGCGCTCTGGCCGAGCGCCGACTGGATACCGCTGGCGGAGCGCCCCGGAGTCGTCGCGGGCACGCCGTTCCTGCCGGGCGAGATCAACCCGGTCAAGGAGACCAACAACGCCGCCTATTTCATGCTGGAGTTCGGCAATGAGCTGGACAACGGCTGGTCGCTCTCCGGTAACGTCGGGTTGCGCTATTCCCGCACGGAGCGCGAAGCAAGCGGTGTCCAGACCTTCAACTTCGCCGATCTCTCGACCGAGGAGGAGTGCGCGGACGTGCCCGAGGGCGAATCGCCCACCCCGTTCTGCAGCCTGCCGCTCGACGTGCGGGAAGGTGCACGGCGTTACACGAACGGTGCCATGACGCCGTTCACGGCGGAGCTCGACTACGATTACTGGCTGCCGAGTCTCAATCTGAAACTCGAAGTCGCCGACGGCGTGCAGTTCCGCTTCGGCTACTTCCAGGGTGTGGCGCCGCCCGACTTCGGCCTGACGCGCGCCTACTACGACATCAACCTGCAGACCAACGCCGAAGACATCGAGGCGGGTGGCGGACGGCCGGTCGGGCGCTTCAACGCCGGCAACCCGCTGCTGAAGCCTGTGGATTCGGAGAATTACGACCTGACGTTCGAGTGGTACTTCTCGGACGTGGGGCAGTTCAGCGTTGCCGCTTTCCACAAGGAGCTGAAGAACATCCGCACGAACGACGTGCAGCGCCTCACATTCACCAACAACGGGGCAAGCTTCGACGCGATCGTCACGACGGCGGTGAACTCGAAGGACGTGGGCGAGATCGACGGCTTCGAGCTGGCTTACCAGCAGACCTACGATTTCCTGGGCGGCTGGCTCGGCGGCCTCGGCGTTGCGGCAAACTACACCTACGTCGATTCCAGCAACGTGCCGCAGAGCACACTGTCGGAGACGGATCCCGACGTCGCGGCGGGCAACCAGACGTCGGTGGACATCGGATCGCTGCCGCTCGAGGGCCTGTCACGTCACACGTTCAACATCGCCCCGTTCTACGACAACGACAACTGGTCGGCGCGGCTCGCGTATTCGTGGCGCTCCGAGTTCCTGCTGACCATCCGTGACGTGATCGTGCCGTTCCAGCCGATCATCAACGAGGCGACCGGCCAGCTCGACGGCTCGATCTTCTACAACATCAGCGACAACTGGAAAGTCGGGCTGCAGGGCGTGAACCTGCTGAACGAGACGATTCGCACCTCGGCGATCATCGACGACGATCTGCGGCAGGCCCCGCGCAGCTGGTTCATGAACGATCGCCGCTACAGCATCATCGTCAGGGGCTTTTTCGAATAACAACAACCGCGCACCGCGGGCGACGCCGTCAAACCGGCGTCGCCCGCGGCAGCCGGCTTCCAACTTCTCCGGACCGGGTGGAGCGCCGGGTTGCGCGTCAGCCGCGCGGCGGCTTGAGGCCGGCCTGGCGGGCCAGCGCGGCAATCAGCCGCAGGCGGATGTTCTGCCGCATCGCGGGGTCGTGCGGGCCGAGCGAGCCGCGGGCCGCAGGCGGCAGGTGCTCCACCGGGTCGCCGTTCTCGCCGAACGCGTAGTGACCGAACATCGTGCGCCACGCGGCGCGCTGGCGCTCCGGCAGGTCGCGGATCGCGAGCAGCGCGTGCAGCAGCGCGTCGAAAGGCGATCCGAGATCGCGCGGCGCGTCGTTCCACCAGTAGTTGACGAGCACGTTGAAATCCTCGAGCGCCTCGACGTGATGCCACCAGAAGTAGGGCAGGTACAGGACGTCGCCCGGCTCGAGCTCCGCCGAGAGCGCGTGCGCGAGGGCGGTTTCGAAGTCGGGATGGCGCTCGAGGTCGGGCGCGTCCATCCGCACCATGCTGACCGGCGGTCCCGCGAGCGTGAGCTCGAAGGGCCCCGGGTACAGGTTGGGCGTCTGGTCGGGTGGGAACAGCGTGAAGCGCCGCCTCCCCGCGACGCAACAGGCGAGGTTTTCGCTCAGGTCGAAATGCGCCTGCACCGTGAGCCGGTTGGCGATCCAGATGCGCGGCAGCACGCTCGCCTCGAGCAGCGCGAGCACGTTTTCCGCCGCGAAGCCCGGCAGGTAATCCGCGATCGAGGCGGACTGGATGTAAAAGGAGGGCGGAGTGGCCTGGCCGCGCGCTTTCAGGATGCGCTCGACCGTATCGCCGATGCGTTCCGGCATGCGCGCGAAATTGAGCCCGTCCAGCCGCTCGTTATAGAAGAAGCGGCCCGCAATTTCCGGTCGGCCGAGGATCGTTTCGACCGGGTGGCCGCGGTCGAAGCGCCGGATGTAGGCCGCCGCCGCTTCCGGCGACTCGCGGCCCGCGCGGACGGCGGGCCAGTCGCGGACGGCGCCCTTGAGCAGCACGGGCAGCCCGGCGGGCCGGACCGCTTCGTGGAAATCCCCTACCGAGACGTTCTCGGCGATCCTGACGTGGGGAATCGAATCGAGCCTGCTGTTCGCCTGGTCGCTCATTGCAGACCTGTCGCCTCGATCGCCCGGTCCGACCCGGCCCGCAGGCCTTCCGCGAAGCCGCACAGCGCGGGCTTGGCACGGAACCTTGCGTCGAACAGGAGCGGCCAGTCGCGGCGTTTGCGGAAATCCGGGATCCAGCTGTCGCCGTCGGTGATGCCCCAGACGGTGATGCCGCCGCGGAGCTTCGCCGGCACCGTCTCCTTATATACGCGCGCCACCTCGGCGTAGCGCTGCCGCTGCCGCTCGGCGGTTTCCGGCGTGAGGCGCTGGTAGCGCCGGGATGGGTTGACCGAGATATCGAGCTCGGAGATGCGCACCTTGAGGCCGCGCCGCACGACCTTCGCGAAGGCCTCGCGCATGGCGCGGCCCTCCGGTGCATCCGTGTCGATGTGCATCTGGAAGCCGATGCCGTCGATGGGCACACGGCGGGCGAGGAAGTCATCCGCCATCGCGAGGATCCGGTCCAGCTTGGCCGGCCCGTCGGCGCCGGAGATGTCGTAGTCGTTGTAATAGAGATCGGCGTCCGGGTCGGCCGCGCGCGCGGCGCGAAAGGCGATCTCGACGTACTCCGGGCCGATGTGCTCGAGCCAGACGGTCCGCCGCCAGTCGGGCGGTTTCCCGTCCGTGGGGTCGCCGACCGCCTCGTTGACCACATCCCAGCTCTCCAGGCGCCCGGCGAAATGCCCGGCGACGGTGCGCACGTGAGCTTCGAGCAGCCGGATGAAATCGTCCCGCGAGCCCTCGACGCGACCGAGCCAGTCCGGCGTCTGCCGGTGCCAGACGAGCGTGTGGCCGTGCATCAGCATGTCGCGCCGCCGGGCGTAGTCGACCAGCGCGTCGGCGTGTGCGAAGTCGAAGCGCCCTCGCTTCGGCTGCAGGTACGCCATTTTCATGATGTTCTCGGCCGTGAGGCTGCTGAAGTGACGCTCGACGATGGCCTGCCGCCCGGGGCTCGCCAGGAGGTCGTTGGGCCAGGGCGGGCCGGGCACGGCGACGCCGATCGGGAAATCCGCGAGCTGGCGCAACCCCGCCGCGGGCGGCAGGGCCTCGCAGTCGGGCGGCGCGGCGCGGGCAGCGAGCGTGGCGAGGAGGAGGACGCCCGCCGCGGTCCACGACTGCCTCGCGCTCATGGCTTCTCCCCCGGCCGATGATTGGTAGCGCTACCGTAGGAGGCGGCCGGCGGAATGTCAACGGCGGGTCAGGAGCGGCGCCGGACGGCGAACTCGGCGATCGCGACCAGCGCCCGGCGGTAATCCGATTCCGGCACCTCGGCCAGCGCCTCGATGGCGAGGTCGGCCGCCTGCCGGGCCCGCTCCGCGGTATAGGCGAGCGCCCCGGTCGCGTCGATCACGGCGCGGATCGCGGCGAGGTGCTCGAGGCCCCCGGCCTCGATTGCGCCGCGGATCGTGCGGCGGGCGCTTTCGTCCGCCTTCTCCATGGCGTAGATGAGCGGGAGCGTCATCTTGCCCTCGGCGAGATCGTCGCCGAGGTTTTTCCCGAGCTCCTCCGGGGAGGCGCCGTAGTCGAGCGCGTCGTCCACGAGCTGGAAGGCAGTGCCGAGGTTCCGGCCGTAGCGGATCATCGCTTCCTCGTCGCCGGCGCGGCGGTCGGCGAGGACGGCCGCGATCTGCGCGCCGGCCTCGAACAGGCGGGCGGTCTTGCGGTAAATGACCTGCCGGTAGCTCGCTTCCGAAAGATCCGCGTCGCGGACGTTCATTAGCTGCATCACCTCGCCGGCCGCGATGGTATTGGTCGCATCGGCGAGAATCTGCATGACGCGCATGCGCCCGAGCTGCACCATCATCTGGAAGGCGCGGGAATAGAGGAAGTCGCCGACCAGCACGCTCGCCTGGTTGCCGAAGACCGTGTTCGCGGTGTCGCGCCCGCGCCGGCGGGCGGACGAGTCGACGACGTCGTCGTGCAGCAGGGTCGCGGTGTGGATGAACTCGATGATGGCGGCGGCCTGCACGTGACCGTCGCCCGTGTAGCCGAGCGCGCGGGCCGCGAGCAGCACGACCAGCGGCCGCAGCCGTTTGCCGCCGCTCGTGACGATGTACTCCGAGACCTGCGAGACCAGCATGACGTCGCTTTTCAGCGATTCGCGGATCAGGTCGTCGACGGCGGCCATGTCGGGCGCCGCAAGCCGCGCGACGTCCTCGAGCGACAGGGAAGCGGAGGCGCGTTCGGCAGCTTGCATGGCGGACGATAATGCCTGAATCGTCGCTCCTTGGCGACCGACGGGGCCGCGCCCCGGGCATTCCCGTGGGGCTCCAAGCCGTTGAATACAGGGAGCGTCGGGGGCCATGGCCGCGTTGACCCGAACCGCTCGAATCTATAGAATTCCGCCTCTTTTGTGGCGTCCCGCTCGGGCGGGCCTGATGCCCCCGGGCAGCGCCCTTTCCCCGTTGATGCACCGGCCTCGGGTGGACGCCCGGCCGGCGTGGTGGAGCTGAATACGATGTACGCTGTGTTTCGCGCCGGTGGCAAGCAGTACCGCGCGACCGAGGGCCAGCGCCTGAAGCTGGAGAAGTTCGAGGCCGAGGAAGGCGCCGACGTGAGCTTCGACGAGGTACTGCTGATCGGGGAGGGCGCCGACGTGAAGCTCGGCAATCCGCTCCTCGCCGGCACGACGGTGAGCGCGCGGGTGTTGCGCCAGGGCCGTGGCGGCAAGGTCGGCGTGACGAAGTTCAAGCGCCGCGTGAATTACCTGCGGCAGCACACGCATCGCCAGTGGTACACCGAGGTCGAGATCACGTCGATCGGCGGCGCGCCGAAAAAGGCGCAGCCGAAGCCGGAGGCCGCAGAGGCGGAGTCGGCGGCTCCGGCCGGGACGGAGGAGGTCGCCGAGGCGAAGGCAGCGGCCGGGACGAAGAGCAAGAAGAAGGTGACGAAAAAGAAAGTCGCGACGCAGTCGGCGAGCGGTAAGAAGACCGCGAAAAAGACTGCCAAAAAGGCGAAAAAGAAGGCCGACGACTGAAACACGCGCCGGGCGCGAACGAATGGAAGCACGCCGGGTCGAACAGCGGCCCAGGCAGGAACGGGTAGAGAGCAGTGGCACACAAAAAGGCAGGCGGCAGCAGCAAGAACGGGCGCGATTCCGAGTCGAAGCGCCTTGGCGTCAAGGTTTTCGGCGGCCAGACGGTGGTCGCGGGCAACATCATCGTGCGCCAGCGCGGCACGCGGTTCCATCCCGGCGTGAACGTCGGCATCGGCCGCGACCACACCCTGTTCGCCGTGCGCGACGGGCGGGTGCGCTTCGACACCAAAGGGGCGAAGAACCGCCAGTTCGTGAGCGTCGAGCCCGCGTAACGCCGCGGGCGCCGCACCGGCCGCAAAAAGCCCGCCCCGCGGGGTTTTTTTGTGGCCGCGCGCGGCGACAATGGGGCGAATCGGAAAACAGACCGGGCAGATCCGCCGTGAAATTCGTCGACGAAGCCACCATCCGCGTCCAGGCCGGCAACGGCGGTCCGGGCACGGTGAGCTTTCGCCGCGAGAAATACGTGGAACGCGGCGGCCCCGACGGCGGCGACGGCGGCGCGGGCGGCAGCGTTTACCTGGTCGCCACCCCCGGCATCAACACGCTCGCCGACTTCCGCGTGGCCCGGCGCTACCGGGCGGAGAGCGGGGCACCCGGCGCCGGGCGCAACATGACCGGCCGTTCCGGAGGCGACCTCGAGATCCCCGTGCCCTGCGGCACGCTGGTGTACGACGTGGATACGGGTGAGCTCCTGGGCGATCTGACGCGCGCCGGGCAGCGGCTGAAGGTGGCGCAGGGCGGCCGCGGCGGGTTCGGCAATACGCGCTTCAAGAGCAGCACGAACCGCGCGCCGCGCAAGGCGACGCCCGGCACGCCGGGGGAAGCACGTCATCTCAAGCTCGACCTGAAGCTGCTGGCCGACGTGGGTCTCGTGGGCTTGCCGAACGCCGGCAAGTCGACGCTCCTGCGTGCGCTGACGGCCGCGCGGCCCAAGGTGGCGGCTTATCCCTTTACGACCCTGCACCCGCATCTGGGCGTCGTGACGGTCGGCAGCGGGCCGTGGCAGAGCTTCGTGCTCGCGGACATTCCGGGCCTGATCGAGGGGGCGGCGGAAGGCGCCGGGCTGGGGCTGCAGTTCCTGCGTCACGTGCAGCGCTGCCACCTGCTGCTGCACGTCGTCGACGCCGCGCCGCTGGAAGGCGAGGCGACCCCGGCCGGGCAGGTGCGCGCCGTGGAGCGCGAGCTCGCAAAGTTTTCCGCGGAGCTCGCGGCGCGGCCGCGCTGGCTGGTGCTGAACAAGATGGATCTCATCGCGCCGGAGGAACGCGCAGCCGTGCGTGAGAACCTGCTGGAGGAGCTCGACTGGCGCGCACCCTGTTACGCGGTGAGCGCCGCCACCGGCGAGGGGTGCATGGAGCTGGCCCGGGCCGCCATGCGCGAGCTCGCGCAAGCCGCCGCTGACGCGGAATCCGCCCCGGACTCCGAATCGGCCCCGGAGCCCTCGTAAACCCGCCGTACGGGTACCCGCCGGCCGCCCCGTAGGAGCCCGCCATGCGGGCGACCGAAACTTTCCCCTTCGGGCGGGTTCGGTCGCCCGCATGGCGGGCTCCTACGGAAGCGTTGCCGCGCAATGAGGCGAGGAGGGTCGCGCGGTCAGGCGGGCAAGGGGCGCCGCGGCGGCAGGTTCGCGCGCGGTCGCGTGGCGAGGTTTTCGTGCCGTCAGGCGGCTGCGAGGTCCTTCAGCATCCGGTTCAGCCGGCTCTTGTGGCGCGCGGCCTTGTTGCGGCTGATGATGCCCTTGTTGGTCATGCTGTCGATCACCGGAACGGCCTTCTTGTAGGCCTCCGCGGCGCCGTCCCGGTCGCCCTTCTCGATGGCCTTCACCACGTTCTTGATGAGCGTGCGCATGCGCGAGCGCAGCCCCATGTTGTGAAGCCTGCGCTGCTCCGCCTGGCGGGCGCGCTTCCTGGCTGACTTGATGTTGGCCACTCGTTCGTTCCGTATCGATGGGGGCAGCCCTGGGTGGGGCTTCAGGGCCCGAAGAGCCGCGTATTATTCTGATCCGCCGGGACGTTGTCAACGCGCCGACACGGCGTGCCGGAGCGGCGCCCGCCGCGTAAATCCCTGATCGGGGGCCACCCGGACGGTAAACTACCGGTTGGCTTCCGATAGCGCAGCATGTCCGACAACCAGCCGGCCGACGGCCGGGTCTCCGTTTCCGCAGTCAGCCGCGGCCCGGCCCTCTCCGGCGGCCGGCTCCTGCGCTCGACCTCCGTGGTCAGCGCCATGACGCTCCTGTCCCGGGTGCTGGGACTGGTGCGCGAGGCGGTGTTCGCGCGCTACTTCGGGGCAAGCGTCGTCATGGATGCCTTCATCGTGGCGAACCGCATCCCGAACATGCTGCGGCGCTTCTTCGCGGAAGGGGCATTCTCCCAGGGCTTCGTCCCCGTCATGGCCCGCTACCGGGAGCGGCACGAGCACGCGGAGGCGCGCGAGCTCGTCGATTCCGTGGCCGGCACCTTCGGGCTGCTGCTGTTCCTCGTCACGCTGGCCGGCGTCATCGCGGCACCCCTGCTCGTGCTCCTCGTCGCGCCGGGCTTCGTCGGCGAGAATGGCCGCTTCGACGTCGCGACCGCGATGCTGCGCTTTACCTTCCCGTACCTGTTCTTCGTCTCGTTGACGGCGTTTGCCGGCGGGATCCTCAACACCTATGGACGCTTCGGCGCGCCGGCCTTCACGCCCGTCATACTGAACGTCGTCCTGATCGCCGCCGCGATGTGGCTCGCTCCCCGGCTGGAGGAACCCGGGATGGCCCTCGCCTACGGCGTTTTCCTCGCAGGGGTCGTCCAGCTGCTGTTCCAGTTGCCCTTCCTCGCGAAGATCCACGCCATACCCAGGCCGCGCTGGCAGCCGGCTCACGCGGGCGTGCGGCGCATTGCCGAGCTGATGCTGCCCGGGATCTTCGGTTCCTCGGTGGCACAGATCAACGTGCTGATCGGCGGCATCATCGCGTCCATGCTCGATGTCGGCAAGATCAGCCTGCTGTATTACTCCGACCGGTTGATGGAGTTCCCGCTGGGGATGTTCGGCATCGCACTCGCCACCGTCACGCTGCCGTACCTTTCGCGCCAGTACGCCGCCGCCTCGATTGCCGCGTTCGCCCACACGGTCGACTGGTCGCTGCGCATCGTGACCCTGATTTCGGTGCCGGCCGCGCTGGGTCTCATCCTGCTCGCCGAGCCGCTCACGGCAACGGTGTACTACGGCGGCGAATTCACGGCGACCGACGTCGAGCTCACCGCGCTCAGCCTGCAGGCGTTCGCGCTCGGGCTGATCGGGTTCTCGTTCGTCAAGATCCTGGCACCCGCGTATTTCGCGCGCGAGGATACACGGACACCGGTGAAAATGGGGCTGGTCGCACTTGCCGTGAATTTCGTGCTGAGCGTGCTGCTGGCGTGGTGGCTCACGCGGGCGGGGTTCGTCGCGACTCACGTCGGGCTCGCGCTGGCCGTGTCCGTGGCGGCGCTGGTCAATGCGGCGCTGCTCTATGGCCGCCTGCGCGCCGAGGGCATTCTCGGACGAGAGCGGGGCTGGGTGCCGTTTTTGGCGCGGGTGCTCGCCGCCAGCGCGGCCATGGTGCTGCTGCTCGCCGCCATCGGCCGGCCGCTCGGCTGGTGGCTCGAGAGCGGGCTGGCCCTGCGTTCGCTGTGGCTCGGCATGGAAGTCGCGGCGGGGAGCGTCGTGTACTTCGGCGTGCTGTGGCTGCTCGGGCTGCGGTTCTCCGCCTTGCGGCTGCGGCGCCAATGAGCCGGCGCCGGTAGAATGCCGCGGATGAGGAGTAAAGCCGTCTTGCACCGGATCGAGGGCTGAGCGGATGCGCCTGGTCCGGAGACCGGATGAGTTTCCGTTCGAATGTGTCGCGCGCGGCAGCGTGGCGACGATCGGTTCCTACGACGGGCTGCATCTCGGGCACGTGAAGTTGCTCGACAAGGTGCGTTCGCTCGCGGAGCGGGACGCGTTGCCGTCTGTCGTGATGAGCTTCGAGCCGACGCCGCGCGAATTCTTCGCGCCCGCGCGGCCGCCGGCGCGCCTGATGCGCTTTCGCGAGAAATTCGAGGCGCTCGCGGCAGCCGGGATCGATTTGTTCTTCTGCCCGCGCTTCGACCAGCGCATGCGCAGCATGCCGGCCGACGACTTCATCCGGCGGCTGCTGGTGCACGCGATGAACGTGCGCCACCTCGTGATCGGCGACGATTTCCGCTTCGGCGCCGGGCGCGAGGGAACGGTGGCCGAGCTGCGCCGCGCCGGCGCCGCGCTGGATTTCCAGGTACACCAGCTCGCGAGCATCGTCGTCGACGGCGAGCGGGTGAGCAGCACCGCGATCCGCGAGGCGCTGTGGAACGGGGACCTGCAGCGTGCCGCCCGCCTGCTCGGACGCCCGTACAGCATGTCCGGCAAAGTCGTGCACGGCGACAACCTGGGGAAAAAACTCGGGTTCCCCACCGCCAATGTCGACCTGCGGCGCCGGCAGAGTCCCGTGATGGGAATCTTCGCCACGCGCGTGCGCGGGCTCGCGAGCGAGCCGCTGGATTCGGTGGCGAGTGTCGGCACGCGGCCCACGTTCGGCGGTACCAAGCCGCTGCTCGAGGTGCACATCTTCGATTTTGACGAGTCGATTTACGGACGTTACATTCACGTCGATTTCATTGCCCGCCTGAGAAGCGAAGAAAAGTTCGATGACGAGCAAGCGCTCATCGAACAGATGCACCGCGACGCGGCCAGGGCGAAAGAGCTTTTGAGCGAGAGGGGATGTTGAGCAACGCGCCTGACAAGACACCGCGCCTGCGCGCGCCGTTCGCGATCTGGCTCTACGTGGCACTGACGGTCATGCTGCTGGACCAGGTCACGAAATGGGCGATCGTGAAGTATGTGCCGCTGTACGGGCAGATCCGGATCCTGCCTTTCCTCAACATCACGCACCAGAGGAACGAAGGCGCGGCGTTCAGCTTCCTGGCGGACGCTTCCGGCTGGCAGCGCTGGCTGTTCATCACGCTTGCGGTGGTGATCAGCGGCGTCATCGTCGTGTGGCTGTGGCGGCTGCGGGCGGCCGGCCAGGCCGTGCTGTCCGCCGGGCTCGCGCTGGTGCTCGGCGGCGCGCTCGGCAACGTCATCGACCGCATCCGGGTGGGGCACGTCGTCGATTTCGTGCAGGTGCTGATCGTGGGCTGGCCGTTCCCGTCGTTCAACGTCGCGGATTCGGCGATCACGATCGGCGCCGCCCTGCTGATCATCGACGCGCTGTTCCTGTCGGGCCGCCAGCGCTCGATCAACGCGTAGAAGCCCGCCAGGCGGGCGATAGTGGTCGTGTCGCCCGCATGGCGGGCTCCTACGGGTCGGTGCTGAGTTGCGCCCAGAGCCCGCCGCCAGGCGGGCGGCCTCGATCAGCGGGTCGCGCGCGGTGCGCGCTCCTACCGGGTGCTGGTCCAGCAGTCGGCGTTCGGGTCGGAGGTCTTGGCGCCGGTCGCGTCGATCGAGAACGTCCCGCACTTCGCCCCTTCGTCGTCGCCCACCAGATAAGTCGCCGTCGCGATGTAGGTGTCGGCGTCGGCGTCGGTGATGTCAATCCGGTAGGTGCCGGTCTCGGTGGTGAACGGGTCGGAGGCGAAGCCGAGGGCGGTCAGGCTATCTGCGTAGGTGTTGTTGCTCAGGTAATAGCGCTCCTGCTCCGTGGCAATCTGCAGGAGCGCGGACATCGCCTCGGTGCGCTTCGCCCGCTGCACGTGCTGGCGGTAGCTGGGATAGGCGATGCTCGCGAGGATGCCGACGATCACGACGACGATCATCAGCTCGAGCAGGGTGACGCCACGCTGGCGATTTCTCAGGGCCATGTCCGTTCGACCTCGCAAGGCAGCTATTCGATCCCGTCCTGTGTCCACAGCGTCCTGACGGGATTGTTCGGGAAGCCCGATTGGAAGCATTCCGCGCCGACGCAGAAGATCGGCGGCGCCGAGCATTCGGCACCCTCGCAATCCGCGACGGCAGAGCCGGGGAAGAGCACCGAGGGAGACGGCGCGATGCCTCCCTGCGCGATCTCGACCGCGTTCTCCGTGCTGTCGTCATCGACGGGAGAATCCAGGTTGTTTACCGCAAAGTCACCGTTGACCACGTTCACCTGGTACAGGACGTTGCGGCCGGCACTGGGCTGGCAGGGGTTGTTCGTGTTCTCGTCGGGTGAGAACCCTACGAACAGCACCGAATCGTTGAAGGTCACCGAGTCCGAAAGCACGGCTTGCGCATCGGGCAACGCGAATTTCCAGCCGCGTTTTTCCGGACCGATCGTCACCGGCCCGCTCGTGGTCGTGGCATCGACGAGATCGTCCACGGTCGTCACGTCGTAACCGTTGTATGCCTCCTGCGTGAGGCGATTGAACACGTTGGCGTCGCGAACCGAGAAAAACATGTCGTTCGCGTTCTTGTTCAGCGGATGCGCGCGGTAGCCGCTGCCGATGCTGATCGAGATGAAGCGCTGTCCCTGGTTCGGATCGTTGAAGATCGCGACGTCCGGGGCGTTGTAGAAGCGCCGCGGAACCGGCGCGGCACTCTCGGTCGCGCCGGGGGTGCCGAGATCGGCGATGATGCCGCCGGTGACCAGGCTGTTCCTCGGGTTCCCGTTGGTGATGTCGAACCGCCAGATGCGCCCGCTCACGTCGGCAGCGTACATGCGGTCGGCGAAGCCGTCGCCGGTCATGTCGACGACCCGGACCTGGCTGGGGAAGGCGCGCGGGGTCACACCCGACGGGAACTTGAGGTCGGCTGCCGAGCTGCTCGGGCCGGCCCACCAGATGCGATTCCCGCTGAACAGGTCCAGCATGTGAATGCCGGTACCGAGGCCGTCCGCGCCGGTCGGAGCCGCCGGCGTGTCGTGGACCGGGTCGTAGCCGCCGCCGACGATCACGACGGCATCCCGGACGCGCGCGTGCTTCGCGCTGGTCGAGTCGTCGTCGTCCGTATCGACGCGGGCGATCACGGGTGTGGACCACGTCTGGCCGAACTCCGGGAGCCGGCTCACCCAGAGGAGGTCGGGCGAGTTCTTGTCGGTCACGTCGAGCGCGTAGTAGCTCGAGCCGCCCCTGCGCATTCCGAAAATGAGATAAACGAAGTCGTTGGCGCCGTCGATGACTCCGTTGTTGTCTTCGTCGAAAACGACCGGGACGACGCTGCCGTCGATACCGTAGTGCTTGAAATTGGAGGCCGGGTCGAAGAACAGCCGGTTCATGTCGCCCAGCAGCTCCCTCGGGACGAACGCCCACAGCTCCCGGCCGGTGTCGCCGTCGAAGGCGTGCAGGTAACCGTCGTTGGTCCCGACGAACACGACGACCTCGGGATTGGTCTGGCTGCCGCCGTAAACGACCGACGCGGGCTGCGAATGCAGCGGATCGCCCATCGCGTTGCGCGCGTCCGTGGTGTCGTTGTCGAGATCCTCGTCGCGGACGTCGCGGCCTTTCATCCAGTCGATCAGGTCCGCAACGGTCGGCTCGCCCGCGGCACCCGTGAGACCGAAAAGCGCCCCTTCCGTAAACGTCGAGGTGAGGATTTCCTCGAGCGCATTGGCCGTACCGTTGTTCGTGTACAGCTTGCGCGAACCCGGGGCAGGCACCTCGTGGGCGGCTCCGCCGGCGGTCACGTCCGCCCCGTCGGGACCCGTATCGGTCCACAGGCTCTGTGCCGCGTCGCGGAAAAAGCCGGTGGCGGGATCGACTGCGGGCTGGTCATTGGCATCCACGATCTGCATCTGGCCGCTGACCGGCGCGACCCGGTATTTCTTCAGGTTGCCCGGCCAATGCACGTTCGTTTGCGCCTCGAACACCGAGATGTAGAGATCGTTCAGGTTCTGCGTGCGGTTGAAGGAATTGACGGCAATCGCGGGCGCGGTGAACGAGAGGGAGCGCTTGGTGATGTCGGAAAAGATGTTGAGCAGCGCGGTCGTCAGCGTCTCGAAATCGTCTGCCTGGAAGTAGCGCCCGCCGGAATCCGCCGCGGTCTGGTCGAGAATCGGGATGTCCGCGGCGAAGCCGATGGTGTGCGTCGTGACGAGCTGATCGCCGTTGCCGGAGTTGCCGTCGATGTCCGTCGTGGCGAGGTATTCCGCGATGTCGTCCAGGCACTCGCCGTCCCCGGTGCCGCCGTCGCACACGCCGAAATTCGGCAGATCCTGCGCGGCCAGGGTGGGCGCTTCCTCATTGTCGTCGTTCGGCAGGCCGTCCGAGATGAGAATATTGAAGTTCTTGGCGCACATCTGCGTTTCGGGCGCCCGGTACGTGCCGTCAGCGTCGAGCGCGTCGGGGTCGGCAGCGGCGTGGTTCAAGCCGTAGTGCGGCGTCTGCCCGCGCCAGTAGAGCGCGCCTTCGTACATGAACTCGGCGAGCGGCGTATTGCCCTGCGCGGGAAGGCCGCCGACGGTCGTGAAGATCGCATCGCGGTTGGCATCGAGATCCTGCATGGCCTTGATGACGATGCCGCCTTCGTTGCCGTTGAAGCGCATGATGCCGACGTTCACGCCCGATACCGAATTCAGCACGGCTTTGGTCACCGCCTTCAGAATGTCGATCTTGCGGATGCTGGCGGTGGCGGTGGAATTCTTCC
Organism: uncultured Woeseiaceae bacterium; assembly: GCA_964491485.1. Lineage (GTDB taxonomy): Bacteria > Pseudomonadota > Gammaproteobacteria > Steroidobacterales > Woeseiaceae > IDS-8. The sequence continues at coordinate 5,153 of CAZBGV010000015.1, read as the reverse complement.
AGTTGAGGTAATTGCCGTCGTAGACCGTGTACGTGACCGTCGCCGGTGCGCTGCCCCAGGAAAGCTCGCGCGCCTCGTCGCTGCTGAAGCCGCTGGCGCTCTGGTCCTCGTCGTCATTGGAGGCGTAGACCTCGCCCGCGGTGCCGGCACCGTGCATGCCGGAATCGGCCATGCATTCCACGGTCCCGTCGCTGACGCCGGATTTGAGCTCCTGCCAGCGGAACACGTCGGGATCGGCCGTCGCGCGGCGCTGGACCATCGTGTCCGTGTAGCTGCCGATGCCGCGCAGCGGGTTTGCCGCTGAAGCGCACTGGAACGCGGTCTTCGCGACCTGTTGCCCGGAGGTGCAGCTCGGCACGACGTCGACATCCGTCCAGTAGATCGCGTCCGGGCTGCACTCGTTGCTCACCGGGTACACGGTGTCAGGGTCATACGGGGTCTTGGTGCTGACCTGGCTCGTCATGCTGCCCGAGGTGTCCAGCATGAACAGGATGTTCGGTCGGACGGTGACGTCGGGGATGAGCAGCATCAGCTCCGTATCGTCGGCGAGGGCCGGCGGGGCGACTGCGGCCAGTGCCAGCAGCGCGCCGGCGGCCACCTGGGTGATCCTGCGCGTCAGGGTGCTCATAGCGATTCCTTTCCCGCTGCCTCCCCGTGTCAGAACCACACCTCGAGCCCGGTGATCGTGTCGGACTCGAGGTGGTGCTCCACGGTGACGGTGACGTCGGACGGGTTCCGTACATCCGCGACGGCCTTGCGAAAACCTTCCAGGGTCAGCGCTTCGTTGTTTACCGCATAGTGCGTGGCCGCCGTTACGCGCACGGTGCGGTAGTCGCATTTGCGGCATTCCCGGAACGTGAGCGTGCCGTTCGTCGCGCCCGGCAGGCGCAGGTCGGAAAGCGCGACTTCATACGCTTCCGTGACGACTGTGAAATCGGCGGCCGCCGGCAGGGCCAGGCCGAGCAGCAGGATGGCGAGAACGGTGCGGTGCGATCTGAACATGGCGTGAGCTCCCCTGATGCGCGGCATCAGAGCGACGGCGATCCGGGGCCGACGACGTAGAACGCCTGGGTATGGCGGGCGGACGCGTCACGATCGTTGGTGGCACCATCGGCAACCCGCGTCGATTGGGCAGATGCCTCGGCGACGAAGTGATACGCCGCCATGCCGCTGCCCAGGCTGAAAGCCTTGTCGGGCACGATCGTCGTGTTCTCGAAGCGGATTTGGGTATTGACCGAGTAGTTGCTCGAGGTGATGTCGTAGCGCGGCAATGCCTGGGGCGTCGAAGTCGTCTCGAAATAGCTGCGCGACAGGGCTCGTTCCAGGCCCGTTTCAGCCGCCTGGAACGCATATTCGAAACTCTGGTCGTTGCGCGCGATCGCGAGCTCGGTCGTCGCCGTGTTCATTCCGGAGATGGCGAGCACCGTGACGACGACCAGCAGTATCAGGCCGACGATCAGCGCGGCGCCGCGCTGGCGCCCGGTGAAAGTGCGATGAGGAGTCGATTGCGGCATGATGGCGTTGTCCGTCAAGAGCGTGCGTTCCTCAGCAGGATCGTCTTCGATACCTGCAGGCGCCGGAAACTGTCGTCGGGTGTGTTCACCGTTACGTTCCCTGCCGTGTAGGTCGGCGGATTCTCGACGCCGGTCTCGGCATCGATGGCGCGCACCAGGATCCAGATCCGCGCGGTCAGCACACGCGTCGAGGCATTGGCGAGAAGCGGGTCGTCGGGATCGACGTACTGGTCGACCGCGTTGTCCTGGTTGATGTCCACGCCGAAACGCACCTGCAGGTTCTCGACGCCCGGCGCGACTTCGAGGTCCTGGACCACGGGAACGCCGCCGCTTTCGGTCAGCGTCTTGCGGCGCAACGCAGGCACGCCGGGGATCAGCTCGGAATCGGCGGCCACGTAGTAGGTGTTCACGATCAGCGCGTGGGATTCCGAATCCGTGCTCGTCGGATCGAAACCGGCCGGAACGGTGCCGTCCGAGAAAAGCTGCCCCTGGGTGCGGGTGGATTGCACGTAAAGACGGCCGTCGGCGAGCGCTGCCGGCACGTCCTGCGCCGCTCTCCGCACCGTGAGCGTGTCCGACTGCGGCTGCTCACCGCCTTCGGCGGCGCACGACGCGCCCGGCAGCGTGTAGTCGTTGTCGCTGCCTTCGATGGGGGTGACGAGATTGAGCGCCCATTCGGCGCCGCACGCGATGCCCGCGGTCGGCAGCACGCCCAGCGGATCCGGATCGGAGTCCGAGATCCAGCGCCCCTGGATGGCATCGGCGCGGCTCAGCATGCCCCAGTTGCTGGCCATGCGCAGGTCGGCCTCGAGGGTATCCAGCGCGAACTGCGCGGTCTCCTGCACGGCCGCGATCGACTCGTTCACGCGGAAGGCGTGCCGGCTGTTGGTCGCGATCTTGACGGCCCCGATGATGAGGAACGAACCAATCGCGAGCGCGACCATGAGCTCCACGAGCGTGACGCCCGCAATCCCCTGGCGATTCGCTGCAGCCGGTCGATCGAGTACGCGCGCGCTCATCGAGTGCCTCAGGGTTTGGGCTCGAAAACAGGGAACACGACCTTGTAGAAGGGCGGCGGGTCCTGGCCGGCCTCCCTCCAGTTGATCGTGACCTCGTACTTCGCCGGCTCGCCCGCGCCCGCGGGCGCCGTGTAGCTGACGACGACGTCGCCGTCGGGCAGCGTGCCTCGCGCCTGCTGGTCCCAGGCCCAGATGTCGTTCGCCGCCATGTCCGCGGGGCTGCACGGGGCCGTGAGGCACAGCGTTCCCGGTGCCATCGTGACCGGTCCGTTATCGTTGTACGCGCCCTTGCCGAGCGGGTTCGCGCGGATGCGGTCGGCGACGTCGCCGGCCAAAGCGACGGCGTGGTGGCGGAACAGGGACGTGCGGCCCGCCTGCATGCCGTGCACATAGAGCCCGGCGATGCCGAGCATCCCGACCGACATGACGATCAGCGCGATCAGCACTTCGATCAGCGAGAAGCCGGCCGCGGTTCTGTCGATCGTTCCTGCCGGGCGATGCATTGCGTGACTCCTGTGCCGCGCGTTCAGTCGCACGTCACGTCCAGCGGGTCGTCGCCGTCGAAGGCGGCGATGGATGCGTCGATTGCGGTGATGCTCTTGATGATGGTGGAGCGCCCGATCGGCGACACCACGATGCGCCGCGCCGCGGAATCCCCGCCGGGAGCGATCGTATTGCCGCGCTGATCGCAGATCATTGCGATGAAGGGCGTGCCTTCGATTCCGAGGCCGGTTGCCGCGAAGGTGAATTTCTTGCCGCTCGCATGGATATGGATCGTGTCGTGCGCGGGAGGGAAGGCCTTGAGCACGTTGTCGCCGGCGGCATCGCGGACCCCGTTGCCGTTCGCGTCGACGAAGACGATCCAGCCGTCGTCGAAGCCCGCTCCGTTGCACGCGGCGGCGCCAAACGGCGCCGCGCTCGCGCAGATCGTGACCGGCAGCTTCGCGCGTGCCGCCTCCGAGCGTGCGAGATAGAAGCTGCCGTGCAGGTCGTTGGCCAGGCCGGTCACACGGCTGTTGCGCGTGAACTCGCCGAGGTTCGGCACACCGATCGAGAGCACGATTGCAACGATCAGCACCGTGATCAGGAGCTCGTAAAGGGTGAAGCCCAGCTGTGTGCACTTCTGCATGCCGCGAATATACTGTCGCTGTGCAGGGACCCCGATCCTTTCCGACGAGCGGGCCGCACCTGACGACGAGCGGTAGCACTGCGCCGACCCGTTTGACTTAATCCGGACAGGTGTAAGCGTCGCCGCGCGCGTCCTGGCGCGCCACCCGCGGCCTGCCCGTGTAGCTCACCACCACGGCGCGGGCCGGCGCGCGCCCGCGGCGATCGCAGACGATGAGCGTGCCGTTGGTGGCCCGCAGCTGCGTGGAACGGAGCGTGAATCCGCGGCGGTTGGCGGCGATGCGCACGCGGTCGTCCACCCGGTGCGTGACGAGCAGCCGCTCGCCGGAGTCGCGCCGCGGCGGATCGTCCCGATCGTCGTTCACGAACAGGATCCAGCCGGCCGACCAGTCGGTGCCGGGCGCGCAGCTCGTACCGTCGCCGCTCGGGCAGAGAGAGGCCACGCGGCGCCGGGCAATCGAGACCTTGCGGGCCAGGTGAAAGGCGTGGAACAGGGCGTCGGACTCGACGCGCAGGCGCTTGTCGGCGAGCAGCCCGCCGAAGGACGGGACGCCGACGGTGAGCACGAGCGCGGCGATGGCGAGCGTCATGACCAGCTCGTACAGGCTGAAGGCGCGGCACGTCCTCTTGCTCCGCATCTCGGACCTCCCTGTCCGGACGGTGGCGAAGGGCGAGAATAGGGCGCCGCGACCGCCCGTGGCAGCGCCATTTCCGGGCGATTTGCACGGTTTCGGGAGCGCCGCCGCGCCCGGTGCCGCGGCGGCGCAGGGAGATTTTGTCGCGCGAGTTGGTCTATACTCGGCAACCGGTTGATTCGATGAGAGATACGGAAAGGGCCCGCCCCATGACTCCTGAGGACCTGCAGGAGAAGCTGACCCGCCACGGTGTGCAACCGACGCCCCAGCGGCTCGAGGTCGCGGCGGTGCTGCTGGAGCGCGCGCAGCACCTGTCCGCCGACCAGATCCTGGACCGCCTGCGGGCCGCGGGGAGTCGCGTCTCCAAGGCCACGATCTACAACACGTTGAAGCTGTTCAGCGAATGCGGGCTCGTCCGCGAGCTGACCGTCGACCCCGACCGCAAGTACTACGATTCCACGACGCACGCCCACCACCACTTCTATCACGTCGAGACCGGGGAGCTCAGCGACATCCCGGAGGACCAGGTACGGATCATGGACCTGCCGCCCTTGCCGCCCGGCACGGAGCAGGAAAGCGTGGAGGTGCTGATCCGGGTCCGCGACCGCTCGCCCGGCTGAAGCGCTCCGCCCGACGCCCGCGCGAGGTGAGTTGCGGCGGGCGGCCTGCTCGCAGGCAGCGGCAAAACCCGGAGCAAACCGGTACAATCCGCAGCCGCGTTCCCGCGGACGGCCCGATCCGGGCCGCACGTCCCGGGAACGGATCGCGGGGGCCGGAGTAGCTCAGTTGGTAGAGCAACGCATTCGTAATGCGTGGGTCGGAGGTTCGAGTCCTCTCTCCGGCACCAAAAAACATCT